>CANGPA010000026.1 GCA_947455645.1 Hyphomicrobiales bacterium | reverse complement strand
CAAGTGAGCTCTATAAACCACGCTTTGCAGCGCCTGCCCTTCGCTTAAGCTCCGGGCGTTCGTCACTCAAAAAGGTCCACTGGACCTTTTCGTTTGCTTCGCAAACCGCTCCTTACCCTTCGAGACGCGCCTAACGGCGCTCCTCAGGATGAGGAAATTTATAACATCCTCATGGTGAGTATCATTTGCTTTTTTTGTCCTCATGGTGAGGAGCATTGCGTGAGCAATGCGTCTCGAACCACGCGACAAGTGAGCTCTATAAACCACGCTTTGCAGCGCCTGCCCTTCGCTTAAGCTCCGGGCGTTCGTCACTCAAAAAGGTCCACTGGACCTTTTCGTTTGCTTCGCAAACCGCTCCTTACCCTTCGAGACGCGGCTTCGCCGCTCCTCAGGATGAGGGAAGGAATTACCGCGCCGCTTCTCATGATGAGGAAAAAAATTAATTGGTGTTTTTCGGCTCGTAAACGACTTGTGCGCCTGCACATTCACCGCCGATCAGTTTGATTGTGAGTTTGTTCTTTGCAATTTCAGCGATAGAAACATCAAACTGCTCTCCGCTACCCGTCAGTTTCGTGTTCTTCGACGTCTTTGAAGGCTTGATCGGGTTAGGGAATGAAAATGATTCACTCGTGAAAGATAAAGAAACCGGAGCTCCCTGATCGACGGCCACGGTCGAACGCATCATCGGCTCGGTACATGCGCCGGTCGCGGATTTTGCGCCATACCATCCATCATCCAAAGCCCATGCAGTTGAAGCAAAACCTAAAACCGCGATTGTAGAAATCATCGAAACACGATGCAGATATCTTTTCATCGAACAAACTCCACTGAACCTAACGTTGATCAATACGGCATGGACAAGATTCCGGATTTCAAAAATCAAAAAAAGCCCAGAACCATCCGATTCAGGACGATGACTTCTTTTTTAGCCTCACGGTGAGGAGCATCGCGGAACACCATGCGTCTCGAACCACGTCCTTATTTTAGGAAAAATATCATAAAATTCTTGACAAGCGGCAGGATTTGTCTCTAGCCTAGCGCATCTTGACCTTAGGGAAGATGGGAGCTTGCCCGATGAGCGCTGTGCGGACCGTGGATGACTCGAAAAATATCTGGAATGCTCTTTCAACCGAAGAGCGGCGCTGTCTTTCGATTTTGGCCGAAGACGGCGCGTTCGGTAAAACCGCTTTGCGCGAGGGGTATCTGGCACTCGCGAAAACACAAAAAGGTATCACGCTCGCGGTCTCGATGGTGCGTGCGCGAACGGGAGAAGCGCTTGTTACACGCGGATTGGCCGCGTGGGTTTCTTCCGGTGGCGCACCGCGGCTGCTTGTTTCGCTCGAGGGGTGCACGGTGTTTGCCGCACGCGCCGATGAAAACGCAGCGCACCAGGCGCAAACCCATCAAAAAGAAGCCGAACATCATGACACGTCCGGTCCTCACCGCGCGCAACTCGAACTTGCCTCGATCGATATGCCCGAAGGGCGTCGCGACGTGTTGATTGACCGGCGTGAAAGCCCGCTGGCTTGGCTCGCGCGGCGCAAGGGATCGAATGGTAAAGCCTTGATCGAACCTGCGGCCTTTGCCGCGGGCGAGCGGTTACGTGCGGATTTCGAGCGCTCGGGATTGTCGCCGCGCGTGAGCGTGGATTGGTCGCGGTTTGGTATGGGATCTTCGTCACGCACAGGGCGTGAATCCCATGCCAGTGATGCAATGATCGCTGCACGCGCCCGGATGCGAAAGGCGATCGAGACGATGGGGTCTGATCTTGCCGGACCCGTGATCGATATATGCTGTTTTCTTAAAGGGCTCGACGTTGTGGAGCGCGAACGCGGATGGCCGCCACGCTCGGCCAAGCTCATTCTCACTTTTGGGCTTGAACGCCTTGCGCAGCATTATGGCTTAAGCAATGAGGCGCGCGGCAAAGTGTCATCCGCAGGCATTGCGGTGTGGACAGAGTGACCGCGCGCTCTGTTTGTGAATAAACGTCTTCTACGTCTATGCGCTTGTGGTGGTCATTGCATCCCGCCGGATGCGATCCACCATCGAGCGCACACCGTTGGAGCGTTGCGGCGTGAGATGTTCGGAAAGCCCGATGCGTCGAAACAGATCAAGCGCATCAATCGATAAGATTTCGCGCGGTGTGCGGCCCGAGAATAAAGCCAAAGTGAGCGCCACAAGGCCCTTCACAATATGCGCATCGCTTTGGCCACGAAAGGTGAGAATAGGCTCGACACCCGATCGATCGATTTCCGTGATGACCCAAACCTGACTCGCACAGCCTTTGACGCGATGGTCTTCGGTCATCTCGGCTTCGGACAGAGGCGGTAAATCTTTGCCGAGCTCGATCAGATAGCGATAACGGTCTTCCCAATCTTCAAGGAAGCCGAAATTGTCCATGATCTCGTTGAAATTTGCTGCCATTGGCCCCGACTCTGATTTCACCGCCTCCGGTTTAGACCGGTTTCTCGGTGGGCGGAAATCAAAACGACACTGACCGCGCGCTTATGCGGCGCTTTCGGGGTGGGATTAAATTTTTTTCTGCGTTGGCGGTACGGGGTCGCGACGCGGCGGCAGGGGAATAAGCGGCGCCGAATTGACTTCTGCCACGCGTTCGGATGGTGCATCGGCATTTTGCGCGTGAGCCGGATCCGCGCCAATCAAAGCGGCGAGGAGATCGCCGTCACCGGCGGTTTTCAAAGCATGAGAGGCGACATCAAGACAGGTTTTCTCATGGCCCGTGCAGGTGGCTTTCACCGCATGGGTTGCGGTTTCCATCGTCGCTTTCAAGTCGGCAATGCTGATCATGCTCGGCGCCGACGACGGCGAGACCGTTGCAATCCGGTTGGGTGGCGCCTCACCGCTCTTGTTCGATTGAATGAGTGTGGAAGACGCGAGATTTGCCGGGCGCGCAAGCCAATCGGGCAAAGGCGGGCGCAGAGGCGAGGCCAAATAGACAAGGCCGATCACAGCAACGGATTTGACAACATAACCCATGAGCGACGCAACCAAGTCCCAATTCAATCTGGCAAAAGTGATGGACCATGTACCCAGAACGGGACCCGCACAGCCTTCTCAAAAACACCATGCGGCAGCGCGCGCGATGAGACACGCATAGATTGCAAAGATGGTTAAGCAATGGTGAAAAATGACGCTTATTTTCGCCGTTTTGTTAAGACTTTCGACCGTTTTGTTAACAGTCTCGGAATGATCGCTCAAAAGCGATCAAAGCGTTTAGGGAAGGCTTAAGCACGATCAGGCAGTCTGACCTCTGACGCGAACAAAAACCGAGTCGTTCGCGCGTTGGAGGCATTATGCGTGACGAGGCCATGACAGCAAGGATCGATCGGATCGGGATGGATGCCGTCCAATGGACGGGTGATCTTGTGCATCCCACGATTGCGCGCGATACGCCCGCTTATACCGCGCATCGCTGGTTGATCGGCACGCGCATTGGTGTGGCCATGATCGGGCTGTTTCAAATTCTTCTCTATCTCGCTATGCCCACGCTCGTGCCGGCGGCCGTGGCGATGATCGGCATGATTTGCTTTTTCCAGCTCGTGATTGCCGTGGGTGTGTCAAAGCTCGGCGGCTTTCGTGCGGGGCTTATGCTCTCGCAATTAAGCCTCGCTTTTATTCCGGTGCTCGCGGGCGGGCCCTCGTCGCTGGCTTTGCTGATGCCGCTCGTGATTGAAAGCGCGTTGTTGCAAGGCCAAGCTGGCGCGCTACGCAGTGGCGGCCTGTTTGTGCTGGCCGCGTTTTTGTCGTTCCTGACCGCGCCCAGCGTGCCGCCATCGGCGATGGTGGCCTTTGCTTTGATCGGCGGGGCGGGTGTCGTGGGCGGGGCAATGGCCGCGCTTGATTTGCTGCTCGGCGCCGATTTCCGGGCGACGCGCGAAGAAGACCGGTGGCGGGGTGCGGCGGCGCTGGTCGATGGCGGCTTGGCGCGCCATGATGCGAGCGGCAAAATCATCGGGGCCAATCACACATTCTGCCGCTTTTTGGGCATTGATGCGGATCGTTTGGGCGAGACCAGCGTGATCGAACGCTTGCATCTTGCGAGCGCGCCGCTGTTTTTGAAGGCGCTGTCGGATGCAAGTCACGGCGCGAAAGCGGTTGAAACGCAGATTCGCATTCGGGCGGAAGCGGATGCGGAAGGCCATGATCCCGCCGATCCCTATCGCGATGCGGTGGTGCGCTTCCAGCGCGTGGCACCGAGATCGGTCGCCGGTGTTGCACATGGCGAAGGCGAAATCCTCGCGCTTTATCGCCCTGCGCCGCAACCGGTCGCCAAGCGCAAAAACGAAACAGCCGAAACGCTCGCGCTACAGCAAGCGCAACTGGGTCATGAATTGCGCACGCCTCTGACCGCGATTGTTGGCTTTGCGGATTGTTTATCCGATCCCACTCTTGTGGCGGTCGATGATCCGCGTCATGCCGATTATGCGCGCATGATCGGCGTGTCGGCGCGGCATATGCTCGATCTTGTCGATGATCTTGTCCAAGGCACGCGCACTAAAGATACAATGGATCGCATTGATCTTGCCGCCCTGCTTGAGGAAACCATTGCGATGGTTAAAGCCGATGCCGATGCCAAAGGCGCGCGCATCACCGCGCATCTGGCACCGCATTTGCCGCGCATTGTGGGCAATCGTCGTGGCGTGCGCCAGATCGCGATCAATCTTCTGTCCAATGCGATCAAATTTTCACCTGAAAGCGACATCCGTGTGACCTTGCATCAAAATGGTCCGACCTTGGCGCTGATGATTGCCGATGACGGCATCGGTGTTGACGCGGAAGATCTGCCGCGTTTGACCGAAGCGCGTTATCGCGGACGTGCGGGACGCGCGGCGGATGCGCAAGGACAGGGCTTGGGCCTTGCGATTGTGCGCGATCTTGTGCGCCATCATGACGGCACGCTCGAGATTGAAAGCCGGCCCGGTGAAGGCACGCGCGTGACCGTCTGTTTCCCGCTTGAAGAGGCGCAAGCACTGCCGTTCCACGACCGTCGCCGCGTGGCGGTCGGAGGTCGTCGCCATGCGTGAGCGTGCGATGCGACGTGAACCGGTGTTTGATGACGACCATCACACCGATCATGATTATGATGACTCTCACGCGCGGGACACGCGGCGCCGTTCGCCTCTGCGGAGTTTGCTTGCGCCCGCGCGCAGCCTGCCGCTGATTGGTCTCATCGCAATCATCATCGCCTTTGTGACGAATGCGCTTTATTTGCAGCACGGCAATCGCGCCGCCTTGTTTCCGGATCTTGTCGGAGCCTTCAAACAAGCGGTGACGGGCGCATCTTCCGCAGATAACACCGCGGTGCCGGCGCCACCGCGTCGTCCCGATCCGGTCGATGCCTCGATTGCCTCGGCCGAGCGCGCGCTGTTGGTGCTGGGTTATTTCAGCGGTGCGATTGACGGGCTGAAATCACCAGTGTTCCATGATGCGTTGATGCGCTTTCAGAAAGAGCGCAAATTGACGATGTCGGGCGAGCTTGATGCTTTGACCAAAGCGCAACTTGCCAAAGCGTCGGGCCTTCCGGTCGATTGAGGTTGTTTGACCCGTCTTCGCTCAGATCTTGTTGTGGCCGCCATTTTAAGGCGCGCATCGCTTGCGCATGCGAGCGCGGTATTACGACGCCGCGGCGCGGGGGAAGCCGGCGCGATTTTCATTTCGGTAGATTATCTTGATGGGCGGATCAGCCTTTATGCGCCTGCGCCGCCGCGTCTGGATGAAGACGCAGATATAAACGCCCCCGCGCGCCAATTTGAATGTGTGCTTCAAGACAGCGATGCGCTGACGGTCAATGCCCGCATGATGCGTGAAGAACAATTTGATTCTGATCTCTGGTGGGTCGAAATTGAAGATCGCGCCGGGCGTATCTTTGCGGATTAAAGCGGTGCTTGGCCTAACTGCGTTTGCTCCCATCCAAAAGGCGTTGTGATGACCCAAGATCCAAACTCTATTGATTCCAACTCTGTTGCGTCACACAGCAAGCTAACGCTTCACTCCGATCGTGTGATGATTCCCGCACCACAAGTGCAGACGCTGCTCGAGCATATCCTTCATCAGGCGGGATGCGCGCCGGAGACCGCGCGCGAAGTGGCTGAACATCTGATCGACACCGAATTGAGCGGTGTTGAATCCCATGGTGTCATGCGGGTGATGCAATATGCGGATCAATTCAAGGCGGGCGTGATGGATGCCAAAGCGACAGCGGTCATTCGCTCTGATCCGCGCAGTGGCGATGCAGTGGATGGCTGCGGCGGCATTGGTATCCCCGCGATGCGGTTGGCGGTGGATCATTGCGTGGCGCTTGCTAGAAACGCGGAACTTGCGAAAAATTCAGGACTTGCAAAAAATTCAGGACTTGCAAAAAATTTAGGACTTGCGGCCGTGCCTGTGCGTCACGTCGGGCATACGGGCCGGCTTGGCGCCTATGCGGAACGGGGCGCCGCGGAAGGGTGCCTCGTCATCATCATTGGGGGTGGCGGACGGCAGAATTGGCGGCAAGTGGCTCCCTATGGCGGACGCAAAGCGCTGTTGCCAACCAATCCCTATTGCTTCGGAATTCCGGGCGGTGATCAAGGTCCGGTTGTGGTTGATTTTGCAACCTCGATCCTTGCAGGGGGCTGGCTTTATGCCGCGCGCGCGGCGGGAGCGAAAGTTCCCCATGGTGCGATCATCAATCGCGAGGGCGCACCCTCGGATGATCCGGCGGATTACTTCAATGGGGGCGCGATTTTACCCAAGGGCGGAGCCATGGGTTACGGGCTTGCAGTAATGGCCGAATTGATCTGCGAAGCGATGCTTGGCCCCGTGACCACAGAAGTGAATTGGCTCGTCATGGCGTTGGATACAACGCGTTATCGGGAGCCGCATGTGATGCGGTCTGTTGCCGAAGAGATTCTTGCGGAATTGCGTGAGTGCCCACCGGCTCAGGGGTTTGCCCGTGTTGAAGTGCCCGGCGAACGCGAACGCAATCATCGCGCGGCCAATCCGCAACGCTTGATTGCCTTACCGGCACGAACCTGGACGGCGATTCAGGACAAGGCCAAAGGCTGACCCGTTTATATGCGCCGCAATAAGCCTGTTTAGGACTGTCATAATTCAATTATGACAGTCATATTTGTTTTATGACACGGATTCAGCTTGCCGTTTTTTCTGTCCCCGATCAGGCTCCGATGCCTGAGTGCGAAGAGCCGCTTGTTTGTGCGGTTAAGTACTCATGGGAGGACAGAGCCAAATGCACTAAAAGGTGAGGGCTCTTACGCGTTGCGTGACGGGAGGAAAACAAAATGCATACGGTTATTCGGACCTATTCGGGACAGGGCGCGGCGGAGACGATTGATCTCATCATCGCCAGCAAAAAAGACGTCAAAAAATTGATGCGGGGCGTGAAGGGTTTCATCAGCTATGGCGTAATCAAAACCGAGACGGGCGGTTTCACAGTCACGGTTGCCAAGAACGAAAAGGCATCAGACGCCATCACAGCTGCCGCGCGGGAATGGGTCACCGCGAATGCTGCCGATTTGAAAGCGAAGCCACCAAAAATTGTGGGTGGTAAGGTCGCGCTTTATATCGAGGATTGATCATTCGCTCTTGAGAGGAGCGATTGATCGATAACTCGTCGCGTATGCGGTCGGGAATGGCGTTTCGAGACCGTGGTTCGAGAAGCATTGCGCGCCGCAATGCTTCTCATCATGAGGGTAAAAAAGCACTGCTACTCATCCTGAGGGCGTTATAAATTCCCTCATCCTGAGGAGCGGCGAAGCCGCGTCTCGAAGGGTAAGGAGCGGTTTGCGAAGCAAACAAAAAGGTCCAGTGGACCTTTTTGAGTGACAAACGCCCGGAGCGTAAGCGAAGGGCAGGCGCTCTAAAGCGTGGTTCAGAGCGCTCAATCGTCGCGTGGTTCGAGACGGCCCTTCGGGCCTCCTCACCATGAGGATAAAAAAAGTAATGCGCCTCATCATGAGTATGTTTTTACTCCTTCATCCTGAGGAGCGGCGAAGCCGCGTCTCGAAGGACGTCCTTCGACTCGTCGCTTCGCGACGGCTCAGGATGAGGTGTTTTTCTTTCTCACCATGACGGTACACAAAAGCCCTGTGTCTTCTCGTTCGTCATGGCAGGCCAAATTTTTTTGAGAGTGTTGCCTGCCATCCACGACTTGAGACGTAACTCAATCATTCTCAAGAAAGTCGTGGATGACCGCCGAGTGATTTAAAGAATTGTTGGGCGGTCATGACAGTTAAGAGTAAAATGTGGTTCGAGCCTTTTCGTTCGTCATGGCCGGGTTTAGCCCGGCCATCCACGACTTGAGACGTACCGCAATCATACTCAAGTCAGTCGTGGATGACCGCCGAGTAATTTAAAGAATTGTTGGGCGGTCATGACGGTCAAGAGTAAAATGTGGTTCGAGACGTATTTTTTCATGATGCTTCTCATCATGCGAAAAAACCCCCTACGCCCTACTCCCTACACCCTACTCCCTACACCCTAAGCCCTACGCCCTACTCTCCCCCGCGCGCTTATTTCAACAAAGGCGCTAGCGCTTTGAACGCTGGTGTGCCGGCGCGTTCGAGCCATTCGAAAAAAGCCATCTCGGCAGAGATCATCGTAACACCCGCATGCGCCATGCGATGCCGTGCGGCCTCAGCATCCGCAGCGCTACGGCTTGAAACCGCGTCACCGGCCACAAACACATCATAACCGGCAGCGCGCGCATCCAATGCGGTTTGCAACACGCATACATGCGCTTCCATACCAACAATCACGAGCTGCTTGCGGGTGGCGTGAGAGGCAAGATACGCGTGCAACGCCTCATCCCGCAAACAGGAAAACGCCGTCTTGGCAAAAACCGGCGCAGTGTTTCCGCAAGCAACACGCAAGGCCTCTTGCGTTGGTCCCAACCCTTTCGGATATTGCTCCGACAGCGTGATCGGCACCTGAAGTTCGCGCGCCGCTGCCACAACAAGATTGGCACGCGCGATCATCGCATCCACCGCATGAATTGTCGGCAGCAATTTTTCCTGCACATCAATCACAAGCAGTTGGGACTGCGTATGATCAAGCAGATGCGGCGCGCTCATGCGTTTCAATCCTCATCCGGAATGAAATCGAGCACCGTCGCATTGATGCAATAGCGCAAGCCGGTCGGCCGCGGTCCATCCGGAAACACATGGCCGAGATGCGCATCGCAAACGGCACAAAGTACTTCAATGCGGCGCATGCCGAGCGATAAATCCTCATGCTCGTCAATCAAGCCAGGCGCAATCGGCTGAAAGAAACTCGGCCATCCCGTACCCGATTCAAACTTTGTGCGCGATTCAAACAGATCGGTCTGACAACAGACGCAACGATAAACGCCCTTGCGTTTTTCATCCCAACCCGGCCCCGTGCAGGCACGTTCCGTGCCGTGCTCGCGGGCAATCCGATATTGCTCCGGTGTGAGGCGCGCACGCCATTCGGCATCGCTCAAGATCAGTTTAGAGATCGGAGGGGACTGGCTCATGGGTCACGCGCCCTTCATAAAATAATAATATCGGCTCAGGGAAATCCCGATATTTGATGATCATCAAAGATTAGGGCCTCCCCAAGACCTCACTATAACCCAAATTGGACGTTACCCAAAATTTAATCAGCGAGATTGCAAAGACCAAAATCCAAAAAAAAGGAGTCTAACCAAAAGAATAACTTCGTCCACCGGCCCTCATACTCAAAACCGGTGCAGGCAAAATCAAGACAAGGCAAAATCAAGACAAGGCAAAATCAAGACAAGGCAAAATCAAGACAGCACCCCCAAGGCAGGCCGACTGAATAGTCGATTTTGATTTGAAACCACTATCAAAATAATATGACGTAACGTAATATAGTCTAATATATCGCTAGAATTCCGCAATTCCGATAGTTGACAAATCAAGAGAAATTTTCGAAACCCCGTTTTAGCTTCTCAGCTAAAAACAAATGCGCACCTTAAACAATTGCATAAGATAACCAAAAGATGGACCCGTTAAAAAATGACCACCAGTGAACAGCAAACAAATTCCATCGGCCTCGCGGTTACATTGGTCTCAGCCTATGTCAGGAATCATACGGTAACGCCCGAAGAGTTGCCGCGCTTGATTGGTCAAGTTCACGCCGCGCTTGAACAGTTGAACGGTTCGATAGCACCATCATTTGCGGCATCAAATTCCGGCATACCGGCTGTTCCGATCAAGAAATCGATTACGGCGGATTACATCATTTGCCTTGAAGACGGCAAAAAATTCAAATCGCTTCGGCGCCATTTGAATACGCATTACAAGCTCTCGCCCGAAGCCTATCGCGCCAAATGGGGCCTCCCACCCGATTACCCAATGGTTGCGCCCAATTATGCCGATAAGCGGTCGCAATTGGCTAAGACCATGGGGCTAGGTCAAAAAAGCAACAAGAAGCGGCGGTCCAAAGCCTCCAAAGGCTAATGGGCTCGCGTCTGCGCGCAGCAGAAATCACCCTGAGAAGGGTTAGACCCTTGGTTTGCGCATGCGGCGGTGTTCAATTGGCGTAAGGGTCGGACAAAACCCGGATTTTTTCGGCAAATCTCGCTGAAATGACGCATTGCCCGCCTTGGTTTTAGCGCCTAAAACCATGCCAAGCGCCGGATTGAGAAAGCCGATATCCGGTCAATCCGCAGGATCTTCACCCAGCGACTTTTAGGAGAAAACGCGATGTTCACCCTTCCCGATCTGCCTTACGCCTATGATGCGCTCCAGCCTTATATGTCGAAGGAGACACTCGAATATCATCACGACAAACATCACCTTGCTTATGTGAATAATGGCAACAATCTCGTGAAGGGCACCGAGTTTGAGGGCAAGTCGCTCGAAGACATCGTGCGTGGTTCGCATGGCAAACATGCAGGCCTCTTCAACAATGCCGGTCAGCATTACAACCACATCCATTTCTGGCACTGGATGAAGCCGAATGGCGGCGGCGCCATTCCGGGCAAGATCGAAAAGGCGATTGTGTCCGACATTGGTTCGGTCGACAAATTCAAGGAAGACTTCATCGCCGCCGGCACCACCCAGTTCGGTTCGGGTTGGGCGTGGCTCTCCGTGAAAAACGGCAAGCTCGAAGTCTCTAAGACCGCGAATGGCGAAAGCCCGCTGGTCACCGGCGCCTCGCCGATCCTCGGCGTCGATGTCTGGGAACATTCTTACTACATTGATTATCGCAACCGCCGTCCAGATTACCTCAAAGCCTTTGTTGAGCACCTCATCAACTGGGATTACGTCCTTGAAATGTATGAAGCAGCAACGAAGTGAGCCTTGCGACAAAATGCCATTGAAAAAGGGGCCGATGGGCCCCTTTTTTTATGTTTGAATTCTATTTTTATTCATAAAATCAAAGTGTTATCAGAAGACCTCGGTCAGCATCTGCAGGTAATCGGCCTCGGTTGCGGGTCGCGGATTGGTGGCATGGGTGTGGTCCAGCATCGCCAATCGTGCAACCTCCGGTAGAATTGACTTTGGAACCCCTAATTCGCTCAATTTCATCGGAATTTTGAGGTTTTTTGCGAAGTTTTCCATGAAATCCGCGAAATCACCCTTTTGATCGAGCCCGACCGCCTGCTTGAGTCGAGGATAGGTCTGGCCGCTGACCACCTCATTGAACCGGAGCACCGGCGGCAGCAAAATCGCATTCAACGTGCCGTGGTGAAGGCGAAATTCTCTATATCCACCAAGGGGATGGGAGAGCGCATGCACCGCGCCCAACCCCTTCTGGAAGGCCAGCGCGCCTTCCATGGCGGCAATCATCATCTCCCGTCGGGCCTGCAAATCCGTCGGCTTTCCAACGGCTTGGGGCAAAGCGCGGATCGCCCGCTCAAGCCCGTCAATCGCAATCGCGGCCGCTACCGGATTATCAACGGGCGAAATAAAGCATTCAATACAATGGCTTATCGCATCCATTCCGGTCGCTGCGGTCAGCAATGGCGGCAGGCCGAGCGTCAGTTCGGGGTCACAAATCGCCCGTTTGGGGATGAGATGGGGGGATAGGAGCCCGAGCTTGCGGCCATCACGGAAACTGATGATCGCGCCCCGTCCCACCTCACTTCCCGTCCCGGAAGTCGTTGGAATCGCTAGGGTTGGCGCCGTCGCGGCGGTGATTTTTTGAAGGCCGCCATTCACCACCGCAAACGAGGCGAGAGGTCCGTCATGCGCGGCCATCACCGCCACGGCCTTGGCCAGATCCATGGCCGATCCGCCGCCCAGCGCGATCATTCCGTCGCATTTGGCCTGTTTATAGAGCAAAAGCGCCTGTTCCGCCGCCTCTTCTGTCGGATTTGACGGGGTTTCGTCGAAAATGGGCAGATCGGCCGAGAGCCCGCCATCCCGCAAAACCATGTCCAAAATCCCCGCGGTCCGGATGCCCTGATCGGTTACAATCATAGGTTGCGTGATCCCGGCCATTTTCAGGTCTTCGGCCAAAAATCGCCGCGCCCCAGCATCCACCCGCACCGTCGTCAAATAAGAAATGATTGCCAAATCAATACCCTCCGCGTGATCCATCTTGATGATCACAGCCTATAATGCCATGCTTACGTTACATTGCAGTCATGCAAAAACGCCAATTTTACAATGAAAAAGGGGAGATGTTCATGAAGAGACGCCAATTTGTTCAAGCGGCTGGTTTGGGCCTTGCCGCAACGGCCATCGCAAAGCCGGCCATCGCTCAATCGGCACCCGAAATCAAATGGCGCCTGACTTCAAGCTTCCCGAAATCACTCGATACAATCTATGGCGCCGCTGAAACCCTCTCAAAGGCAGTCGCCGAGGCGACGGATAATAAATTTCAAATTCAAGTCTTTGCCGGCGGTGAAATCGTCCCGGGCCTGCAAGCTGCCGACGCCGTCACCAACGGCACGGTCGAAATGTGTCACACCGCGCCTTACTATTATTTCGGCAAGGATCCGACCTTCGCCTTTGCCACGGCAGTGCCATTCGGCTTGAATTCACGCCAACAGAACGCGTGGTTCTATTATGGCGGCGGCCTCGAACTCATAAATGAATTTTTCAAAAGCTATAATTTTGTTTCAATGCCCGGTGGTAATACCGGCACGCAAATGGGTGGCTGGTTCCGGAAGGAAATCAAATCGATTGATGATTTCAAGGGCCTGAAAATGCGGATTGGCGGATTGGCGGGTAAAGTGCTTGCCAAACTCGGCGCCGTCCCACAACAAATTGCGGGCGGCGATATTTATCCGGCACTTGAAAAAGGCACGATCGATGCCGCCGAATGGGTCGGGCCTTATGATGATGAAAAGCTCGGCTTCAATAAAGTGGCACCCTTCTACTACTATCCCGGCTGGTGGGAAGGCGGCGCCGCTCTCCATTTCTTTATCAATAACGCGAAATGGGCAGAGCTGCCAAAATCATATCAGTCGCTTCTGACAACAGCGGCAGCTCAAGCGAATGTCGATATGCAGGCCAAATATGACGCCCGCAACCCTGCTGCGATCAAGCGATTGGTGCAACAGGGCGGCGCGCAATTAAGGCCATTTACGCCGGAAATTATGGAAGCCTGCTATAAGGCGGCCATTGATACTTATGCGGAAATAGCTGCCGGAAATGAAAATTTCAAAAAAATGCACGACGCTTACATGGCATTCCGGAACGAAGAATATCTCTGGTTCCAGATTGGCGAGTATACCTACGACAATTTCATGATCCGTCAGCGTGCAAAGGGCTGAATAATCTAGCAATTTCAAAAAAGGACGGTCCCAGCTGAAAAGTTGGGGCCGTTCATTTCTGGGTCTAACACAATTGTCTTCTCTACGATTATCCGCTAGGAAACCGACGCGCGTTCCGTTGACACCCTTGGAGGCAGGAACGCAACCACCCGGCCGTCGGTTTCCGGCGGCTTCTTGTTTTTGAAGGAAACCCGATCATGTCCCAAGCTGCAAAGCAGATTGAGGCGACGATCCGCGCGACTAGCGGCAAGGGGGCCGCTCGTGCAGTCCGTCGTGCAGGACGTGTACCAGCCGTCATTTATGGCGGCGGCACCGATCCTGTTGCAATCTCACTCGATTTCAATTCGACAAAAAAATTGATTTTTGCCGGTCACTTTTTAACGACAGTTTTTGAAGTATCAGTCGATGGCGCAAAGACTCGTGTGATCCCGCGTGACTACCAACTCGATCCTGTTCGTGACCAACCCCTTCATGTTGACTTTCTGCGTATCACCGCAGGCCAAAAGATCCGCGTGGAAGTTCCTGTTCACGTGATCAATCAGGCCGCTTCTCCTGGCGTTAAGCGCGGCGGTGCCGTGAACATTGTGATGCACGCTGTCGAAATGCTTGTGCCGCCAGACGCAATTCCCGATGGTCTCACGGTTGATTTGACCGGCGTAGAAATTGGTAAATCAATTCACATTTCGAACATTCAATTGCCAGCAAACTGCGTACCCGTCGACAAGAACGACATCACACTCGTTACAATTGTTGGCAAAGGCACGAAGGATGAGGAGCCTGCGGCGACTCCCGTAGCAGTGGCACCAGCAGGTGACGCCGCGAAGAAGCCCGCAGCCGACGCCAAGAAGTAAGTTTCTTTTCGGCGATACTTCACAAGCGCGTCGCGGGTATCTCGCGGCGCGCTTTTTCTTGCTAGCCGACTATCCCTCGGAGGTGCGATCTTAAGCTCTATCCGCATTCGAAATTATGGGGATCGATCGATATCCGCATTGAATGGTCTAATTTTTCGTTCAAGTTCAATTCACAACGACAGCAGAGTTTAATCCATGTTGCTCCTTGTTGGTCTTGGTAATCCTGGTGAACGTTATTCCGGCAATCGGCATAATGTTGGGTTTATGACGATTGATGCCATAGCAAAGCGCTATCATGCGTCTGCGTGGCGCCATCGCTTTCAGGGGAATGTGAGCGAGATAAATTTAAACACAGATAAGGTTGTTCTATTGAAGCCAGAAACTTATATGAATGAATCGGGTCGCGCGGTTCAAGAAGCTGCACAATTTTATAAAATTAAACTTTCTGATATTATTGTATTCCACGATGAACTCGATTTATCGCCCGGTAAGCTTCGTATCAAAATTGATGGCGGTAATGCCGGGCACAATGGATTGCGCTCCATCACGCAGCACTGCGGCAATGCCTATCGCCGCGTGCGCATCGGCATCGGCCATCCTGGTCACAAAGATGCTGTACATCCCTGGGTGCTTAACGATTTCTCGAAAGAAGAACGCGAATGGGTTACTGACTTATGCGATGTGATTGCTGAGCACACCGCGCTATTGGTACTTAATCAGGATTCAAATTTTCAGTCCAAAATACATCTCTCCATGAAGGCAAAGGGATGGGGCGATGATAAACCGTGACAAATGAAATCTTTTCTGATCTTTGTTATATCAATCTAAGTTACAATCTTAGCTAGGGATTCTGATACAATCATGGGCTTTAAATGTGGAATCGTGGGATTGCCAAATGTGGGTAAATCCACTCTTTTTAATGCGCTGACACAAACAGCAGCTGCACAAGCTGCTAATTATCCGTTCTGCACGATTGAGCCAAATGTTGGCGATGTTGCCGTGCCTGATCCACGCCTCGACTCCCTTGCTGCGATTGCCGGTTCGAAAGAAATCATTCCGACGCGCATTACATTCGTGGATATCGCAGGCATCGTACGCGGCGCTTCGAAAGGCGAAGGTTTGGGTAATCAGTTCCTCGCCAATATCCGCGAAGTCGATGCCATCGCTCACGTTGTGCGCTGTTTCGAGAATGGCGACATCACCCATGTTGAAGGTCGCATCGATCCCGCCGCCGATATCGAAACAATTGAAACGGAATTGATGCTTGCCGATTTGGACAGTCTCGAGAAGCGCATTGTGCCACTTGAGAAAAAGGCCAAGTCTGGCGATAAGGAAGCAAAAGAACAAGTCTCGGTCATGGAACGCTGCCTCACTCTATTGCGTGATGGCAAACCCGCACGCCTCGCAGAACGGTCGCAAGAAGAAGAACGCACATTCCAAATGCTTAATCTTCTAACCGCAAAACCCGTTCTCTATGTTTGCAATGTCGAAGAGTCTTCAGCGCATGACGGCAATGGATTTTCGGCAAAAGTCTTTGAACGTGCAAAAGCCGAGGGCGCAAAGGCTGTTGTCGTCTCAGCACAGATTGAAAGCGAGATCGCGGTGATGGATATTGCCGATCAAAAAGATTATCTTGATGCGGTGGGCCTTGAAGAGCCAGGACTTAATCGCGTAATCCGTGCCGGTTACGAGCTGCTCGAACTTCTCACCTATTTTACTGTCGGCCCGAAAGAAGCCCGTGCTTGGACGATCACCAAAGGCACACGGGCGCCGCAGGCCGCCGGCGTCATTCATACTGATTTCGAGAAAGGATTTATTCGCGCCGAAACCATCGCTTATCCTGACTTCGTCGCCAATAAGGGCGAAGCGGGCGCGCGCGAAGCGGGTAAGTTCCGCCTAGAGGGTAAAGATTATATCGTTGCTGATGGCGATGTTCTTCACTTCCGCTTTGCAAATTAAGAATTGCGTGAGGGCTTAGAGCTTAGAAGATACGATGATCCTGTTCCCTAATGCCTGCTGCCTCACTTCAATGCCCGTCAAAAGCAATGAGCGTTCGTACCGGCACACCGAGCGTTTCGAGTTTCGCGCGGCCGCCAAGATCAGGAAGATCAATCACAAAACATGCGGCGACAACATTGGCGCCTAATCCTTGGAGAAGCTTTGCCGCGGCAACTGCAGTTCCGCCGGTTGCAATCAAATCATCGATGAGGATCACCGACTGACCGGGACTGATCGCATCCTTGTGCACTTCCATTTCATCGACACCATATTCAAGCGAATAGGCGATCGACACTTTCGCGTGAGGCAATTTTCCCTTTTTACGGATTGGTACAAAACCAGCTGATAGTTGATGGGCGACCGCTCCACCTAAGATAAACCCGCGCGCTTCAATACCTGCAATTTGATCTACTTTACTGCCCGCGAAGGGCTGCACTAGTTCATCAATCGCCCGACGAAAAGCGCGCGCATTACCTAGTAGCGTTGTAATATCGCGAAAGAGAATACCTGGCTTTGGATAATCGGGGATCGTGCGGATCGCGTCGCGCAAGATATCGGAGATCGATGAATTCATTTGTACTTGGTCCTCCAATGGCAATGCGCCTGAATAAACTCTATCTCAACTAACGGCCGCTTTCAAAACGCGCCCGGCAACCGCATCAAGCTTGGCAATCAATTGGGGATCTCGTGCAGAGGGCGCCGTCATAATGGCATGATCAAGCGCTCTGTGCGATCCAACCGGGCAATCATCACGGTCCTGAGGGAAATCTTGAGCAAGCCGAGCAACCAACCTCTTGGCTTTCTCAGTATTGCCTTGCATCACTGCAATCACCGAAGCCACATCCACCACATCGTGATCAGGGTGCCAACAATCAAAGTCTGTCACCATCGCGAGCGTACCATAGGTAATCTCAGCTTCGCGCGCGAGTTTAGCTTCAGGCATGGCCGTCATACCGATAACCGAATATCCGGCCGCCTTATAAGTGAGGCTTTCGGCTAGGCTCGAAAATTGTGGCCCCTCCATTGTGATGTAAGTTCCGCCGCGCGTAATCGGAATGCCCTCTTTTGAAGCGGCATCAGCAATCCGATCGCCGAACTTTGGACCAACCGGGTGCGCCATCGAAACATGCGCGACGCATCCTTTGCCAAAGAAGCTCGATTCCCGCCTGTGCGTCCGGTCGACATATTGATCGACAAGAACAAAGCTACCGGGGGGAAGATCTTCGCGAAATGACCCACAAGCAGACAGTGAAATCAAATCGGTTACCCCTGCCCGCTTCATCGCATCAATGTTTGCGCGATAATTAATGTCGGACGGCGCGTAACGGTGCCCACGCCCGTGCCGCGGTAGAAAAACAACAGTGGTGGATCCGATATTACCTTTTTTCAAAGTGTCCGAAGTATCCCCCCAGGGACTTTGAATGGATAAATCGTGCAAATTCTCAAGACCGGGAAGATCATAGACACCCGACCCTCCAATGATACCCAAGATCGATTTGGTCATGGTTGACACTCCGCGAGGTGCCTATTCAACGATGCAAGGCCGGTTGAGGCAAGGCCGAATGCACAAAAAGAAAAAGGCTCCGTTTCCGGAGCCCTTTTTGAAATTTTATGTCGCGATCGGTCACGCGTGACCGGCAACGTCCGACCAAATCTTCTTTTTCGTGAAATAAAGAAGACCAGCAAACACGAGCAAGAACACTAATACCTTGAACGCAATTTCCTTGCGTTTTTCGAGATGAGGTTCGGCGACCCACATCAAGAAGGCTGCAACGTCCTTGCCATATTGAACCACTGTCTCGGGGGCCTGAGGCTTGCCATCAGCACCCTTTTCATATGACACCTGTCCGTCAAGAAGCGGTGGTGGCATCGCAATCACATTACCGGGGAAATAGTGATTGTAATATTTGCCATCAGGGACGGTAAAGCCCGCCGGAGCTTCTTCATAACCGTGAAGCAACGCGGAGATGTAATCAACGCCCTGCTCTTGGAACTGTGTGAAGATATCAAACACGAACCAGGGAAAGCCACGCTCATACGTTCGCGCCTTTGCTATCACCGAAAAATCAGGGGGCGCAGCGCCGCCATTGGCTGCCGCTGCAGCCTGCTTATTGGCAAAAGGCGATGGCCAAAAATCCGCGGGACGCGCCGCACGTTCAAAATAATCGCCATTATCATTCGGACCATCTTTGACTTTATAAGTCGCAGCAAGAGCCCGAACCTGCTCTTCGCTAAAGCCTGGGCCGCCTTCTTGAGCAAGCGTGCGAAACGCCAGCTTGTTCATGGAATGGCAATTTGAGCAGACTTCGTGGAACACTTTGAAGCCTCGCTGCAATTGTGTTTCATCAAACTTTCCGAAGGGTCCCGCAAAGGACCAATCATTGCGCGGTGGCACGGCCGCACCAGATGCCAAGGCGACACTCGCACCCATGAATGATGCGATAACAGCGACTGCAATACGCGACGCGAAGGAAGGAATATATGTCATGGCTTTAGCTCCTCTTCGCTCCCTTACGCCTTTTTGCTCGGCTCGTGTGCAGCACCAGCGGGCATTGCAGAAGCCGAGCCACTCTTGCCAAGCACAGAGTCGGCAATCGATGCTGGCAATGCCTTCGGTGTCTCAAAAAGACCGAGCAAGGGAAGAATGATAATGTAGTAAGCGAAATAATATGCCGTGCAGATCCGCGAAGCGATCACATACCCGCCCTCTGGTGGCTTGGCTCCAAGCCAACCCAGCAAGACGGCATTGATCGCGAAGAGCCAGAAGAACACCTGGAACACAGGACGATAGCGGCCGGAGCGAACGCGCGACGTGTCGAGCCATGGAAGAATGGCCATCACCGCAATCGAACCAAACATCGCAAGCACACCGAGAAGCTTATCAGGGATCGCGCGAAGGATCGCGTAGAATGGCAGGAAATACCATTCTGGAACGATATGCGACGGCGTAACCGCCGCATTTGCCTCAATGTAATTATCTGCATGCCCGAGGAAATTCGGAATGTAGAACGCAAACCAAACATACACCATCAAGAAACAAGCAAGTGCGAAAGCATCTTTGACGGTGAAATAGGGATGGAATGGCAGCGTATCCTTTTCGGTTTTCTTCTCGATACCTGCGGGATTATTCGACCCGGGAACATGGAGTGCCCAGATATGCAGGACAACGACGCCCGCAATCATGAACGGGAGCAGATAATGCAGCGAGAAGAAACGGTTCAGTGTTGGATTAGCGACTGAATAACCGCCCCAAAGGAAGGTAACGATCGTTTCACCAACACCAGGGATCGCCGAGAAGAGATTGGTGATCACGGTGGCGCCCCAGAAGCTCATCTGGCCCCATGGCAACACATAACCCATGAACGCAGTTGCCATCATGAGAAGGAAAATGATCACGCCGAGGATCCAAAGAATTTCGCGTGGCGCTTTATATGACCCGTAATAAAGACCGCGGAAAATATGAACGTAAACGGCAATGAAAAACATCGACGCGCCATTGGCGTGAAGATAGCGGATCATCCAGCCGTAATTCACGTCACGCATAATCGCTTCGACCGATGCAAAAGCCATGTCGGCATGCGGCGTATAATGCATCGCAAGCACGACACCGGTTAAAATCTGCGCGACCAGCATGAAGGCAAGAATGCCGCCGAAGGTCCAAAAATAATTGAGGTTTCGCGGGTTTGGAAACACCACGAAAGAGGAATGGATCAGCCCGACGATCGGCAGGCGGCTTTCAAACCATTTTCCGAAAGCGCTCTTGGGAACATAGGTGGAGGGTCCGCTCATGGCACTATCCCTGGATGCTTGGGTCGGACGACCCATTGAATTGGTGGTTGTATGGTCTCTTCAGCGTTAGCCGATACGGATCGACGTATCGCTTGTGAACGCATAAGGCGGAACGGGCAAATTGGTGGGCGCAGGTCCCTGACGAATTCGACCCGACGTATCGAACACTGATCCATGGCACGGGCACTGCCAGCCATGGAACGCGCCTTCATTGCCAAGCGGCACACACCCAAGATGGGTGCAATTACCATATACGATCAGCCATTGATCCTTACCCGCCTTGACGCGGTCTGCGTCGGCCTGCGGATCACGCAAAGACGTTATATCGGTCTCTTGTGCCGATTTAATTTCGTCTTTCGTACGATGCCTCACAAAAATGAGTTTTCCGCGCCAGAAAAGTTTTACGATTTGCCCTTCGGCTACCGGCGCAAGGTCAAATTCGACGGGCGCACCAGCCGCGATCGTTACCGCGTCGGGACCCATCTGACTGATGAAAGGCCAAATCGCACTCGCAAGACCAACCGCACCCGTTGCGGCGGTCGCAATAAACAGGAAATCGCGTCTCGTAGGTTCGGCTGAAGCCGATACATGTGTTGTCGCCACCGTGGTCATCCCCGTATGCAGAACCCCCGCTGCGGGCCCCTTCTAACGAGGATCGGCGCGCCACGGAGTTTCGGAACCGTCCAGCTGGCAAGGATCGCCAGGGACATGCTCACTATCGCTTATGTTTGGCGCACAAAACCGTCATCGCACAATGCGGTCTGCCGCCGCGGGTCGGTTTGGCATGAGGCGCAACGCTTGTCCATAGTCTGGACGGATGATGCCCATGCGTTTTTAGGGATTTTCGAGGTTTTCGGGGTTTCCTGCCTGCTCCGTCTCGTTCAAACTGGGCATATGTTCGAACTAGCCCTGTATCAGCCCGATATCCCCCAAAATGCTGGGACCATTCTGCGCCTCGCCGCCTGTATGGGTGTTGCGGTCCATATCATTGAGCCGGCAGGCTTCCCGGTCTCGGATCGTGCTTTTCGCCGCGCCGGCATGGATTATCTCGATCAAGTGACAATTCACCGACATATCGGATTTATGGATTTCGAACGGGATCGGCGCATCAAGGGGCAACGGCTGCTCCTTGCGTCAACCAAGGCCGCTTCCGCCTATGCCGATTTTGCCTATAAAGTGGGCGATATCCTCATGCTCGGCCGCGAATCGGCGGGTGTCCCCGACGATGTGCACGAGAGAGCGGATGCAAGGCTTCTCATTCCCATGCGTGCCGGATTAAGATCAATCAATGTCGCAGCCTCTGCGGCGATGATTTTGGGCGAGGCGCTCCGGCAATTGGACGCCTTCCCAAAATAAGAAAAGATGATGTGAGGAATAGTGTTAATGACCGACGCTCTCGAAGCTCGCAAATCGCGCGCCGAAACCTGGTTCCAATCTTTGCGCGATCAGATCTGCGCGTCGTTAGAAGCGCTTGAAGATCAAGCGACGGGCCCCTTCTTCCCCGAAGCGCAAGAGCCGGGCCGGTTTGTTCGTACCCCTTGGGAGCGCACCGATCATTCAGGCGCCAAAGGCGGTGGCGGTGTGATGTCGATTATGAAAGGCCGCGTGTTTGAAAAAGTCGGCGTGCATTGCTCGACGGTTTATGGTGAGTTTGCGCCGGAGTTTCGCGGACAAATTCCCGGCTCCGACAAAGACCCGCGTTTTTTTGCAACCGGCATTTCGCTGATCGCTCATCCTTGGAACCCGCATGTACCAACCGTGCATATGAACACGCGCTTCGTTGTCACGACAAAAGCGTGGTTTGGTGGTGGTGCGGATTTGACGCCGGTGCTGGTGCGACGCCGAACCCAAGATGACGTCGATTCAAAAGCCTTTCATGCCGCGATGAAGGCGCCTTGTGAAAAACATACGAAAGTTGCCAATTACGAAAAATATAAAAACTGGTGCGATGAGTATTTTCATCTCAAGCACCGCAATGAACCGCGCGGCATCGGCGGTATCTTTTACGACTATCTCGACTCGGGCGATTGGGACGCTGATCTTGCTTTCACGCAAGATGTCGGCCGCGCGTTCAATGAAGTCTATCCGAATATCGTGCGCGCGAATGTCTCGACGCCTTGGACCGACGCCGACCGCGAAGAACAACAAGTCCGGCGTGGCCGATATGTCGAATTCAATCTGCTTTATGACCGCGGGACAATCTTCGGCTTGAAGACCGGCGGCAATGTGGAGTCGATTTTATCGAGCATGCCGCCAACTGTGAGGTGGCCTTAAGCGTAATCTAATTGTTCGTTACCGCGAATGCGCGAAGTCCGTATAAAGATGCTTGGCCTTCCGATAGAGAGGCCCCGGCTGTAGATCATGATGATCGATGCGGTTGATGGGTTGGACTTTGCCATAATTGCCGGCCGAGAAAATCTCATCCGCTTTCAAGAAATCCGCATAAGTGAGCCGTGTCTCAACCAGAATTTGCCCATCTTTCTTGAAGAGATCGATCACGCGTTGCCTCGTGATCCCGTTCAAAAATGTGCCATTGGGAATGGGCGTGAGCACTACACCATCTTTCACCATGAATACATTGGCAGTGGCGAGTTCGGCAACATTGCCGAGCATGTCTGTTAAGAGACAATTATCGAAACCTTGCGCACGGCATTCCATCAAAGCGCGCGCGTTGTTTGGATAAAGACATCCGGT
>CANGPA010000025.1 GCA_947455645.1 Hyphomicrobiales bacterium | reverse complement strand
GACGGTCTTACCGGCATTATTAAGCCAGGCATCCAATGCCGCTAAATCAAGGCGGCTCGCTTCATCGCCTGTTACATTATGGCCGCCCGCGATACGCGCCATCGGATCATTACCAAGCGCTGACGCGAGTCCTTGACGTTGAATATCATTCTCGGAGAACCCGATCATCACGAGACCAATTCGTCGCTGCTGTCCTTCAACAAGTGCATTGGTCGCAAGCGTTGTTGAAAGAGAAACAAGTTCGATTGTCGACGCATTGATCTTTGCCGCGTCAATCACACGCGTCACCGCGCCGGAAATGCCAATGGCCAAGTCATGACGCGTGGTGAGTGATTTTGCTTTCGCAATGACCTTATTGAGCTTGTCGTCGAAAAGAACAGCGTCAGTGTAAGTGCCGCCGGTATCAATACCGAGAAGAAGCGCCATAATACTCTATTCCAAATTCTACATATTCAGCGCTTGCGCGATGATCTCAACGCCAGACCGGATATTGTTTAATGCCGTCGGTAATCTCGTACCAATCGGGTTTGTCGGCAACGTAAATATGTTCGCAAATCCGAAGACCTGTTTTACCGTCGAGCGAACCGGCAGTGATCGAAATCGTGTCACTGTCAAAACGGCGCCAGAAGAGTGCGCTGCCGCAATCCTGACAAAAGCCGCGCTCGGCTTGTGCTGATGATTTGAACCATTTAAGGCCTGAAGTTTCCACAAAAGTCACATCAGCGTTTTTAGCATTTGACGATGTGAAAAAATTACCAGTCTGTTTGCGGCATTGCGAACAATGACACGCAACAACCTCACGCAGGGGCCCATCGACTTTAAACTTCACATGACCACACAAACACCCACCCGTAAGATGTTTCTGACCTTCCGCCATGGCGATTGAGTCGGACATCGCGCTCTCCCTCATATTAAAGCCTGTCCTCAGAATGCCGGACCTCTTTGCGGATGACTATCGCAGATAAGACCGTTCAAAGAGAAGATACGTCATCATGGTGCCTCGGCAAAGCTGAGCACGGTCTCACCATAATCGCGAGTCTCGAGAAGGCTTACACCCTCGGGCAAAATGTCGCTCGCGCCGGCTTTTTCTTCGACAATGATTAAAGCACGCGGCGCCAACCATCCCCCTTTGAGCGCGCTTTGTAAGGCGCGCGCCGCTAAGCCTTTGCCATAGGGCGGATCGCAGAAGACGAGAGAGAATTTTTCATCCGGCGGCAGAGGGCCGAGATGCGTCGCGTCACGCCGATAGACTTTCGTGATGCCGGCCACACCCAACATATCGATGTTTTCTTTAATTGCCGCGCGCGCCGAAGCTGCCTCTTCGACAAATTGCGTAAAAGACGCGCCGCGGGAAAGCGCTTCCAAACCCAGCGCGCCCGAACCCGCAAAAAGATCGAGCACGCGCGCATCGGTTATCGGATCCTCATAGGCATGCGCCAACACATTGAAGAGCGTTTCGCGCAAACGATCCGAGGTCGGGCGTGTTTCCATACCGGAAGGCGCAACCAATGCGCGCCCTTTAAAACGACCGGCAACAATCCGCATCAGTTTAACGACCGCGAGTTGGACGCGGGCCCTTGGAGCGCGGCGCGCCTTTACCTTGCGAGGATGGGGCTGCGCGTCCGAGTTCCGAGCGTGTTCTTGGTGCGAGCTTTTCAACCGTTACGCTTTTACCGCTGCGGGTTTTGATGCTTCCGGCCCGCTTATGCGACCGTTCAGCATTTTCAGCCCGTGCCTCCTTCGGATCCTGTCCTCGACGCGGTACTTTTGGTGCCGAACGACCCGAACGGCCAGTTTCGGCATCGTCAGCGCGCCAGATTTTTTTCTGAACCGTATTCCGATGGGGCCGAATGGGATGGTCAGGTAGATCGCCTTTATCGCCAAATCGCGGTTTTGACTCGCGGTCCGGTCGATCCGGACGCGATGGGCGGGGCCCAGCACCCGGACGGCGATCCGGACGCCCCCGATCATCTCCCCGCGACGATGGGCGGTCACGTCCCTGATCACGATCGCGACCGGTCGCACGGTCTAGAGGTCGTTCCCGATCTCGGCCCGTTTCGCGTCTCGGAGGCCGATCTCGATCCCACCGCTCAACCGGAGCCGGCGGAGCGATATCTTCAGGATCCTCATCGTGGATGAAAATCGGTCCGTCAAAATCGATGCCAGCCGCAATAATCGCGTCCGGTGAAAGTTGAGCGCGGAGCAACCCGGTCCGCACTTCTTCGACCGAACCTTCTTGCAGTTCACCCAATTGGAAAGGGCCAAAGGAGAGGCGAATCAGCCGGTTCACGGCGAGCCCAAAATGCTCCAAAACGCGCTTAACTTCGCGGTTTTTTCCCTCACGGAGCCCTAAAGTGAGCCAAACATTGTCACCTTTCTCACGATCGAGGGTGGCTTCAATGGGGCCATAGTGCATATCATCGATAGTAACGCCGGCTTTAAGCGTATCTAACGTGGCCTGGTTGATCTCGCCAAAACAACGCACGCGATAGCGCCGTAACCACCCCGTTTCCGGCAATTCAATGAGGCGGGCCAGCCCGCCATCATTGGTGAGAAGAAGCAGACCTTCTGTATTGATATCGAGCCGCCCAACCGAGACGAGGCGCGGCAAGCCTTTGGGAAGGTTAGCAAATACGGTTGGACGACCTTCGGGATCACGGGCGGTGGTCACAAGGCCGCGCGGCTTGTGATACAGATAAAGTCGTGTCCGCTCCCGTAGAGGAAGCGCCTGCCCGTCTACCTCGACCTTATCGGTTGGAATGATATCCCGAGCCGGCGAGAGCAGAATCTCACCATTAACGACCACCCGGCCCTCAAGAATCCAAGCCTCAGCGTCCCGCCGCGAACAAAGCCCGGCACGGGCCATAACCTTCGCTATACGGTCCCCAGGACGGGGCTTTGGCGCTGAAACAGGACGATTGCTTCGTCCACCACGGCCCTCTTGGGGTCGACCACGGCCCTTGCTCTGATCGCGGAATGACCCATCACGCGGTGGACGGGGGCTGCGAGGCCTATCCCCTTCACGACGCTCACGAAATGGCCGATCTCCCGCTGGACGAGCCCTAAATGGGCGGTCCCCCGCTGGACGATCTCCCGAAGGCCTATCCCCTTCACGACGCTCTCGAAATGGACGATCTCCCGTTGGACGAGTCCTAAATGGGCGGTCCCCAGCTGGACGATCTCCAGAAGGCCGATCCCCCTCACGGCGCTCGCGGAAGGGCCTATCCCCTTCACGACGCTCACGAAATGGGCGATCTCCCGTCGGGCGGGCGCGGAAAGGACGGTCCCCCGCCGGACGGTCTCCGGAGGGACGATCGCCCTCCCGGCGCTCGCGTGGCGGTCTTCCTGATTTTGCAAAGTCTGGGCGGTCCGAAGACGTACGCCGCGGACCTTTTGAGGGTGAAAAACGCCTCTTACCGGCCGCACTCTCCTGCCCCTCGCCCGCGGGGCGATTGGCGCGATCCGGCGAATCCGGCCCCCGACGAGGACGAAACGCGCCCCGAATCACACCGTCATCTGAGGCGGCACGTAGCCGATCCGAGCTCTTTTCGCCAAATTTACGGCTTTTATCGCCAAATTTCCGCCCATCCGGACGTGATCCACCGCGCGGCGGCCCCTTACGATCCCCGCCAAAACCGGGACCGCGTGGCGGACGGCCTTTGCCGCCCCCTTTGTTTCTGTTGTCATCATTCATGAAGCGCTGATAGCAGAGTGTGTCGCAGGATGCGAGCAGAAGACGTGAAACGGATGATCGAAGAGCCACAAATCAGCCCTTTGGGCCAAAAACCGATGGAAATCGCGCTTGAAGCCGCGCGCGATGCCGCCAAGCGGGGCGAAGTGCCCGTGGGCGCGGTTGTCACCCAAAACGGTCAAATCCTGGCGATTGCCAGCAATAGAACGCTGACAGACCGCGATCCGACGGCCCATGCGGAGATTCTTGCCCTTCGACAAGCCGCCCAACTCTGCGGATCCGAACGGCTGATCGGCTGCGATCTTTATGTCACGCTTGAACCTTGTGCGATGTGCGCAGGCGCCATCTCGCTGGCGCGAATCCGTCGCCTCTATTTCGGCGCCAGCGACCCAAAAGGCGGGGCTGTGGAGCATGGACCCCGCTTTTTCAGCCAAAAAACCTGCCATCATGCCCCCGAACTCTATGGCGGACTCGGCGCGAGCGATGCGGCCGCCCTGCTCAAAACCTTCTTCGCTGAACGCCGGTAACTGAGAGACCACACAAGGGCGATGATGTAAAAATAGCGGGTTGATGACGTAACGAAAGTTACTCTTGCGATAAGCTCTCAACTCATAATTTTGCGATCATATCGCTTTGAAGCCTTGCGCCCGAATTTATGCGCCAATTTGCAGGCAATAAAGTTCAATCCTCATCCTGAGCCGCCGCCAAGCGGCTATATTTTTTGCTTCATCCTGAGGAGCGCCGTGAGGCGCGTCTCGAAGGGTGAGGAGCGGTTTGCAGAGCAAACAAAAAGGTCCAGTGGACCTTTTTGAGTGACGAACGCCCAGAGCGTAAGCGAAGGGCAGGCGCTGTAAAGCGTGGTTCCGTGCTGTACTGGATGACGTGGTTCGAGACGCATCACTTCGTGATGCTCCTCACCATGAGGATAAAAAAGCAATGATGCTCATCCTGAGGTTTATTCACCCTTACCATAAGGTGATAATTTATTCCCTCATCCTGAGGAGCGGCGGAGCCGCGTCTCGAAGGGTGAGGAGCGGTTTGCAGAGCAAACAAAAAGGTCCAGTGGACCTTTTTGAGTGACGAACGCCCAGAGCGTAAGCGAAGGGCAGGCGCTGTAAAGCGTGGTTCCGTGTTTTACCAGATAGCGTGGTTCGAGACACATCACTTCGTCCGACCCTCCGCTGCGCTTCGGGCGGGGAGCAAAAATATTCGAAAGACATTTTTGCCACACGCAGCGTTGAGCCCTTCATCTTCCCGCCTTTCGCTAAGGCTCAAGGCGTTCGAAACTGAAAACGATTCATAGGATCGTTTTCTAGAGCGCTCCGCACTCTGACGTTTCTCACCCACCCACATTAAATGCGGCGAGTGCGGCCATGTTGACGATGTCTGAATCTTTCGCGCCAAGCGGAATGATTTGCACCGAGCGATCAAGGCCCACAAGCAAGGGCCCGATGACCGTCGAACCACCGAGGGTCTGCATCATTTTTGTTGCGATGGAGGCCGAGTGGAAGGCTGGCATCACCAGCACATTTGCGGGTTCTTTGAGACGGCAAAACGGATATTGCGCCAGAAGATCTTTGTTCAACGCCACATCAGCCGCCATCTCGCCATCATAGGCAAAATCAAGATGACGCCGATCCAGAAGTTTCACAGCATCAATGACTTTTGCGGAGCGTTCACCTTGCGGATGACCGAAGGTCGAATAGGCAAGCAAGGCCACGCGCGGCTCATAACCCAAACGCCGCGCAACACCTGCGGCTTCCACAGTAATGTCGGCTAATTCTTCGGCGGTTGGCATTTCGGTGATGGCTGTATCCGCAACGATCACCGTGCGGCCCCGCGCAAGCACCAGCGATGCCCCCATCAATTTATGACCGGGCTTTGCGTCAATCACATTCAACACATCATTCAAGGCGACGGAATAATTACGCGTGGCGCCTGTCACCATCGCATCGGCATCACCCAGCGCAACCATGGCCGCACCAAAATAATTGCGATCATTATTGATGAGGCGCTGGCAATCACGCATCAAATAACCTTTGCGTTGCAAACGTTCATAGAGCGCTTGCGCATAAGCGGCATTGCGATGCGATAACCGCGCATTGTGAATTTCAATGCCATTCTTGCCATCAAGCTCGATGCCAACATTCGCCGCATTCGCACGCACGCGATCTTCACGGCCGACGAGAATGGCCGTGCCGAGTCCTTGTGAAACGAAACTCATTGCCGCACGGATGACTTGCTCTTCTTCGCCTTCCGCAAACACAACACGTTTTGGATAACGGCGAACGCGCTCAAAAATCCGTTGTAACGCACCGGCAACGGGATCGCGGCGCGCGGAGAGTTGCGCTTTATAATCTTCAAGATTTTCAATCGGCTTTTTGGCAACGCCGGTTTCCATCGCCGCTTTCGCAACGGCTGGCGGAATGACATGAATGAGACGCGGATCAAACGGCACCGGAATAATGTAATCGCGCCCGAAACGCGGCCGCGCGCCTTGATAGGCCGCCGCCACATCATCAGGCACATCTTCACGCGCGAGATCAGCCAAAGCGTAAGCCGCCGCAATTTTCATTTCCATATTGATGGTGGACGCACGACAATCGAGCGCACCCCGGAAAATATAGGGAAAGCCCAACACATTATTGACTTGGTTGGGATAGTCCGAGCGGCCTGTCGCAATGATCACGTCATCGCGCACGGCATGCGCTTCTTCAGGCGTGATTTCCGGATCAGGATTCGCCATCGCAAAAATAATCGGATTGGGCGCCATGCTTTTGACCATATCAGGCGAGAGGGCACCCTTCGCCGAGAGTCCGAAAAAGACATCCGCGCCTTTCATTGCGTCTTCGAGCGTGCGCGCTTTGGTTTCAACTGTATGCGCGCTTTTCCATTGGTTCATGCCTTCAGTGCGGCCTTTATAGACGACACCTTTCGTATCGCAGAGAATCACATTCTCTGGCGCAAAGCCCATCGCTTTGATGAGCTCAAGACAAGCGATCCCCGCGGCACCCGCGCCGTTACAGACGAGCTTCGTCGTTTTCATTTCGCGGCCCGTGAGCCGCATCGCATTCATGATACCCGCGGCCGCAATAATCGCTGTGCCATGCTGATCATCATGAAACACGGGAATGTCCATGAGTTCGCGCAAGCGCTCCTCAATGATGAAACATTCCGGTGCTTTGATGTCTTCTAAATTGATGCCGCCGAATGAAGGGCCAAGATAGCGCACGGCATTGATGAATTGATCGGGATCTTCAGTATCGACTTCGAGATCAATCGAATCAACATCGGCAAAACGTTTGAAGAGAACGGCTTTGCCTTCCATCACGGGCTTTGAGGCGAGTGCGCCCAAATTGCCCAAACCCAAAATGGCGGTGCCATTTGAAATCACAGCAACAAGATTGCCTTTTGATGTGTAATCGAAAGCGAGCGCCGGATTTTCGGCAATGGCTTTGACGGGCACGGCCACGCCGGGAGAATAAGCGAGAGAAAGGTCACGCTGCGTGGCCATCGGCTTTGTCGCGACAATCTCGATCTTGCCGGGACGCCCCATGGAGTGGAAATCGAGCGCTTCCTTGTCAGAAATCGTTGGCCGCGTCCGTTTGCCCGGTTTACCCTCGCCATCTGCCATATCGATAAATCCCATCCACTAGAACCGCTGAGCAAAGCTATTTATTGTGAGAAGTGCGCTCAGGGCATGGTAGCGTAACGAAGATCAACGCCAAAAGCCATGCCGCCTTATCCTAGGAAATTCGCCGTGATCCCTTGGAACAACACCCCATCCGGTAAAATACGCCTTCGCGGCCTTGGGATTCATCTGCCCGGCACGCCGGGGCCGTTCAACGCGATTACCGATGTTGCGGGTGTAGAGGTCGGCTATACGACGCTGATTTCAGGCCATGGGCCGCGCGTGGTTGGCCAAGGGCCTATCCGCACCGGCGTGACAGCTATTTTGCCGCGCGGCCGTCATGATCCGCAGACCTCCTGCGCCGCCGGGTCCTATTCGTTCAACGGAAATGGCGAAATGACAGGCTTGGTATGGGTGGAAGAATCGGGCGAACTCACCACGCCGATTACAATCACCAACACGCATAGTTGCGGCATTGCGCGCGATGCGACGGTTGAGTGGGTTTTCAACAATGTAGAAAAAACCGTGAATGACTGGGGATTGCCGGTGGCCGGCGAAACCTATGATGGCGAGTTGAACGACATCAACGGGTTCCACGTCAAAGCGGAGCATGTCTTTTCGGCGCTCGATAATGCGCGGGGTGGACCGATCGAGCTCGGCAGCGTCGGCGGCGGCACCGGTATGCTGACTTTTGATTTTAAGGCGGGCTCTGGTTCGGCCTCGCGGCACGTTGTGATTGGTGGAGAGACCTATACGCTCGGCGCTTTCGTGCAATCGAATTTCGGGCGGCGGCACGAGATGACCGTTATGGGCAAAAAAGTGGGTCTGGAAATGCCCGGTGGGGAGTTACGCGGAAAGCCTGTTGGATCCATCATCGCTGTTATTGCAACGAACGCTCCGCTTTTGCCGCATCAGCTGAAGCGTCTTGCGCGCCGTGTGCCCGTCGGCATCGCCCGAACGGGCGGCATAGGCCATAACGGATCGGGCGATATTTTTATCGCGTTTTCGACAGCTAATCGCGAAGCCTATGCCGGCAACCCGTCCTTGGCTTCGATGCAGTTTATTTCCAACAGCGCGATGGATGATTTGTTTGAGGCAACGGCGCAGGCAACGGAAGAAGCTATTCTTGATTCAATTATTGCGAATGAAACAATGGTCGGCGCGGATGGCAATACAGCCCTCGGGATCGACCATAAGCGTTTGCTTTCGTTATTGAACTGAGACGACCCTCTTGAGGCGGCAAAAAACATTGTGATCCGGATCAGCGGGTCGCCCAAACAGACTTCGGCACGATCCTTACAAAAAAGGCGGATAAGTCCGGCATGGGGCGTGAACAAAGGACGCCGCTTTGCTAAGCCTTTTTCATGCGCACGAGCCCTGACCAGACCCCAGACGACCGCGTCACGCCGATGATGGCGCAATATATCGAAATTAAGGGCGCGAACCCCGATAGCCTCCTGTTTTACCGCATGGGGGATTTCTACGAGCTGTTTTTCGAGGATGCAGAAATCGCCTCGCGCACGCTGGGCATTGTGCTGACCAAGCGCGGCAAGCATCAGGGTGCGGATATTCCCATGTGCGGCGTGCCGGTGGAGCGTGCCGATGATTATCTGCAACGCCTGATCGCGGCCGGTCATCGCGTGGCTGTTTGCGAGCAGATGGAAGACCCGGCGGAAGCCAAGAAACGCGGGGCAAAATCGGTGGTCAGGCGCGATGTAACGCGGCTTGTGACACCGGGCACGATAACAGAAGAGCGTCTGCTTGATCCGGGCGAAGCCAATATGCTGGTCGCGGTAGCGCGCCAGCGCGGCGAGGACGGTGCTTGGCGTTACGGGATTGCGGCGGCTGATATTTCAACCGGACGGTTTTTGACAGCCGAAAGTGGTGAAGCCGGACTTGCCGCCGAGATTGCGCGTTTTGCGCCGCGCGAAGTGTTGCTGCCCGACGCGCTGATTGATGACAATGGGCCGCTTGGCGGCCTTGTGCGCGACCGTCGCGATACAATCACGCCGATTGCGCGAGACGGGTTTGATGCATCTTCTGCTGAAAAGCGGCTTGAGGCTTATTTTGGTGTTGCGACGCTCTCGGGCTTTGGCACGTTTTCACGCGGGGAATTGGCTGCAGCCGCTGCCATTGTCACCTATATTGAACGCACGCAGCGTGGCACGCGCGCGCCGCTTGCGCCACCCGCGCGCGAACGCGATGGCGGCACGATGCGCATTGATGCCGCAACGCGCGCCAATCTCGAACTCACGCGCACGTTAAGCGGTGAACGCAGCGGATCGCTTCTGGCTGCATTGGACCGCACGGTGACTCCCGCAGGCGCACGCTTGCTTGCCGAACGCATCGCCGGACCGCTTACAGATTTGGACCTGATCCGCGCGCGGCATGATGCGGTGCAGTTCTTTGTCGACCGCCGTGATTTACGCGCCACGCTGCGTGGCATTTTGAAAGCGACACCCGATCTCGCCCGTGCGTTGACGCGCTTGGCGATGGATCGCGGTGGACCGCGCGATCTCGCGGCACTCGGCACAGCCTTAGCTGCCGCTCATCATGTGGCAGAACATCTTCAACACGAGCGTCAAGCCAACGCACATGCTTTGCCGCAAGAGATTGATGCCGCCTCTGCGCATCTTGTTGCGCTTGATCCGGCTTTATCGACGCGGCTTTTGTCATCGCTTGCGGATGACTTGCCGCTCAACAAACGCGATGGCGGCTTTATCCGACCGGGCTCATCCGTTGAACTCGATTCAACGCGCGCGTTACGGGATGAAAGCCGGCAGGTGATCGCGATGCTGCAAGCCCAATATGTAACAATGACCGGCGCGCGCACGCTGCGCATCAAGCATAATAATTTTTTGGGCTATTTCATTGAAGTGCCGCAAGCCAATGGCGAAGACTTCTTGAAGCCGCCGCATGTTGAAACCTTCATTCATCGCCAAACAATGCAAGGCGCGATGCGGTTTTCAACCGCTGAACTTGCCGATCTTGGTGGGCGTATCGCCTCCGCCGGTGATCATGCTTTGGCGCTTGAGCTTGCGCTCTTTGCCCGCATGACAGAAGAGGCGGTGTCGCATGCATCGCTTATTCGCCACGCCGCCGACGCACTGGCCGCGATTGATGTGGCAACCGCATTGGCGGAACTCGCGGAAAGCGCCGATCATGTGCGGCCTGACATCAGCGCAACGCTTGATTTTCACATTGAGGGCGGTCGTCATCCGGTGGTGGAAGCCGCATTGCGCCGTGGCGGGCAGAGCTTTGTCGCCAATGATGCGGACCTCACACCGCCCGCCTCCGAGACCGGTGGACGCATTCTTGTGGTGACCGGTCCGAATATGGCGGGTAAATCCACCTATCTCAGACAAAACGCGTTGATTGCGGTGATGGCGCAAGCGGGTTGTTTTGTGCCGGCAAAACGCGCGCAAATCGGTCTTGTTGATCGTCTGTTTTCCCGCGTCGGCGCCGCCGATGATCTCGCGCGTGGACGATCAACCTTTATGGTTGAAATGATCGAGACCGCGGCCATTCTCAATCAGGCGACCGAACGCTCGCTTGTAATTTTAGATGAGATCGGTCGTGGCACCGCGACCTTTGACGGTCTATCGATTGCATGGGCAACGATTGAACATCTGCATGAAGGCAATCGCTGCCGCGCACTCTTTGCGACACATTTTCATGAATTGACAGCGCTCGCGCGCAAATTACCGCGGCTCAAAAATGCAACCATGCGCGTCGCCGATCATAAAGGCGCGGTGATCTTTCTGCATGAAGTGATCGCCGGAACGGCTGATCGGTCTTATGGCATTCAAGTCGCGCGTCTTGCCGGATTGCCGCATAGCGTCATTGATCGCGCAACAATGATTTTGGCGGAACTCGAAGCCTCCGACCGACAAGCACCGGTTGAGCGTATGCTTGATGATTTGCCCCTGTTTTCGGTGCAAGCACCGCGCACCGCGTCTCACGCGCAGGGACCTGATCCGCTGCATGAGGCATTGGCAGAGCTTCACCCCGACGATCTGACTCCCAAAGAGGCGCTGGATGTTCTGTATCGGTTAAAGAAATTGGCCGAGCGGTCTTGATGCGAGCTATCTTGATGATCGAGACTCATTGACCAAGCGGCAGTCGTTAATTTTTTTGTCTTGAATTTCTTGAGTTGGGGCTATCCGCGCGTTGCGCTTTAGGCGCATCAAAGCGTTTTGTCACCCTGTCACATGTCACAGGGTCCAGACGGGTTTCGGCTTGCTAGACTGGCCTCTGCCATGCCCGTAACCCGCCCCGCATCAAGCCCCGTCTTCGCTATCCCCTTGCGATCCGACGCGGTGGGAAACCCGCCCCAATGGTGACGCGGGTTTCGACAGTCGCCTTTGAGGGCGTCGACGCCAAACCCGTCGACGTTCAGGTGCAGGTCATGCCGGGGCGGGTGCTTTTTACGATTGTCGGCCTGCCCGACAAAGCGGTGGGTGAATCGCGCGAACGGGTCCGCGGCGCGCTGGCGGCGGCGGGGCTCGCACTGCCGACGCGGCGCATCACGGTGAATTTGGCGCCGGCCGATATGCCGAAAGAAGGCAGCCATTTCGATTTGCCGATTGCACTCGGTCTGATGGCGGCGATTGGCGCTATTCCGGCGGATGCGCTCGAGGGTTTTCTGGTGCTGGGCGAATTGGGGCTTGATGGGCGGTTAACGCCGGTGGCCGGCGTTTTACCGGCCGCGATCGCCGCGCATGAACGCGGATTAGGGTTGATTTGTCCGGCGGATTCCGGACCTGAGGCCGCTTGGGCGGCAAGCGACCTGCCTATTCTAGCGCCGCGCTCGCTGCTGCAACTGGCCAATCATTTCAAGGGCACACAATTGTTGAGCCGTCCCGCACCCGCTGTGCGCGGCGACACGCAGCCTTTGCCCGATATGGCCGAAATCCGCGGGCAAGACAGCGCCCGGCGCGTGCTCGAAATTGCCGCGGCGGGCGGACATAATCTTTTGTTTTCGGGGCCGCCCGGGGCAGGCAAATCCATGTTGGCTTCTCGGCTGCCCTCGATCCTGCCGCCGCTCTCGCCCAAGGAACTGCTCGAAGTCTCGATGATCCAATCGGTGGCGGGCTTGCTCACACCGGCGGGTCTGACCAATCGGCGCCCGTTCCGCGCGCCGCATCACTCCGCGTCGATGGCGGCGCTTGTCGGTGGTGGCGTACAAGCGCGGCCGGGCGAAGTCTCGCTTGCCCATCGCGGCGTTTTGTTTCTCGATGAATTGCCCGAATTCCAGCCGCAAGTGCTCGATAGTTTGCGGCAACCGCTCGAAACGGGCGAGGCGGTGATTGCGCGGGTTCAACACCGGATCGCCTATCCGGCGCGGTTTCAATTGATCGCGGCGATGAATCCGTGCCGCTGCGGACGCGCGACCGAGCCCGGCTATGCCTGTCGCAAAGCACCGAATGCCACTTGCATGGCGCAATACCAATCGCGCATTTCCGGCCCCTTTCTCGACCGCATCGATCTCGTGATGGAAGTCCCCGCGGTCGCTGCCACCGATCTCATTGCCCCCATGACATCCGAACCCTCCGCCCAGATTGCCCGCCGCGTTAACGCGGCACGCGCCAGACAGGCGGAGCGCTATAGCGTGCTCGGGCTTGGTGCCGAAACGTTGAATGCCACCTGCCCTGTGGGCCTGCTCGACCAAGCCGCGCCGCTTGATGAAGCCGGGGTGAGCCTTATTCGATCCGCGGCCGAGACGATGCGGTTAACCGCGCGGGGCTTTCACCGCGTGCTCAAAGTGGCCCGCACGCTCGCGGACCTCGATGGTGCCGACCTGATCCGCCGCCTTCATGTCGCCGAGGCACTGTCTTATCGCAGCGATTTGGGCAATATGTGAACTATAGTTGACATTTTCACACTTATGGGGCAAGCTCTACCCATCGAAATTCGAATGACCGCGCGTTTCCGGCAGTGGCTTCTTCAGCTTGAGGATTTAAGTGCCCGCAAACATATTGCACAGCGATTGACGCGGCTCGAAGCCAGTCTGTTGGGGGATATGCGGACCAACAAAGGGCGCCTGTGTGAATTGAAGATCGATCATGGTCCAGGCTACCGGATTTAGTTTTTATTCAAGGGTCCCGAAATCATTATCTTGCTCGCGGGTGGCACCAAAGCCCGTCAAACGCGAGACATTCGGGAGGCGCAACGCCTTGCAGATGAATTTCGTGACGAAAGCTAACCAACGGAAATGCGGAATGAGAAGCCTATGCCTTTGAAAACAACCCGCTTCGATGCCGCGGAATTTTTAACCAACACAGACTTTCAAACCGAATTGCTTACCGATGCTTTTGAAACCGGTGATGCAACCTATATCGCGGTGGCCTTGGGCGTTGTTGCGCGCGCACGCGGCATGACCGATGTGTCGCGGCAAGCGGGCGTAACGCGTGAAGCACTCTACAAGGCACTCTCCAAGGACGGTGATCCGCGATTGTCGACATTGATCGGCGTGATCAAGGCGCTCGGTTTGCGGCTGAGCATTCACACCGAAGCGACGCCACTGTCATAATCTCGTCAGAAAATCGGTAGAGTGATTTTTTGACACGTATGTTGCGACTCATTTTGCTCGTTTGAAAGAACATCTCATGATTGATCTGGGCGAAGGATTTCGGGGTTGGGCCGATGCGGTTGAACCCAAACGCATCATTACCGAATTTTTGGAACCGGTGTCGCGTGATCCGGCCTATCGACTCGGTCGCATCGGATCGCTCGAAGTGCGCCTTGCCGCCACCAAAAAAGAAATCAAACGCGCGCAACGTCTGCGCTACAAGATCTTTTACGAAGAGATGAATGCCGTACCTGATTTCGCCTCACGGTTGAAGCGGCGCGACAAAGACGCATTCGATGCGATTTGTGATCATCTTCTTGTGGTGGATCACGCGGAGAAGAAGCCGAAAGTGGTCGGCACTTATCGGCTGTTGCGGCAGGACATCGCCGCACAACATAATGGATTTTACTCCGCAAGCGAATTCAACATCGGTCCGATGTTGGCCGCCCATCCGGGCGCGCGGTTTTTGGAATTGGGCCGCTCTTGCGTGGCACAACCCTACCGCGACAAGCGCACGGTAGAACTGCTCTGGCACGGCATTTGGGCTTATGTGAAGCGCCATCGCATCGATGTGATGTTTGGGTGCGCGAGCCTTGCGGGGACCGATCCGGATGCGTTGGCATTGCCTCTCAGTTTTCTGCATCACACCGCGCGCGCGGATGATGCTTTTGCCACGCAGGCACTTGAAGGACGGCGCGTGGCGATGAACCGGATGCCGCTTAACGCGATCAATGCGAAACAGGCGCTGCATGCGCTGCCGCCTTTGATCAAAGGTTATTTGCGGCTCGGCGCGCGTTTTGGCGATGGCGCGGTGGTGGACCATCAATTTGGCACGACCGATGTCTTGGTGATCCTGCCTGTTTCAGCCATCAACCCCCGCTATATTGATTATTACGGCGAGGATGCGACGCGGCACGCGGCCTGAGCGACGCGCGCGACATCGGTTCGCCGCGTTTTTGATCGGCTTTTTGACCGCTTATTTTTGACCTGATTTTTGGCGCAAACCCCTGTAGAACGCGGAACAGGGAGATGATGCCGATGTTGCCGCAAGAATTTATTCGAAAAAAACGCGATGGCGCTCAATTGGAGCGCGACGAGATTGCGCAATTCATTGCCGGGCTCGGCGAAGGGCGCGTGACGGATGCGCAAGTTGCTGCTTTTGCAATGGCTGTGTTCTTTCAAGGCATGACCATGACCGAGCGCGTGGCGCTGACGGAAGCGATGACGCGCTCCGGCACCGTGCTTGATTGGCGCGATTGCCCGGGGCCCGTGCTCGACAAACATTCAACCGGTGGCATTGGCGATACGGTAAGCCTCATTCTCGCGCCCGCCATTGCGGCCTGTGGTGGTTATGTGCCGATGATTTCGGGACGCGGCCTTGGCCATACCGGTGGCACGCTCGACAAGCTCGATTCAATTCCAGGCTATGTATCACAACCCGATATCGCACTGTTCCGTAAAGCCGTGTTTGAAACCGGTGCGGCCATTATCGGCCAAACCTCAGATCTCGCTCCGGCTGATCGTAAGCTCTACGCCATTCGCGACGTAACCGCGACGGTTGAATCCATCCCCTTAATCACCGCCTCCATTCTTTCAAAAAAATTGGCGGCGGGATTGCACGGCTTGGTGATGGATGTGAAGACGGGATCCGGCGCATTCATGCCAACCTTCGACGGCGCGCGCGATCTCGCCCACAGCATTGTCAGTGTGGCGCAAGGGGCTGGCCTCAAAACCACGGCGCTTGTCACCGATATGGATGAGCCGCTCGCAACAAGTGCGGGCAATGCGGTGGAAGTGATGTTGGCGATTGATCACCTCACGGGTAAAAAACGCGACGCGCGTTTGCACGAGGTGACCGTGGCACTGGGCATCGAGATGCTGCTGATTGGCGGCCTTGCACAAAGTGCAGCCGACGCACGCGCGAAACTCGATCATGCCTTTTCATCAGGCGCGGCGGCCGAGCGTTTTGCGCGGATGGTTTCTGTTCTTGGTGGCCCTTCTTCTCTTCTCGAAAATACTGCCGCGTATTTGCCGCAAGCGCCTGTGCATCATATCGTGACAGCCGAAGCAGACGGATTTGTGAATGCGATTGCCACACGCGATCTTGGCATTGCGGTTGTGGCTTTGGGTGGTGGACGCACGCGGGCGGAAGATCGCATTGATCCCGCGGTGGGACTTGTTGATCTTGTGCCGCTTGGAACCGCGATAACACGAGGTGCGCCGCTTGCCGTAATTCATGCGCGCAGCGCGCAGGATGCCGCAGAAGCCCATGCGATGGTGCGACGCGCTTATACAATCAGTGATCATGCGCCTGAGCACCGTCCGCTCATTCATGACCGCATCACGGAAGGACAGTCATAAATGGCAAGTTTTCTCGTCGCCATGGGCTCGGGCGATCCCGCGCCATGGATCAAGAATTTTCGCGGGCTCCTGCCGGACTTCGATATTGTATCGCTTGGCGATGCGGTTGACCCGCTGAGCGTGCGCTATGTGATGACATGGTATCATCCACCCGGTTCGCTCTCTCACTTTCCCAATCTTAAGGCGATCTTCTCTTTGGGTGCGGGTGTTGATCACATGTTTCGTGATCCGCATTTGCCGAATGTGCCCATGGCGCGCGTGGTTGATCCGGATTTGACCAATCGCATGAGCGAATATGTCATGCTGCATACGCTTTCGATTTTGCGACAGACGCGCCGCTATCGCACACAACAGGCCGAGCGGCTTTGGTTGGATGATGATTGGCAACCGGCGGCGCAAGATGTGCGTGTCGGCATTATGGGCATGGGCGTTTTGGGAACCGATGCCGCGCACAAACTCAAATCGATTGGCTTTGATGTCGCGGGATGGAGCAAATCTCCGAAACAGATCAAGTCTGTGCCCACTTATGCCGGCCCGGATGAATTGGCAGCCTTTTTGGCGCGTACCGATATTTTAGTGACGCTTCTCCCGCTCACGCCGGAAACGCGGGGCATCATCAATACAAATCTTTTGAAAGGACTCGCACGCGATGGGCGCGTGGCTGCCCCTTCGCTGATCAATGCCGGACGGGGTGGATTGCAAAAAGAAGCCGATATACTCGCTTGCCTTGACGATGGCACGCTGCATGAAGCGGTGCTGGATGTATTTGAAACCGAGCCGCTTTCGAGGGACTCCGCTTTATGGTTGCATCCGCGTGTCACGATCACACCGCATAATGCATCAGTATCCGATCCGCTTGAAGTGAGCCGTGCGATTGCGGCGCAAGTGCAGCGCGCCGAACGCGGCGAGGCTCTGCTCCATGTCGTGCATTACGAACAGGGTTATTAGACGCGCGCTTCTATTGGCCTGATGCGAGACGTTTTATCGATGTAACGGGTCCCGCATCTTTCTGTGCGATGCGATGCACGGCTTCCAGCAGCGGTTCGCTTACAACCAACATGTGATGCCCATTGGCATGCAGGAGACGTGTCGCATCCTGCATGATGCCGACATGGCCTTTCCAGAACACAAGATCGCCGCGCTGCAAGCCCGCATAATCGGCAGCAACATCAAGCGGCACGCCAACGGCTTTTTCTTGCATATCGGTATCGCGCGGCGCCCAGAGACCCGCCGCATCAAGCGCGACTTGCACGAGACCTGAGCAATCCAGACCCAGACTCGTTTTGCCGCCCCAATAATAGGGCACACCAATAAACCGCTCGGCGACCGCAACGAAATCGGATTCTATTTGTTCGATGGGACTAAGATGATCCGCGATGATCGAGTGGCCGCGATGGGTTTGTGCGAAGCGATCTTTATGCGCGGTGATCGTAACGCGACTGCCGATCGACAACACCGCCATGGGCGGCAATTTAATGCTCGGGCCGCCATAGAGAAAAGTGCGTTGCACGGCGACGCGATGCGTGGGTTTTGCCACATCAAGCGTCAAGGCTTTTGAGGGCATATAGCCGACATAGGAATCACGCTCGAGTTGCCCCCAACTCCAACCTTCGTCATCGTGATCATATTCGATAAAAATTTCGCCATACAGCGCTTCGGTATCAAGCGGGGCATCGGGTACCGGATGGCGACGCACATCAGCCGCGCCATCAAAAATAATTTTTCGAATGCCTTCCACATAGCGTGGCGCGTCAATTTTGCCGCGCAATGATGACGCCGCAAGATCAGGACGCACCGGCGTAACACGTGGATCAAAACCCGTCATCAGGAGAGTGCCTTTCCGCGCGCGACCATCACATCACCGAAATGTTCGACAAAGAGCGCGCCCTTGGCGGTGCGCTGGATAATGACATTGCGCAAATCATCCGGATCCCGTTTGCGATCCACAAGACCAAGCGCGCCCATCGTATCAAGCGCGCGCGTGATCACCGGCTTGGTTACATCGAGCTTTGCAGCGAGCGCCCGCACCGTATGGGGTGGCGGATCGAGATAGACGGTGAAGAGAATGGCCAGCTGGCGCATTGAAAAATCATGAACGGCTTCATGCACAAGGTCAAACGCCACATCATGCATCAGGTGCAAGGCTTCGGAGGTTCTGAGGTGAAGAGCCATATACCGCATCCAATCGTTTCGGATGCGGTATAAAATCAAACGGCATTGATGGCAAGGTTAAAGCCCGCCGACCATATCCGGTTGCGATATTGATTCATGACTTTTTGGAGAGGAGATCGGGACGCCGGGCGCGGGTGAGTGCGTCCGACTGCGCGCGCCGCCACGCAGCGATTTTTTTGTGATCGCCGGAGAGAAGGATCTCAGGAATGCTGCGACCCTCCCATTCGCGCGGGCGTGTATAATGGGGATATTCGAGCAAGCCGTTTTCAAAGCTCTCATCCTCGCCCGATTCCCTCTTGCCCATCACGCCGGGGAGCAGACGCACAATCGCATCAAGCAATACGAGGGCTGCGGGTTCACCGCCTGACAAAATATAATCGCCGATTGAAACTTCTTGCAGATCGCGCGCTTCGATGACGCGTTCATCCACGCCTTCAAATCGGCCACAGATAATCACCACGCCTTCACCATTTGCAAAGTGACGCACCATCTCTTGCGTGAGGGGTTTGCCGCGCGGCGACATCAACAAACGCGGTCGCGTATCTTGTGCATCGACAACGGAATCAAGCGAAGCCGCGAGCACATCCGCGCGGATGACCATACCGGCACCACCGCCTGCGGGTGTGTCATCCACCGCGCGGTGTTTGCCTAAACCATGGTCGCGAATGTCATGCGCATGAAGGGACCATGTGCCCTGTTTCAACGCTTCGCCCGCAAGCGATAGGCCTAACGACCCCGGAAACATGTCGGGAAACAATGTCAGAACATCGGCGCGAAAGCCGCTCATGCGTTCGGTTCCTCCTCACCCTCAACGCTTTCGGGGAGGATCACGGTGATTGTGTGATGTTCAAATTGAATGCTAGGCACATTCACTTTTGTAAAAGGCACAAGCACCGTATCGCGCTGATCGGGAAGGGTTAGTTCGAGAAGATCGCCGGCGCCATAATTATGAAGCGCGGTGATGCGCGCGAAAGCAACGCCAGACTCATCAATGGCACTTAATCCGATGAGATCGGCGTGGTAAAATTCGTCTTCATCCGGCGGCGGCAATTGATCGCGCGTCACAAAAATTTCGGTGCGCGTGAGCGCCGCGGCTTTGTCGCGATCCGACACACCTTCAACGGCGACAACCACCATATCGTCTTTGATGGGCCGAATGGATTTGATGCGAAAACGCCGCTCTCCGGTTTCGTCGGTCAGCGGCGCATAATCGGCAATCGCAAGCGGATCGCCTGTATAGGATTTAAGCCTCACTTCTCCGCGCACGCCATGGGGCGCACCAAACATGCCCACAGCGATACGCGAAGAAGAAAGGGCTTTGACCATAAGACCGAATTACTCGGCTGCCGGTTCTTCAGCCGGTGCAGCGGCCGCAGCGGCGGCGGCAGCAGCAGCCTTCTCAACTTCGGCAGCGGCCGCATCAAGACGCTCTTGCGCCTTCTTCTTCGGCTTCGCCTTCGCAACGCTCACGCGCGCTGTGCGCTTCCACAAACCGGCGGCTTCCAAGAAACGCTCAACACGATCGGTGGGCTGTGCGCCCTTGCCGAGCCAGGCCTTTGCCTTATCGGTATCGAGCTTCACGCGCTCTGCCGAATCCTTCGGCTTCATCGGATCGAATGTGCCGATCTTCTCGATGAAACGGCCATCACGCGGATAACGGCTGTCGGCCACAACGATTGAATAATGCGGACGCTTCTTTGCACCACCGCGCGCGAGACGAATTTTTACTGACATGTTTTAGGTTCCTTAGTTTGGTTTTAGTGAAGTGAGTTCGATTGATAAGGTATTAGGTGTTAGGGCTTAGGACTTAGGAGCGAATTTCGATCTACTACCTGAGACCTAAGACCTAATCTCTTCATTTCTTCTTGCCCCCAAACGGATTGAAACCGCCAAGCCCGGGAAGTCCCGGGCCTTTCGGCAAACCACCAGGGAAGGGAGGAAGTCCTTTGGGTGCAGCGCCTTGCGTGCCCGGAAATTCCGGCAAGCCGCCACCGCCCATTTTCTTTTGCATCTCGGCAATTTCTTCTGGTGAAGGAATAGCGCCTGATGTCGGCATACCGCCGCCAAGGCCAAACATATTCGCAAGACCGGCCATCGGCCCCCCGCGTTTGTTCTGGCCCATCATCTTCATCATATCGGCCATTTGCCGATGCTGTTTCAAAAGACGATTGACGAGTTCAACCGAAACACCCGCACCCGATGCAATACGCTTCTTGCGCGAGGCTTTGAGCACATCTGGATTTTTGCGCTCGCCCGGTGTCATGGAATTGATGATGGCCACTTGTTGCTTGACGACTTTACCATCGAGATGCGCCGCCGAAATCTGGCTTTTCATTTTGGCGATGCCGGGGATCATCCCCATCAAGCCACCAACGCCACCGATCTTTTCAATCTGCTGCAATTGATCGCGCATATCGGTGAGATCGAATTGGCCTTTGCGCATGCGCTCGGCGGTGCGCATGGCTTTTTCTTGATCGATATTCTCGACCGCTTTTTCAACGAGCGAAACAATATCGCCCATACCCAAAATGCGATTGGCAATACGCGCGGGGAAGAAGTCTTCGAGCGCATCCATTTTTTCGCCGACACCGACGAGCTTGATTGGCTTACCGGTTACCGCGCGCATGGAGAGCGCCGCACCACCACGCCCATCACCATCAACGCGCGTGAGCACGATACCGGTAATGCCTACGCGTTCGTCAAAGGCGCGTGCGGTGTTGACCGCATCTTGCCCTGTGAGCGCATCGGCAACGAGCAACACTTCATGCGGCTTGGCGAGTGACTTCACTTCCGCCACTTCCGCCATCAGCGCGTCGTCGACCGTTGTGCGGCCGGCGGTGTCGAGCATCACCACATCGAAGCCGCCAAGACGCGCGGCATCCATCGCGCGTTTGGTAATCTGCACAGCCGTCTGACCCGCAACAATCGGCAAGACTTCAATACCGACTTGTGCACCGAGACTTGCAAGCTGTTCCATCGCAGCAGGACGACGCGTATCGAGCGACGCCATCAACACTTTGCGTTTTGATTTTTCAGTGAGGCGCTTGGCAATTTTTGCGGTTGAAGTCGTTTTGCCCGAGCCCTGTAAGCCCACCATCAAAATTGCAACCGGCGGCACCGCTTCAAGATCAATCGGCGCGGCATCGGATCCAAGCGTGTCAACGAGAACGTCATTGACGATCTTGATGACCATCTGGCCGGGGGTAACTGATTTTACGACTTCTTGACCAACAGCGCGTTCACGCACTTTGTCGGTAAAAGAACGAACGACATCGAGCGCCACATCGGCCTCGATCAAGGCGCGGCGGACTTCACGGAGCGCGGCCGATACATCTTCTTCGCTCAGCGCGCCGCGACGCGTGAGAGCGTTCAGAATACCGGAGAGCTTGTCGCTCAGAGTCTCGAACATCGAAAACCTTTTTCGCCCGATTCCACATTTACGCATGCGGGCGAAAAACCGGAGACCACTTTTTCGCCCGCATGCGTGACATTCATTTTTCTACGCATGCTTTCCGCGAAAAACCGGTGACCACTTTTTCGCTCGCATGCGTGACGCCCCAAAGCCAAACGCGCCCGAGGGCGCAACGCGCTGTCGGACGTGGACCTCCGGCCTCTCAAGGACCGGGCGGCGGCTCAAGGACGAGAACGTCGATGAATGAAGGGGAAATAGGCGAGGGCCCGCAAAGAGTCAAGAAAAAGGGGCCTTATCGGGCATTGCCCGTTTTGCGCATCAGCCGGGCTCGCAGACGGCGCATATGGGCAAATACCCCCTTATTTTCAGTGCCGAAGGCTATCTTTTCTCTGATTTGAACCTGAAACTGCCGCAAAATTATCCGCGCCGGCTCGACCTGTTGACGCGCCCAAGCACGGGCGCGGGAGAATTGTCCCGCCACCCAGCGATACCAGGCGAGCTCTTCGAGCTTCTCATGGCAGACTTCAAACAGGATCAAAGTGCCGATGAGGCCGAAAGCCTTGGCCACGACAAAAAGAATGGTGCCGGAAATCACCGCGCCTTCGGCCACCATCCAGAGTGCGAAAAACTGAACCGGATAAGAAAGCGCATCTGGCAGTACAAAAACGAAAATCACGAGTGCCGCGGGCAGACGGGCAATTGCGCGCGCGAGTGCGGCTTTGAACGCCTCATAGGGGATGAGCCGCACAAAACCCGCAATAAGCGGTTGCACGAGATCCCACAGCCACGCCTCAACCAGAAAGAGGAGCGCGAGCAGAAACCAGAAAGCCTTGGTGATGCGGCGGGTCATGGCGGAAAGCCATGGCCTGCCATTCTGTCGAGATCAAGGCGGAGCGAATGCTGCGCCCACGCCTGATCGCTCAAATATGAATGCTGCGCTTTTCGACGCCAAGGGCGGCTTCTTTCACCGCCTCGCTCATGGTCGGATGCGCGTGGCAGGTGCGAGCGAGATCTTCCGACGAGCCGCCGAATTCCATGAGCACGGCGACTTCGTGAATGAGATCGCCAGCGCCCTTGCCGACGATATGGCAGCCGAGCACACGATCCGTTGCCGCATCCGCCAGAATTTTCACAAAGCCTTCGGTGGCGCGCATCGCACGCGCACGGCCATTTGCAGTGAAGGGGAATTTACCGACGGTGTAAGCAATACCCGCCGCTTTCAAATCCTCCTCGGTTTTGCCGAGGCTTGCGATTTCCGGAACCGTATACACAACGCCGGGGATCACATCATAATTCACATGGCCTGCTTTGCCCGCGATGATTTCGGCTACGGCCACGCCTTCATCTTCCGCTTTATGCGCGAGCATCGGTCCGCGCACGACATCGCCAATCGCGTAAATGCCGGCTGTGCTTGAACGGAAATGATCATCAATGATCACGCGGCCGCGTTCCATCTGAACGCCTGCGGCCTCTAACCCCAAGCCGTCGG
>CANGPA010000024.1 GCA_947455645.1 Hyphomicrobiales bacterium | reverse complement strand
CTTACCAAACATCGTGGCGCGCGCAATCGGCGGGGTCATTACTTTGGTCCCTTTGCCAGCGTATGGGCGGTGAACCGCACCATCACCGCTTTGCAGCGCGCCTTTCTGCTGCGCACCTGTACCGATTCCTATTATGAAAACCGCACGCGGCCTTGCCTGCTTTATCAGATCAAACGCTGCGCGGGTCCCTGTACTGGTGAAATTGATGCGCCCGGTTATCAGCGTTTGGTCACCGAGGCGCGCGATTTTCTTTCCGGTAAAAGTCAGGCGGTGAAAGCGCGTCTTGCGGAGGATATGCAAGTGGCATCTGAAGCGCTTGAATTTGAAACCGCCGCGCGCATTCGCGATCGCTTGGCCGCGTTGTCAGCCGTTGTTTCAACGCAAGACATCAACCCGCAATCGGTTGAAGAAGCGGATGTTTTTGCGCTCCACGAGGAAGCGGGTCAGTTTTGCATCGAAGTGTTTTTCTTCCGCAATTTCCAAAATTGGGGCAATCGCGCATATTATCCGCGCGCTGACAAAAGCATCGCGGTGGAAGAAATTCTCGCGCAATTCGTTGCCCAATTTTATGATGACAAACCCGCACCGCGTCTCGTGCTTTTGTCACATGACATTGAAGATGCGCCTTTGCTGGCGGAAGCATTAGCCTTGCGCGCCGGACATAAAATCGAAGTGACCGCGCCCAAGCGCGGCGAGAAACGCGATCTCGTCGATCACGCGGCCACCAATGCGCGCGAAGCACTTTCTCGCAAATTATCGGATACAGCATCGCAAAAAAATCTTCTTGCCGCGCTTGCGGAGGCCTTCTCTCTGCCGCACGCTCCGCGCCGCGTCGAGATTTACGACAATTCACATATTATGGGTGCCAATGCGGTGGGTGCGATGGTTGTCGCGGGGCGTATGGGTTTTTCAAAACCGCATTACCGCACCTTCAACATCAAATCCGAAGAGCTCACACCGGGCGATGATTTCGGCATGATGCGCGAAGTGCTGACCCGCCGTTTCGCGCGGCTGAAAAAGGACTCACCGCGTCTTGAGTCCTCCGATGGGGAAGCCGTGATCGAGGACGCTCGGGTTGACGCGGCGAAGAAGGATCACACGCTTCTCGAAGCGCAGACGCCCGAGCATGAGCATGAGCCGGAGAATGAGCCGGAGATAGAGCCAGAGTCAGAGTCAGAGACCGTCGACGACTCCATGCCCGATTGGCCCGATCTCGTCTTGATTGATGGCGGTAAGGGGCAGCTTGATGCAGCGCGCGGCGTGCTTGCGGAGCTTGGCATTGAGGGCGTGCCGCTGGTGGGGGTTGCCAAAGGCGTTGATCGCGATGCCGGCCGTGAGCAGTTTTTCATTCCCGGGCGAGATCCTTTCCGCTTGCCGCCGCGCGATCCGGCTTTGTATTTCATCCAGCGCTTGCGTGATGAAGCGCATCGCTTTGCCATCGGCACCCATCGCGCGCGTCGCAAAAAAGCCTTCACAGCCAATCCGCTCGATGAAATTGCCGGTATTGGTCCGCAGCGCAAACGCGCTTTGCTCCTGCATTTCGGCACCGCCAAAGCCATCGCGCAGGCTTCGCTTGAGGATCTCGCCAAAGCGCCCGGCGTCAATGCCGCCACCGCCAAAGCGGTTTATGATTTTTTCCATGATGGCGGGCGATAGGGCCAATCTCTTTGTCCCTTTCGGGATGCAATCTCTCTTAGCGGTTGACGGCTTGATACCGACTATGCTTCCACCTTGGATATGAGTGAGCCCAAAAAGCGTCGCCGACTCGGTCCGTTCACCCTGCCCAATATCCTGACCTATGGCCGGGTGGTGGCGGTGCCCGTGGTTGTGGGCTGCCTGTTCTGGCCGGAAGAAAACGTCATGCGCTGGGTCGCGCTCGGCATTTTTGCCGCTGCCGCGATCACCGATTTTTTCGACGGCTATCTGGCGCGCGCTTGGGCGCAGCAATCCTCGCTAGGCCGGATGCTTGATCCGATTGCCGATAAGCTCATCGTGGCCGCCTCTCTGATGATGCTCGTGACCGACCGCACCATCAGCGGGTTTTCCATCTGGGCCGCGATTGTGATTTTAAGCCGTGAAATTCTGGTCTCGGGCTTGCGTGAATTTTTAGCCGAACTGCGCGTGAGTGTTCCAGTCTCCACAATTGCGAAATGGAAAACGACGTTGCAGCTCATCGCAGTCGGTTTTTTAATTGCCGGTCCAGCCGGCGAGCGCGTTCTGCCGGGCACCACCATGATCGGCGTTGCGCTTCTTTGGCTTGCGGCACTGCTCACGCTCTATACCGGCTATGATTATTTCCGCGCCGGTATTCGTCATGTGTTTGAGGCGGATGATTGAGATGAGACAGGACTCGATCTGCGTCATGACTGATCAAAGCGATGTCTGAAATCAAGCTCGTCTATTTCGCATGGGTGCGTGAACGCACCGGATGCGCCGAGGAAACGCTAACGGTGCCTTCGACGGTCCGCACCATTGCCGATCTCGCGCAATTTCTATCCACGCGCGATGAAGGCTATGCACATGCCTTTGAACAACCCAAACTCGTTCGTGCCGCGATTGATCGCACGCATGTCAAGCCTGATGCTTTGATTGAAGGCGCGCGCGAAATCGCATTCTTCCCCCCGATGACCGGTGGTTAGGTCGATGTCTGCGCGGCGCACGATCCGCATCCAATCAGAGCCCTTTGATAGCGCAAAAGAGACTGCGACGCTTTCGGCACTTGGATCGGACATCGGCGCGGTTGCCACATTCATTGGTTATTGCCGCAGCGAAAACGGGCGCTTGAAAGCGCTCGAACTCGAACATTACCCGGGCATGGCAGAAGATGAGATTGGCCGCGTGGCGGATGAGGCGCTTGCCCGTTGGCCGCTCGATGCGCTCACCATCATTCATCGCTTTGGTGTGATGGTTCCGGGGGATGGCATTGTCTTTGTCGGCACCGCATCATCGCATCGCGCCGCTTCATTTGCCGCCTGTGATTTCCTGATGGATTACCTCAAAACCCGCGCGCCATTCTGGAAGAAAGAAATTCTGGCGGATGGGCGCGTGGGTGATTGGGTTGAGGCAAAAGCCGATGACGATGCCGCGCTCGAACGCTGGAAGCGCTAACGCCATAAGAATTCAATCCCGATCCCCTTTTCGTGCGTAAGTCTGAGAACCATATAGGGTCATCGGGCTTGGTCCCGAGAGGAGCTTTTTCATGCTGCGCAGCGTTTCGGGCTTTATTGCGGGGTTTGCTGCCCTTCTTTTGTCGGCCATGTTGATACTGGCCGCGTTTCAAGGGTCTGCCGAGGCCCGGGCGGGTTCCGGTTTTTCAAGCGGTAGCCGCGGCTCTTTTACCTTTTCACGACCACCGGCCACGCCGACGGCACCCTATACCGCTCAACCGATGCAGCGTTCGCTCTCGCAGCCGGCAACCCCGTCCTATGCACCGTCTTATGCTCCCGCTTACGGCGCGGGCGGCGGCTTTTTTGGCGGTGGTCTTTTCAGCGGCTTTGGCGGCGGCTTGCTTGGCGGGCTTTTGGGCGCAGGTCTCTTCGGCATGATGTTCGGTAACGGATTTATGGGCGGTATGGGCGGAGGCATGTCCTTTTTCGGCCTGATCATCCAGTTTGCGCTGATTTTCTTTGTCGCCAAATTTTTGTTCGGCTTTTTCACGCGTCGCATGGCGCCGATGGGCAGCGGCGCGGATCATGGTTTTAGTCCCATGTCGGGCGCTCCTCATATCGGGGGCAGCGTGCCCAATTTTGGCGGCGGCGGCTTTGGCGGCGGCTTTCAACAAAGCGCGCCTGCGATGCGTACGGTTTCGATTAACCAACCCGATTTCGCAGCGTTTGAAGATCAGCTTCACGCCATTCAAGATGCTTATTCGCGCGAAGATCTTGATGCGCTGCGGCGCCTCGCGACACCTGAAATGGTGGCCTATTTCGCCGAGGATCTCGCGAAAAATGCTGGGCAGGGTCAGGTCAATCGCATTTCCGATGTCAAACTCATCCAAGGCGATTTGTCGGAAGCCTGGGGCGAGGGTGCCACTGATTACGCCACCGTCGCGATGCGCTTTTCCTTGGTCGATACGATGATGGATCGCGCGAGTGGCCGCGTGATCTCGGGCGGCCATCCCGAAGAGGTCACGGAACTTTGGACCTTCCGTCGCGAAGGCTCTGGCGCGTGGATGCTGTCCGCCATCCAGCAGACGGGCTGATTTTTTCTGGGTCCTCTTTAACTTCGCTGAAACCATGAGGCCGCATAGTCGGTCTCATGATGTCATTCTTCTCCTCGTTTAAGCCCGCGCGGTTTGTGTCGATTGCCGCACTGATGGTGGTTGCCGGATGCGGCATGCGGTTTGACTCGCGTGCGCCGTGGCGCGACGAGCTTGAGGCGAAATGTCTCTCTTCCGGTGCGGTTCAAACCTCCGCCTATATCGAACCCGCGCCGCGCATCGATGGGCCGGGCGCTTGCGGCATGCAACAGCCTTTCAAAGTCGCGGCTTTTGCAGGCGGTACGGTCGGGCTCACAAGCCGTGCGACCATGTCGTGCTCGGCGGTGTCGAGTGTGGATCGCTGGGTGCGCGAAGTCGTTGAGCCCGCCGCTCAACTTTATTACGGCGAGCGCGTTGAGGCGATGACGGTGGGTTCCTATTCCTGCCGCAATCAGGATTCGAAATGGCTTGCGACGATTTCCGAACACGCCTTCGGCAATGCGGTGGACGTGATGGGGTTTCGCTTTGCCAATGGTCGCAAGATGAGTGTGGTGGATGGCTGGCGCGGATCAACCGCGGATCAGGCGTTCTTGCGGGAGATCACCGTCAATGCGTGTGATTATTTCACAACCGTGCTCGCGCCCGGTTCAGACTCCTATCACGCCAATCATCTTCATCTTGATTTGATGCGTCATGACTCAAGCTATCAGCGCCATGTCTGCCAACCGAAATTGAATTTTGCGCGCCGCATCAAACCAAACGCAACCGCCAGTCAGATCGCCGGTTTGAATTACAAGCCGACTTTGGCCGATGGTGCAGCCGTTGCCGTTGCGGACAACACTACGACGTCCTCAGGTCTGTTTGTTTCCGTGCCCATGCCCACCGCACGCCCGTTTGATCCCAAGATCGCGGCCGCACTTCCGCCTGAGCCCGAAACCGATGATGACGGTGATTTCAAAGGCGTTTATTGAGCGCGCAATTACGACCCGCGTTTGGATGCGGGGCCATAGCCACCACCCGTGGGTGTGACAACAGTGATCCGTTCGCCCGCGTGCAACACCGTTTGATCGGCACCATTCAACTCTTCAACTCTACCATCAAGGCGTGTGACAAAGGTACGACCAAGTTCACCCGCTTCGCCACCATTCAATCCGAACGGGCGTATGATGCGATGGCCCGACAATATCGCGCAATCCATGGTCTCGAGAAAACGCAATGTGCGGCTCGTACCATCGCCTGAAGTCCATTGCCCTTTGCCGCCAGATCCTGTGCGAATATGAAAATCTTCGAGCAGCACCGGATAACGGTTCTCGAGAATTTCAGGATCGGTGACGCGTGAATTGGTCATATGCACATGCACGCCGGGTGAACCGTCAAAGCCCGGCCCCGCAGATGATCCTGAGCAGATCGTCTCATAATATTGATAACGCGCATTGCCGAAAGTGAGATTGTTCATCGTGCCTTGTGCGGCGGCCATGGCGCCCAAAGCGCCGAAGAGACAATTGGTCACCGCTTGGCTCACTTCGACATTGCCCGCCACAACGGCCGCCGGATAGCGGGGTGACAACATCGAGCCGTCCGGTAGAATAACTTTGATCGGACGCAAACAACCCGCATTCATCGGGATCGCGTCATCAACCATCACGCGAAACACATAGAGCACCGCCGCGCGCGTCACAGGTTCAGGCGCGTTGAAATTATCGGGCCGCTGCGGCGATGTACCTGTAAAATCGACAGTAGCTTCGCGTTTTTGATGATCAACTTTGATCTTCACGCGAATGACAGAGCCATTGTCCATCTCATAGTCAAAGGCTGAGTCATGCAGACGATCAATCACACCGCGCACATGTTCGGCCGCATTGTCTTGCACGTGATCCATATAAGCGCGAACCGTCTCAAGACCGAATTCCGCAATCGTCTTTTTGAGTTCGGCGGCGCCTTTTTCATTCGCCGCAACTTGGGCTTTCAGATCATTGATATTCTGCGTCACATTGCGCGCAGGGTAGCGCGCGCCTTCGAGTAGCGCGCGAGTCTCTCGTTCACGAAAATGCCCGTGTTCGACGAGATGAAAATTGTCGATATAGACGCCTTCTTCTTCAATCGTCGTCGCGCGCGGCGACATCGATCCCGGTGCCACGCCGCCAATATCGGCATGATGTCCGCGTGAAGCGACCCAAAACAGAAGCGTCTTGTTTTGCTCATCAAAAATTGGCGTGCACACGGTGATGTCGGGCAAATGCGTGCCGCCATTATAGGGCGCGTTCAACATAAACACATCGCCCGGTTTGATCTTGCCTTCATTCATCCGAATTATGGTTTCAACCGAGCGGTCCATCGATCCTAAATGCACGGGCATATGCGGAGCATTCGCGACCAAGCGTCCTTCGTGATCAAATATGGCGCAGGAGAAATCGAGCCGCTCTTTGATGTTCACGGATGATGCGGTGTTTTGCAGAGTCACGCCCATTTGTTCGGCAATCGACATGAAGAGATTGTTGAAAATCTCAAGCAGAACCGGATCCGCCGCGGTACCCATCGCCACGCGTTTGGCTCTGGGGCTTGTGCGGTTTAACACCAGATGATCGCGTGCGGTTAACGTGGCCGTCCATCCTTGTTCCACCATCACGGTTTGGTGCGGTTCGATGATGAGCGCAGGCCCGACAATTTTTACGCCGGCCGTGAGCTGATCGCGATGATAAACACGCGCCTCATGCGCCTGACCTTCGCTGAAAATCCGTCGTGTTGCGCGCGGTGGAGGCAAAGCCGTATCGGTTTTTTCAAGCATTGGCGGATTAATCACGGAGCCGCCGCCCACCGCTTCCATCGTGATCGCTTCGAGCATCAATCCTTTTGTGGGATCCGAAAAGCCGAAGCGTTGGCGATGCAGCGTTTCAAAGCGATCACGCAGCGTTTCAATCCGCGTTGCGGCTGCGCCATTCTCAACCCAGGACACAGCAATGGCGGTATCGGTTCCCGCATACCGGATCAAAGCCTCAGCATGGAGTGCAATCTCGTGCGGCGCCACGCCTTGTCCTTCAACTTCGGAACGACAAAGCGCGCCAAGCCGCTTGGCTTCTTGGTCAAACAAAGCGAGCGCCGTCTCATCAAGCGGCTTTTCAAGCGCTTGTTCACGCGTCGCGCGAATGGCGGCAAGGCCCATACCATAGGCTGAGAGCAGTGATGAGAAAGGATGGATCAACACCGTATTCATCGCCAAAGCATCGGCCACAAGACAGGCATGTTGGCCACTTGCGCCGCCAAAAGCATTGAGCGCGTAGCGTGTCACATCATGGCCCCGCGCCACGGAGATTTTTTTGATCGCTTCCGCCATATTCGCCACTGCAATGCGGATGAATCCATCGGCAACGTCTTCGGCGCGGCGTGTGCCACCAATCTCTTTCGCGAGCGCTTCAAATTTTTCACGCACAACAGCGCGATCAAGCGGCTGATTTTGATCAGGCCCGAAAATGGCCGGGAAAAAATCAGGGTCGAGCTTGCCCAGCATCACATTGGCATCCGTCACTGTCAGCGGGCCATTATGCCGATAACAGGCGGGCCCGGGATTAGCGCCGGCTGAATCGGGACCAACGCGATAGCGCGCGCTATCGAAATGCAAAATCGATCCACCGCCTGCCGCCACTGTGTGAATCATCATCATCGGCGCGCGCATCCGCACACCGGCGACTTCCGTTTCAAAAGCGCGTTCATAATGGCCATCAAAATGCGCGACGTCGGTTGAGGTTCCGCCCATGTCAAAGCCGATCACGCGCTCAAATCCCGCTTCGCGTCCGGTTTCCGCGAGCGCCACAACACCGCCAGCTGGGCCCGAGAGCACAGCGTCTTTGCCTTTGAACAAATCCGCCGCCGTCAAGCCGCCCGATGACATCATAAACATCAGCCGCGCACCGGAGCGTTTCACATCAAGCTCTTCGGCCACCAAGGCGACATAGCGCGCGAGAATGGGGGAAAGATAGGCGTCCACAACGCTTGTGTCGCCGCGTCCGACAAATTTGATCAGCGGGCTCACTTCATGGCTCACCGACACTTGCGAAAATCCCGCTTCGCGCGCCAGTCGTGCCGCAAGTTTTTCATGCGCGGGATAGGCCCAAGCATGCATGAACACGATCGCAAGCGAGTCATAGTCTTTGGCACGCAGTTCCGCCAAGGCACTGCGCAACGCCGCTTCATCGGGCGCGCGTTCGATTGTGCCGTCGGCACGCACGCGTTCGTCAATTTCGACGACATCGCTGTAAAGCGCTTCGGGTTTTTTCACGGCTTTGGCGAAAATATCCGCGCGGGCCTGATAGCCAAGGCGCAAGCCATCGCGAAATCCGCGCGTCACCACAAGCGCGGTGCGAAAGCCTTTGCGTTCGAGCAGCGCATTGGTGGCCACTGTCGTGCCCATGCGGACATCGCCAATCACCCCGTTGGGGATTGCCTCACCGGTTTTGAGCCCCAAAAGCATGCGGATGCCGTGAACCGCGGCATCGCGATAGGCGCCGGGGTTTTCCGAGAGCACTTTGCGGGCATGGAGCGTGCCATCGGGCGCGCGGCCCACAATATCGGTGAAGGTGCCGCCGCGGTCGATCCAGAAATCCCAACCCATGGTCTTTTTGTGCCCTGTTTTACGCCATGCCTAAAAAAATCTTTTGTCACCCTGTCAGATGTCACAGGGGCGGGCAATGCGGTTTGCGTGCATGATAGGGCTCCACACAGGGAGTTTCGCAATCATGATGGATCGGTTCTTTCGCACCCTTATCGCGCTTGGCTTTGGCCTCGCTTCAGCATGGCCCGTTCAGGCTCAGTCAATTGGCGCGCCATCAAAAGGTGCGCAATCCACTGCCGCTCAAAAGGGGGCCACACCCGGCCAATTCGATTTCTACGTGCTCGCTCTGTCATGGTCGCCGGCCTATTGCGCAGATGGCGGCGCGGCACGCAGTCCCGATCAATGCGCCCCGGGTGCCAGCCGGGGCTTTGTCGTGCACGGCCTCTGGCCGCAATATGAAAAGGGCTATCCGCTGTCCTGCCCGGCGGAGCGCAAGGACCTTCCCAAAACCCTGCTCGAGAAAGCCACGGCGCTTTATCCCGATGCCAAGCTCGCCTCCATTGAGTGGCAGCGTCACGGCACCTGCACGGGTCTTGAGCCGCAAGCCTATCTTGATGCGGTGGCGCTTGCGCGCTCGCGCATCACCCTCCCGTCGCTGTTGGGGCAGACATCACAGCCGTCCGAAATCGCGCCGGTGGCGCTTGAAAAAGCCTTCGCCGAGTCAAATCCGGGGCTCGAACCATCAATGATGGGTGTGTCCTGTCGAAAGGGGCAATTGCGCGAGGTGCGCATCTGCTTCACAAAGGATCTCAAGGGTTTTCAAACCTGTCCGGAAATTGACCGCGGTTCATGCCGCGCGTCAAAAATGAGTGTGCCTCAGGCTCAATAATCAAGGCGGAGCAAATGAGTGACTGAAGGAAAGCGCGCCTCATGAATTATCGCCATGCTTTTCATGCCGGAAATTTTGCTGACGTGCTCAAGCACATCGTAATTGCGCGGATTATTACTCATTTGCTCGAAAAGCCCGCACCGTTCCGCGTGATTGATACGCATGCGGGCATTGGACTTTATGACTTGGCCGCGCACGAAGCCGGCCGCACTCGAGAATGGGAAGGCGGAATCGGGCAAGTTCTTGCATCGCCCCATCTGCCAGAGCTCGCTCCCTTGCTGGCGCCCTATTTTGAGGCCATCACGCGTGTGCGCATTTTTCACAATGAGCGCAGCTATCCCGGTTCTCCGGAAATCGCACGCGGCATGTTGCGGGGCGAGGATCGTTTGATCTTGGTCGAGAAACATCCAGCTGACGCGGAGACGCTTAAAAAGAATTTTGCTTTTGATGGCCGCGCAAAAGTCTTGATGCGCGATGGATATGAATCCTTATTGGCGCTTGTTCCCCCGAAAGAACGCCGGGGCCTTATTCTGATCGATCCGCCTTATGAAGACCGAGACGAGTTTGCCCATTTGCTGAACACCTTTGTTCCCGCCTATCGGAAATTTCCAACCGGCATTTACGCAATTTGGTATCCAATCAAGGCGGGTTCGCCAGTCGATTCATTTCATCAGGCTTTGAAAATCGCGGGCATTCCAAAAATTTTGCGAATCGAATTGCGCGTGCGCGCGGATAATTTTGGCACGGGCCTTTCTGGCTCCGGTCTAATCATTGTTAATCCGCCATGGCGGTTGAAAGAGGAGATGGACACGCTCTTGCCGTGGCTTGATCAAACACTCGCGGCCAATGATGGTCATGGCATTCGATGCGACTGGCTGGCTGGAGAGAAACTACCCCCCGTTTAATCGGTAAATTTGCGACAACAAAGCTGCTGCCAATTGTCTCAAGGCACGAAAACATAGGAAGCGCCGCTGGCAGCCAAGACACGGACCTGCTAGCGTTCCATGACGTAGTTAACCCCAGCGTGAGAGAGTTTTATGATTCTTCGTTCTTCGCCGGCCTCGCCTTTCGGGCGTAAGGTCAAAATTGCGGCGCACATATTGGGTCTTCTTGATCGCGTCAAAATCGTCAATGCCGATACGCTCAATCCGGAAGATGATTTACGTCAGCAAAACCCGCTCGGAAAAATTCCAACGCTCATTCTTGATAGCGGCAAAGTGATTTATGACTCGCGCGTCATTGTTGAGTATTTTGATCAATATGTCGGCGGCGGTCGTTTGATCCCGGCCAAGGGTGATGATCGCTTTGATGTTCTCGTTATGCAATCATTGGCCGACGGCATTATGGATGCCGCAATTCTGCAGATTTATGAAATCCGCTTTCGCGCAGAAGAGAACCGTGAAGCCAAATGGGTTTCGCATCAAGCGGGCAAGATTGACCGTGCGCTTGCAGCTCTTGACGCGCATCCGCCGCACATCACTCCGGTGCCCCATATCGGCACCATCGCCATCGCTTGCGCGTTGGGCTATCTCGATTTGCGTTTTGAAGGCCAATGGCGCAACGCTCATCCGCGTCTGGTGGCATGGCTTGATGATTTTTCGGCACGCGTGCCCGCTTATGCCGCAACAGCACCGCACTAACGCGTGAAAAAATAAAGCGCTCTCGTTATGATGGACTCAAAGACGAGAGCGCTCAAGTGTGCCCCATGGGAGAGAACTCAGCTGATAGGAGAGGAGCTGGTAAAGCCTCGTCGATCAGAAGCGGTAATTCAGGCCAACGCGAAGAAGGCCCAGATCAGCGCCTGATGATCCCGTGGTGGTCGGAATATTTTGCTCATCGAGATGGACATAAAGCGCCTCGACTTTGGCGGTCCACGGACCCGTTAGAGCCGTTTCAAAACCAGCGCCCACCGTATATCCATTATGGTATTGATCAGCCGATGTGCCGCCATTTTCATCGCGCGTGGTTGCGCCGGCATAGCCTGCGGTGAAGTAAGGCATTGTGTCATCCATGGCATATCCCAAACGGGCGCGCAGCGTGTTCAAATAACGCGTTTCACTCGATCCTGTATTGCTGCCTTTGATATTGCCGAGTGACAAATCGCCTTCGATACCAACCACCCAATTTGAAGGCATTTGGTAATTATACCCGCCCGTCACGCCCAGCGTGCCGCCGGTTGGATTGCCATAAACATCGCGGCCTTCTTTGGTGAAGTTTCCAAAGCCAAAGCCGGCATTCAAGCCGCCATAAACACCCGTCCAATTACGGACATTTGGCACAGGCGCCGGAACCATTTTCGCGGGTGCTTTGTTTTTGATCGGAAGATCGGCCGCTTGGCTTGGTGCATTGCCAATGAGCAGTGCTGCCGCGACAACCGGAACGCTCATCAGAAAGAGCCGCGAAACAGAAGGCCTTGAAGAGATGGACCGTGAAGAGATGGACATGAGTAAACTCCTTCAATCTTTGATCTTCGATCCGGTAAGAGCTGAGGATCGATGTCATCACGCATCAAGCGCAGGCGCGCTTCATCGTGCCGTCTTCTGTTTGTCAGCAGAACGCGGCGACTTCATGGTGAAATCGTGATTGATTAAGGAACTCATGAGGCAGGCATTCGGTTCCATGCCCCAAGACTAAATCAAAGATGAATGTGATTTTTGGCTTTGAGAACCACTATTGCGCAGCGCTTTATAAAGCGCCGCGCGTTTATTGATGGGACACGTCAAAACGGCCTTATGATCACAAGGCCATGATCATCCGGTTCTGAATCAAACTATGAAATAAAGTTCAGAATTTATAGGCAATGCCAAAGCGGAATACGTTTGATTTCGTATCCAGCGATTTTGTTGCCCCCAAAGAATCGAGGTAGCTGCCGGGACCAAATTCATAATGTAAAAATTCACCACGCAGCACGACATTGGGCATGGCCATCGTTTCAAGGCCGCCGCCATATACCGCGCCGAATTTCAAGAGATTGGTTGAATTGACATTGGTGTAATTTGTATCCGTCATGGCAACGCCCAAAGTGCCATAGGCGAGATTGTTACCAAAGGCGATGCCGCCGCGACCACGGCCTGTTGCCATCCAAGATTGCTTGAAGCTTTCGGTGCTCGACAAGTTTTTGATGTCGGATTGATCATAATCGGCTTCTAATCCGGCAATCAGTTGATTGCTCTGCATATTGATGCCGCCATGGGCGCCATAAAGCGTGCCGCCGGTCGACAGCGTTCCGGCAGTGCCGAGCCCTGCGCCTCCGTGAATGCCCACATAAGCGCCTTGCCAATTGGCAACCCCGTCGGTGGCAATCAGATTGCCGGCAAGGCTTGGCGCCGCTCCCGCAAGAGCAACAGACGCAACCAGAGCAAGACGGACAAATTGACGGCGCATGGCTAAGGTCCTTTACGCAAAACGGATAAGCGCCAGCAGAGGGCGCTCGATCATTCGATTTTTATCAGTTTTGCCGCGGCGCCCTAAGCGGGGTCTGCAAACAGAGTCAACAAAAGGTAAACCGAAAGCCGGTTTCATCCGTGTGAAGAACATGCGAGAGCTCAAACTGCCCTATTTTACGGAGATACTGATCCATGACCGTGCCGCATGATCCCGTTGAGCGGCCAAAAACGGCGCTTGTGACCGGTGCGGCGCGCCGCGTGGGGGCTGTTCTGGCGCGCCGTCTTGCGGCTGCGGGGTATCGCGTCGCGCTTCATGCCCGCGGGGAAGATGAGGCGGTTTTGGCTCTTGTGGCCGCCCTTCAGGCGCAAGGCAGCGAGGTCGTAGCACTTTATGCGGATTTGGCGGAGCCCGCCGCGCGTCAGGATTTGATCGTCCGCGCCGCACGCGCCCTCGGTCCGCTTGATCTGCTTGTCAACAATGCGGCTTCTTTTGTTTCGGACACATTTGAGACCTTTGATGAGGCAAGTTTCGATACGCATCTTGCCATTAATCTCAAAGCGCCGGTTGATCTCGCGCGGCATTTTGCAAATCATTCATCAACAGATGACCCCTCCATCGTCAACATCATCGATCATCGCGTGTTAAAACTCACACCACAGCATTTCACCTATACGCTATCAAAAGTGGCGCTTCATGCGGCCACCACAACCATGGCCCAAGCCTTGGCGCCGCGAATTCGCGTCAATGCCATTGGTCCGGGTCCCGTCTATCCCAATCCCAAAGATGGCGATCGCGGTTTCTCACAAGAAGTGTCGGGTGTCCCTCTTCATCATGCGGTTTCTGCTGATGAGATTGCAGCCGCTGTTCTTTATCTCGCTTCAGCGCGCAGCGTAACCGGAACGCTTCTGCCTGTTGATTCTGGTCAAGCCATCGGATGGAAGACGCCCGATATTGTGTTAACCTGATGGGGCATTAATCACGCGCTGAGCGTGAGTGCTGCAATCAAGCGGCCATAATCCGCTTCCCCTCTATGCGTGGCACGCCGAAAGCTGAAAAAGCGTTGCTCGTCCGCATAGGTGCATAAAGCGAGATTTTCGATTGAGCCAATCTTGGCGGCTTCGAGTCGTCCTACAATGAAGCCCGGCAAATCAAAACGGCATTTGCCCTGATCCGTCAGTGGCGTGAAAAAGCGTGTTGAATTTTCATCGCGCGCGATGAAAGCCTCGCGAAACTCGGCGCCGACTTCATAATTGGTTTGGCTGATCGTGGGCCCAAGCACGGCGTTGATGCGTGCGCGTTGCGCACCCAACTGTTCCATCGCTTCAAGAGTCGACTCGATCACGCCGCCCAACGCGCCCTTCCAACCCGCATGGGCCGCTCCAATCACGCGCGCTTCGGTATCGGCAAATAAAAGCGGCCCGCAATCCGCAGTTCCAATGGCAAGCGCCAAACCGGGTATGCGCGTTGCCATCGCATCGGCGCGCGGACGCGCAGCAATAGGCCAAGGGTCGGTTACAATCACACACTCAGCGGAATGAAATTGATACAGGCTCAACAGATGCGCAGGGCTTATATGAAGATGCGCCGCCATGCGGGCGCGATTTTCGGTGATATGCGCAACCTCATCATCTGATCCCAACCCGCCATTCAGCGACGCATAAAGCCCCGTCGAAACACCACCCTCGCGCGTAAAAAACCCGTGCATCAAAGACGGATGCGTGAGAAGCGGGCTTGTGATCGGGGTCAGCGTGTTTGATGTCATGAAAGTCAAAATCCAGCGGGCGTTGGCCAATCGCGATGCGAGAAGGCAAGCGCTTTGAACAAATGGCCCATGCCTTGTGCGGTGCGTTCGGTCAGGCGTGCGACAGCGCTTTGCACATCTTTGGCTTGGTCTTGCGTGGCGCGGCGCAACAGCGCGTCCGCGCGTGTGGCAAGGCCCAAGCGTTCAAGGAGATCAGCCTGCGTAATCGGACCATGTGGCAAGGCGCCGGCTTTGCGCACGGCATGCAGCAACGTTTGAAAATTCACATGCGCGGTTAAATCGGCTTCCCCCACATGTTCGAGCGGATGGATGGAGCGATGCGCCTTTAACGCTTGTAGCGTGTCGCCAAAGCCGGTTTGAAGATAGCCATAATCAATAACAAGACCCGCGCCGCCATGGCGCGCAACATGATCGGCCACATCATTAATAATCGTTTCGGTGATCGGAGAAACTTCTAATATATCGCCGTCTGTTCCGCCAAGACCTGAAACCGCAATCGGCTCTTGCGACAAACCGAAAATCAAGCGGTCCGTCTCATCCACACCCACGAGCCGTTCGCGCCATAACCCTTCATATTTCTGATAATGCCGGATGGGGAGGGCATCAAAAAACTCATTCGCCAGAACGAGCGTGGGCAGCGAGGGCAGCTGCGAGACATCCATCGCCCATGTGATGCGCGGATGCGCACCCGAAAGCGTTTTGGCTTGCGCATCACGAAGCACCGGACTCATATCGATCAAGGTCACATGCAGCGCGTCATGAAATCCGTCCATCGCACGCGTGGCGCGCAACACATCGCTCATCAACGTGCCGCGCCCCGGCCCCAATTCAACGAGGGAGAGCGCAGGCGGTCGCCCCGCGCGCAACCATAAATCCGCACACCACAAACCGATGAGCTCACCAAACATTTGTGATATTTCGGGCGCGGTGGTGAAGTCGCCGGTCGCGCCCAAAGGATCGCGCGTCATATAATAACCATGCTGCGGATCACCGAGCGCCATTGCCATATAGCGTTCAATCGTCATCGGCCCTTCATGGCGAATGAGATCAGCCATTCTTTTTTGTAGCGCGTTCATGGCGTGTGAGCCTTTGTGCGAAGGCTGCGCATGATCAGCCAGAGTCCCACAAGCGCCATCGGCACGGAAAGAACCATGCCCATGGTCAATCCGCCAGGCAACGCTTCAGTGATCGGATCTGGATCACGAAAGAGTTCGGCCACGCTGCGGGCAAGCGCATAAAGCACTCCAAAGAGTCCAGAGAGAAACCCCGCATATTTCAACCCGCCTTTACGCGCGGCAAATCCGATGACAAGCAACAAAAGTAAACCTTCAAGTCCCGCCTCATAGAGTTGGCTTGGATGACGCGGCAATGAATCCGCGCGCGGAAACACCATCGCCCATGCCACATCGCTGGGCCGTCCCCAGAGTTCACCATTGATGAAATTGGCGATGCGTCCAAAAAACAATCCAATCGGCGCAACAATTGCCGCCACATCAAACAAAGCCAGCGATGAAATCTTGCGCGCTTTTGCTAACAGCATCATGGCAATTACAGCGCCGATGAAGCCGCCATGAAACGACATGCCGCCATGCCAGATCGCCAGAATTTCGGAAGGATAAGAGAGATAATAGTCGAGATCGTAAAAAATCACATTGCCGAGACGACCGCCGAGCACAATGCCGAAGGCCCAATAAACCAGAAGATCATCAAGCGTGCCGCGGTCGGGTCGCGCCCGTGTGCCCCATAAGGCCGCGGCCTCGGCAATGCGCACCGCGATCTGCCAGCCGAGCACAAGCCCCGCAATATAGGAGAGCGCATACCAGCGAATCGCAAAAGGTCCGAATTGAACAAGAACCGGATCAATCTGCGGAAAAGGAAGAACGAATAAGGGCATGGGAGGCGCGTGGGTTGGTGCGGCATGGGCGTGCGCGGAGGCTTGCGCTTTTCATCTGTCACCGTCAAGGCGTGGGCCAACGCGCGCATTTTCCCGCGCGACGCGTGCGCATGACTATGGTATAAGAACCCATTGCGTTTTGGCTGCCGCTCCGCGCGGCCTCGATAAAGGTTAACAGAGTCATGTCATCGTCGAACAATCCTATTTTTGATAATCTCTCGCGGTTGATGACCGACGCGGCCGGCGTCGCAACCGGTATGAAGCGCGAGGCTGAAACCGTGATGCGCGCGCAGTTCGAACGTTTGATTCGTGATATGGATGTTGTCTCGCGTGAAGAGTTTGAAGCGGTGCGTGCCATGGCGGTCGCCGCGCGTGAGGAGAATGATCGGCTTGCACAGCGTTTGGCGGCAATCGAATCAAAACTCGACGCGTCTTCCTGATTCGTTTCTGTTAAGACCCTGATTCGAAGGCAAAGGCCTGTGGACAGGGGTGATCGGCGATTGTGCGATTCAGTCGAATCCGTGAGCGTCCAGTCTGCCTGACGGTTTGAGAACGTCCCCGGTCGGGGCGCGCGTCGAGGCAGCTGGAATTAGAATGTCGCTGATTGATACCCAGAGTGAAGAGCGCAGCGAGCACCCGCTCGATACGGTCGAACGCCTCGCACATCTCAATGATTGGAGCTTTGAGCGCTCTGGTGATGATGAGATCGCCGTCAAGGTAGAAGGTCGCTGGACCTCTTATGATGTCGCCTTCACCTGGCTTGAGGGGATCGAGGCGCTGCATGTGGCTTGCGCTTTTGATTTGAAAATACCCGAGCGCAAGCGCATCGAGATTGCCGATTTGATGACGCGCATCAATGAGCAATTGTGGGTTGGTCATTTCGATATGTGGTCGGAAACCGATGTGGTGATGTTCCGTCATTCGCTGATGTTGACAGGCGGCGCGGCCGTCACAGACAATCAATGCGATGCTTTGATGAATCTGTCTGTTGATACATGTGATCGGCATTATCAGGCGTTTCAATTTGTCATGTGGTCGGGCAAGTCGCCCGTTGATGCGCTCGCGGCAACCATGTTTGAAACCGTGGGCGAAGCGTAAAACAAAAACCGGTTCATGTTCTTGTGACCATGCTCTTGTTTCGGGATCACATCGCGTTGATCAGCACAATCCAGAGGGTGAGATAAAAAGATGAGCGCAGAGAGTCCCGACTCTTTATTTCCAAAATCCTTGGTCTTGGTCGGCGCCGGAAAAATGGGCGGTGCGATGCTCGAGGGGTGGATCGCCTCCGGGCTTTCGAGCGATGCCGTCACCGTGATCGATCCGCTTCCCGCCCCGCAGCTTACCGCGTTCTGCAAAGCGAAGGGTGTGCGTTTGAATCCGGCCACGCCACCCGCCGTGCCACAGGTTCTGGTCTTGGGTATCAAGCCGCAAATGCTCGATGCCGCAGCGCCGGTCCTCGCGCCGCTTGCGGGGGCTGAAACTTTGGTTGTCTCGATACTGGCCGGCAAGACCATCGCCAATCTGAAAGCGCGTCTGCCTGAGGCGCGCTCTATTGTGCGCTCCATGCCCAATCTTCCGGCTTCGGTCGGGCGCGGCATTTCGGGCGCGGTGGCAAGCGCTGAGGTTACACCTGAGCAAAAAGCGATTGCGGATACATTGTTGAAAGGTGTGGGTCAGGTTGAATGGGTAGATCGCGAAGAGCTCATTGATGCGGTCACGGGTGTGTCGGGTTCGGGTCCGGCCTATGTGTTCCACCTTGTGGAATGTCTGGCGAAAGCGGGGGAGGCGGAAGGTCTTCCGGCTGATCTGGCGTTGAGACTCGCCCGCGCCACCGTTGAGGGTGCGGGAGAACTTCTCCACCGTTCGGATTTGTCCGCCGAAACCTTGAGGCAGAATGTTACCTCACCGGGCGGCACCACGGCAGCCGGTTTGACGGTGCTCATGGGCGAGGGCGCGCTTGAAAAGCTGATTGCCAGCACCGTGCATGCGGCGCGGCGTCGCGCGGCGGACCTATCGGGCTAATCCCGTCTGGACAATCGCTTTAGACGCCGCCATCTGATAGGCTCTCGTCAAACAGGAGCGCGCAATGACCCAAGATGGACATTCGACAGCTGGACATTCGACCGCTGGACATTCGAAGGCCGGACATTCGACGCGTGACCGCATCATCGATGCGTTGATGGATCTTGCCGCCGAGCGTGATTGGGATCGGATCGAGCTTAGCGAGATTGCCGAGCGCGCGGGTGTCACACTTGCCGAATTCCGCGATGCATTTCCCTCAAAAGGTGCGATTCTCGGGGGCTTCAATCGGCGCGTTGACCACAAGGTTCTGGCCGATGACGACAAAAGCCTCGCCGATGAATCAACCCGTGATCGGATCTTCGATGTGCTGATGCGTCGCTTTGATGTGCTGGCGCCCTATAAAGCCGCCTTGCGCCGCATGGCACAAGGTTTGGCGCGCGAGCCTTTGTCGCTTGCCGCGCTCAATCAGGCTGCACTCAATTCGATGCGGTTTATGTTGGCGGCCGCTGGCGTTGAAACCGAAGGCCCGGTTGGATTTTTGAAACTGCAGGGCGCGGTATTGGCCTATGCGAAAGTGATGGATGTGTGGTTCCGTGATGAGGATCAGGGATTGTCCCGCACCATGGCCGCGCTTGATGAAGAATTGAAACGCGGCGGCATGGTGATCAATCGTCTTGAGGATCTTGAACGCATGACCGCGCCTTTGTCAGGCGCGTTGCATCGCGCGGCAGAACGCGGATGGGCGATGGCAAAAAATCGCCGTACGCCCCGCCATAATGATGCGGATTTGGATCCGTCGATTTAACGCCGCTGATCAACAGGATAAGAAGTCATGGCAGACGCGCCATCGCCCGCGCCGCAAATTTCATTTGATGATTTTTTGAAAGTCGACATCCGCGTCGGCACAATCATCGAAGCCGAGCCGTTTCCTGAGGCGCGCAAACCCGCGATCAAATTGAAAATTGATTTTGGTGATCCGATTGGCATTAAAAAATCATCGGCGCAGATAACCGAAAATCATTCCGCTGCAGAGCTTGTCGGCACGCAAGTGCTCGCGGTTGTGAATTTTCCGCCGCGCCAGATCGGACCCTTTATGTCGGAAGTGTTGACGCTCGGTGTGCCGGATGCCGAAGGCAAAGTGATGCTCATTCGTCCTGATCGGGCGGTGCCCAAAGGCGGGCGTCTTTACTGAGCCAAAGGTGCTGTTCGATCATTGCGTTGAACACGCATCAGATCACGCGTTGTCACGAATTAAATTCCGTTATCAAAAAAAGACAACCGCCCCGAAACGCGTCGAGGCGGTTGTTTGTTTTCATCTTGCGCGCGGTCGTTACGGTGTGACGTCGCGCGGCTCGTCTTTGCTCGCTTGGCTCCGCCGCTCGGCCATGAACAAGTCGAATTCGGCCTTGTCCTTTGCATGGCGTAAGCGGTCGAGGAAGGAGCGGAATTCATCCGCCTCTTGTTCAAGCTTATTCAACGTGTCTTCGCGATAATCATCAAAGGCGCGATTGCCTGTTGGTGAGAAATGCGGCGCGCGCTCCGCGCTCCGGCTCTCACGGTCCCCGAAGAAACTCCGCATCCGGTCCATTTTCGCCTGAACCCGGTCTATCTTTCGCTCCCAGCGTGCGCGCGGTTCATCGCCATACGCATAGGCCCATGTGTTGCATCTCATTCGTCCGCTCCAGATCATGTAAGAAAGGATCACAAGGCCAACGGGCCAGAACACAACAAATCCGCCAATCATGGCGGCGAGCCAGCCGGGCCGCCCCCAGTCGTCGAGTTTATAGATCATCGATCTCAGCATACTTCGCTCCTGTCGAAGTAAATGTAAATAACATTTACATATATGGGACAGACGATGTCTTTCGTCAAGACGAATTGGCATCAGGCTTGTGTCGGAATTTTGGCGGGTAGGCTGGCGCCGCATATGCGGGATGGCTTCTCGCAAGGATCAACCCGCTTTTTTCGTTGATTTATCAATAAGATAGGCGCGTGCGGCTTCATCCTCCGTCAACCCAATGGCGCGCTTAAATGCCGCCGCCGTCGCCTGTTGGTCCGTGCCCAGCTGTTGCAGCAATTGCGCTTTGAGCGCCCAGAAGGGCTGATAATCCCGCGTTACCGGTTCAGGCAGTTCAGCCAATTCTTTAAGACCCGCTTCAGGGCCATGCACCCCGGCCGTGGCGGCAGCGAGCCCCACCAGATTGCCGATTGTGGGGGCCTTCTCTGTCAATAACCGATAGAGTGTCCATGTCGGCAGGCGCATATCCGCGCCCGTCAAACGAGAATGAACCAGCACTGATTGGATCGCCGCCTCGAGTTGGAAACGTCCCGGCTGCTTGAGCCCGCCCGCCGCCCGCAGTTTTTCCTCGGCTTCTTGTGCCATCGGCAAATCCCAGAGCGTTGTATCCTGCTCGGCCAGAGGTACGTAATTTCCATTTACCTGACGCGCGGCGCGGCGGCTTTCGCAAAAGAGCATGAGTGACAAAAGGCCCAGCGCCTCGGCATCGTTCGGGCGCAGTTCTACGAGCAGGCGCGCGAGCCAGATGGCTTCTTCAGTGAGCCCTTTGCGTGTCTGATCATCACTGCCCGCACTGTCCCAGCCTTGCCCATAGGCGGCGTAGATCGTTTCAAGCACACACTCCATGCGTTCGCCGAGTTCGCTTTCCTCGGGCACTTCAAAAGCGATTCCCGTGTCCTTGATGCGCGCTTTGGCGCGGCTCAATCGCCGTCCCATCGTGTCGGGCGAAACCAGAAATGATGATGCAATCCGCTCTGCTGTTAGCCCCAACACGGTTTGCAACATCAGCGGCGTGCGCGCGGCCGCATCAATGGCTGGGTGGCCACACACAAACATCAGCTCCAAACGCTTGTCTGAAATTGCTGGCATATCCTCGGTTTCTGTCGGTGTCAGAATCAGAAGGCTGTCGGCGATCTGTTCGCGTGTTTTTCGCGCACGCGCGTCATTGCGCAATCGGTTGCGCGCGACGACCAAAAGCCACGCATCGGGGTTCTTTGGCACGCCTTGCGTCGGCCAGATTTCGAGCGCCCGCCCAAATGCTTCGGAGAGTGCATCCTCAGCCGCAGCAACGTCCCGCCATTGCCGCGCGAGATAAGCAAGAAGCCGCCCATAAGAGGTGCGGACGGCGTTTTCCGTCGCCCGCCGCCCAACGTCTTGATGGTCGCCGTCCTCCACTTAGCGTTGGGTGGGAAGTTGCCGCAGCGGACGCACTTCGACAGCCCCGTGAGATGCCGCAGGGCAGCGCGCCGCCCAAGACAGTGCTGCATCGAGATCCGCGACTTCGATGACAACATAACCGCCCAGCTGTTCCTTGGTCGCGGCCACCGGTCCGTCCTGCACGAGGCGCTTGCCGCCATCGATCCTGACCGTGGTTGCCGTAGCGGGAGGCATCAGCGGATCGCCCTTTTGAACGATACCTGACTGGTACAGCGCATTCACATACGCGTTCCAGGCGTCCCAATAGGGTCCGGTGCGTTCGGCACTGTCGCGCGGGGCGGCGATCTCAGCTTCGTTCTCAAAAAACATCATCATATATTGCATTGTGTTGTCCTCATCCTCTGTTACCGAGTCGGATTATCCGGCTCTGCAACACTGACACGGCTAGAGCTTCCGTTAGGACAGGTTCGGTAACATTTTTTTCAGGGAACAGAAAAGCCACCGGCGAACCGAGCGCTGATGACGGTCGGCATTGGCTAGTACAAAAAAGATTGAAATAAATTTACTGTTTTGGGGAAGATTTCAAACCGTCGAGATAAATCAGCACGGCGGCCTCAAGCAGCTCTTCGGGGGCAATCGGAATGGGTCGCGGACTGCGGTCAGGACGGACGAAAAGTCCGGCGATTCCATGCGAAAGAGACCAAATATGAAGCGCAACCATGAGCGCGGGCGGTTTCGTGCCCGTCGTAAAGCCCGCAAGAATGGTCTCGCAAGCCATGCGCAAGACTTGGAAAGACGCATCCGCCACTTCGCTCAAGTCGGGCCGCGCCGCAATGGGCAGGCTTGAATCAAACATCGTCGCGTAGAGCGCCGGGTTCTTACGCGCGAAATCGAGATAGCTGCGTCCAACGCGAATCAAGGCTGTTTTGGGATCGGGCTTGCCATGCTCCCAAGCGGTTAAGAGCGCGGTGCCAAAGCGTTCAAAGCCGATGCGAGCGAGATCGGCGAGAAGATCATCCTTGTCGCGATAATGGCGATAGGGGGCGGCGGGCGAAACCTGTGCCGCACGCGCGAGATCGGCGACGGTAAACCCGCCAACCCCTTTTTGTTCAATCAAATCGAGCGCAGCCGCTATCAAGGCTTCACGCAGATTGCCGTGATGATAGCCGCGTCGTTCGGTCGAGCTTGACTGATTCCACGCCATGGCCGGTCTTATCCCAGTAAAAGGGCGCTCGACGCAACCGGAGACGTCACAAGATCACGCGTTAACGGCGGCGGTATAGTCGTCAAGCATCGCGCGCGAGATCGCCGCGGGTGTGAAAGCGTAAGGGCCAATCTCGGACACCGGCGTCACTTCAGCGCCCGTGCCGCAGATGAAGCACTCCTCGAAGCTTGCGAGTTCGTCCGGCATGATGCGCCGTTCGACCACTTCGATCTGGCGTGCCTTTGCCAGATCAATCACCGTCCGGCGTGTGATGCCGTTCAAGAAACAATCCGCAATCGGCGTGT
>CANGPA010000023.1 GCA_947455645.1 Hyphomicrobiales bacterium | reverse complement strand
GAGCGGCGTACCGAAAATCGCCTTTCTCACTTTGAAGGAATTCATCACAACAAGAAGTATCGGTAGAACCGCAATCAAAGAATAGGAAATCAGAAAAATATGGATGAGCGCGGCGCTCCCTTTTGCTCTCATCGCGTCACACCCTTAAAAACTATGCCGTTCGAGACGGCGCTGAATGCCATAGAGATAAATGCAGACACCAATGAGAATAATAAGAAACATCGATGTAGCAATTGTCGCTCCCATTGTAGGGCTGCCCAATTGCAACTGATTGCCAAAAAAGGTTCTGTAGAAAAATGTGCCTAAGAGATCGGTTGAGAAATTCGGTCCCGCCAAGGCACCTTTAATCGAATAAACCAAATCAAAGGCGTTAAAATTCCCCACAAATGTCAATATAGACACAAGGCCGATGGTCGGCGCGATGAGCGGTAGTTTCACCGAGAAAAAAATTCTTAAATGACTAAGACCATCAATTCGTGCGGCATCAACTAATTCGCTCGGAACGTTCAAAAGCGCCGCATAGATAAGCATGAGTGGAATGCCGACAAATTGCCAGACTGAAATCAGACCGATGGTAATTAGCGCCGATCCTTCTAGGCCAAGCCATGGTTTAAAGAGGATTCCTAAGCCAAAAAATTTTAAGAACCCCTCGGAGATACCCCATAGCGGCGATAAAATAAGATTCCACGAAAAGCCGATAATCACGACAGAGAGCATCGTCGGCGTAAAGATTAAAGTCCGATAGGTCGCTCGGAATTTAAGGTTCGGAAGGCTGAGTAATCCGGCAATCGCAATGCCAATCGGATTTTGTACGAGCATATGGATGATAAAAAACAAAATATTATTCAGGAACGCATTCCAAAACGGCTCGCGCCAATCCTTGTCTAATATCAGAACGAGATAATTATCGAGACCGACAAAATGGCGGACACCTGAACCATCAGCCGTAAAGGTTGAGAGGCTCATTGTGGCAATAAGGGGATAAACGGAAAAAATGGTATAAATCAGAACGGCAGGACCGAGAAAGAAGATCAGCAAAAACAGACGACGGGCGTTGTTCTTGATCATTCACATCCCCTTGCCCCGTCCGCATCTCAGTGCGGATTTACTTTTTGAAAATGAGAAGAGGGAGACCTTGCGATCTCCCTCTTCAGAACCAATGCCGTCTTACTGTTGTGGCTTATACCACTTAGCAAGGCCCGCCTGGAGTTGCTTCGTTGCATCTTCGGGTGACATTTTACCATTGATCACCTGAGCAGAAACGTTCCAAAGCTCATTCTCAAGGTTAGGCGTACCGCGCGAGAGAATTTGATACGAGTTGCGGATTGTCGATTTGCATTCGCCGCGCCACGACAAAAAGGTCGCTGCGACGTCGTCCTTCACAGTGATCCTGGCATTCGAAAGCGGGAAGAAGCCCGGCAGACTGTTAGCGAAGATTTCAGCGAATTCCGAGGTTGCCATCCAATCAAGGAACACACGCGCATCAGCCGCATTCTTCGAGGCGGCATTCAAGCCGATGCCGATATCGGTGTGGTCGGAAATATAGCAATCCGACTGACCGGCTGGCGGCGGTGCTTTAAACGCACCGAGCGGAATATTGCCTTGCGTGCGGAAGGTGGAGATATCCCACGAGCCCGCAGCATAGATCGCTGCCTTGCCGAGCGAGAATAGATTTTGGCTGTCTGGGTAAGTTTGAGCTTGATAGCCCGAACCGAGATACGGGCCCCATTTCGCCAATTCTTTGAATGTGGCGACATAGGGGGCATCGGTAAGTTTTTGGGTGCCCTTGATCAGAGCGTTACGGCCTTCTTCACCTTTCCAATAGTTTGGGCCGATATTCTGGAAGCCCATGGTCGCTGATTCCCACTGGTCAGCCGTACCGAGAACGAGCGGCACATATGTACCATCTTTCTTCAGCTTTTCCAGCAATGCATAGAACTCTTCCATGGTCTTTGGTTCAGAGGCGCCTACTTTTTTCAGCGCGTCTTTGTTGTACATGAAGCCATGAATAACGGAGGCCATCGGCAAGCAGAATGTTGTCTTGCCATCGTCAGTCGTCCAGGCCGACTTCGCGACATCCGAGAAATTCGCCATTCCCTTAAGGTCATTGAGCGCCGTCAAATTGCCTTTATTGAAAAGTTCGAGAGACGCATCAAACGGACGGCAGGTAATCAGATCACCGGCCGTGCCGCCTGCGAGGCGCGCATTCAGCGCCGCGTTGTATTCCTTCGGAGCGGTTGGCGCGAACTCAACTTTGATATCCGGATGCGACTTGTTGAAAGCCGGAATGATTTTTGAATTCCAAATGTCGGCATCGTCATTGCGCCAACTTTCAATCTTTAAATTACCCGCATGAGCGGCCGCCATCGTCGCAGCGAGTGTCGTCGCCGCCAAAGCGATCTTGAGTAGCCGAAGCTTGCCCATCGAATTTCTCCCCATTTGATCAGGCCATTGCGTTGGCCTTGTTTATAGACCTCTCCATTAAGTCACAGGTTCGGGCCTCTTTTCAAGCGGCGCAGAGCTTCAGGCAGATGCCCCTTTGTCTCGCCCAGTAGGTTTTGGGCATGCGCGGCACCGTCGGCGCCTTCGGCCAGAAGAATGGCGTCTTTAACGCGATGGGACCCCAAGGCAAGCAACTCCCTTGCTTGCTCTCCGGAAATGCTCGAAACGCGGCTGACAATATCAACGGCGCGAATACGCAGTTTTTCGTTATCCGCCCGCAAATTGACCATTTCGCCCTGATAAACATGGCCGAGCCGTGCATGGGCCAATGTCGATATCAGACCCAAAATACATTTTTGAACGGTTCCGGCTGCCATTCGGGTAGATCCCGTCACCGCTTCTGGAGGTGTTGGGACGCTTACCGGCATATCGGCAAGAGCGAGGAGGGCCGATTGGGGCTTATTGGCTATGCCGATAATCTTTGCCCCAGCCTGCTTTCCAGCGCGGGCAGCGGCGAGCGTGTAAGGTGTGGCTCCGCTCGCCGATAGAGCGATGATCACATCATTATGGAGCGGCTCGAGAGCCTCGACGGCGCGCGTGGCCGTGTCCTCATCATCTTCAACATGGCCCATAAGATTATGGGCGTTTTCAATGCCTCCCGCCAAAAGGAAAACGATTTGGCCAGGATCAATGCCGAATGTGCCCGGCAATTCGGCACCATCTTGCAAGGCGATCAAACCAGAGGACCCGGCACCGCAATAGATCAACCGCCCTCCACTGCCGATAACATGCGCAATATGGTGTGCGGCCTCTGCAATCGCGTCAAAGGCCTGAGGCACAGATGCGATAGCCTGCGCCTGGATATCCAGCATAAAGTGCAGAGCCGCCTGATCATCCATCACGTCAATTGTCATGCCCAACTCCCTGGATCAGCCCACACCGCAATAAAGCGTCGCCGCTTCACTTGGGGCCGACTCCTCTTTCGTGGTAACACCCTAAAGAGTTGCGGAGCGCGATACAAATGGACCGGCATTCATCCCTCTTGGCTCAAGAGATCGACGAACTGGAAGAGGTGGTCAATCGCCAGAAAAAGCACGAGTGGGCGAAGATTGCCTCCATTGCTCCAATGCTTAGAGCGCGGGAACCCACACATGCCATAACGATAGCACGTGGCAGTTCAGATTATGCCGCTCTCTATATTGGCCTACTCATCAGCCGGCTTGGCGGAATTCCGGTAGCCTCGCTGACGCCATCTTTCGCGTCGATTTATCATGGGCGATTAAAGAAAAATAACAGTCTCGCCGTTGCGGTTTCACAATCAGGCCAAAGCCCCGACCTCGCAGCGCTCTTATCGATGGTTAAAGAATCAGACGCCCTAACGATCGCAATCTTAAATGATGCCGCAGCGCCTTTGAGCAAAATTGCAGACTATTCGATTGATATTCACGCGGCGCCCGAACGAGCTGTCGCCGCCACAAAATCGGTTATCGCCTCTATTGCGGCCGGAGCGCGTTTAACAGCTGAGTGGTTTAGAGATAACTCTCTGTTAACGGCAACAAACGAGGTTTCATCACTGATATCCACGATCGGCTTGTCACAAGAAAAATGTGACCGCTTGGCCTCCTTGTCTCATTGTTTCGTCATTGGCCGCGGCATGACGTTACCCATCGCATTTGAGGCGGCGTTAAAATTGAAAGAAACATGTCGTATTCATGCCGAGGCTTTTTCATCGGCCGAGGTACTGCATGGCCCTGCTGCATTGATAACCGAAGGATTCCCGATTGTAGCATTTATTCCAAATGATGAGTCGCGCGCCAGCATGGTGGCGACCATCAAGCAATTGGAAGTTTTGGGCGCGCAGATGATTGTCTTTGATAATCAGGAGCAGAGGAAAGTACGCCACCCTCTCTTGGCGCCCCTACCAATGCTCCATGATTTCTATCGACATGCCAAAGCGACAGCGTGCCTAAAGGGACTTGATCCGGATAGGCCGCCTCATTTATCTAAAGTCACGCTGACCGTCTGAAAAGCGCTTATAGATAAACCACTTTACCGGTCTTCATACTTTCATCGGCAGCGAAAACGATGCGTAAGGAGTTGAGCGCGTCTTCGTGATGGTCCGTGAGATCACGGCTAGATAAAATCGCATCAAGAAATAAACGCTGTTCCGCCTCGCAAAGCTCCTGATGTCCCGGTTCGCTCGCCATCGGAATATGTTCATCAGATTTCAAAAATTGGCCTTCTCTATTGAGTGCGGCGTGGTGCAATTTGATCATGCCCGTTTTCGTGTGGCCATCATGATCTTGGGAATCATGGTCCGATGAGCCAATGATGGAAACGCATCCCTTCGGACCAATCATATCTTTGATAAAAAAGGCGGTCTCACTCATCATCGGGCCCCAACCCGCCTCATAAAAGCCGACCGAACCATCTTCAAAATTCAAATGGAGATGGCCATAATTATACATGTCTTTAGGAATTTCATCAGTCAACCGTGCACCAATGGCGTGAACGGATATCGGCTTTGAGCGCGTCACCTGACACATCACATCGACATAGTGAACGCCACAATCCACAATCGGCGATGTTGATGCCATTAGACGCTTATGAACACCCCAGAACGATCCTGAGGACTGCTGATTGAGATTCATCCGCATGACTAAGGGCTTGCCGAGCGATTGCCCCATTTCAACAAAGCGCGTCCATGATGGATGAACACGCAAGATGTAGCCGATAATGAGGGCCTTCTTTGTTTGTTTTGCCAGCGTAACGACGGCTTCAGCATCTTCAATCCGGTGCGCGAGCGGCTTTTCACAAAAAACATGTGCGCCGGCATTCAATGCTTTCATGCAATACTCGGCATGGGTCTCCGTATAGGTGCAAATCGAAACCGCATCAGGCTTCAATTCAGCCAAGGCTTGATCATAATCCGCAAAAAGAGACACCGACTTAAATTCAGTCTTCAGATCATCGCGCGTTTCGGGGCGATTGGTACAAAGACCAACAAGGTCAAATTCATCAATGGTTTGATAAGCACGCGCGTGACTCAAGCCCATTGTGCCTAGGCCAACGACTAAAATACGAATTTTGTTCATTTCTAAACGATACCTCTTTTTTAAAGCTTTACCGTGAGAGCGAGCTCAATAAAAATTCATTAGACTAAAAACACAGTCTGTGTTGTCGTATCGAAATGCTTTTACATGTCTAAATGCCTTGAGATTTTCACCTGCTGCCGAGGGTATTAAACGGGTAACCAAAAACCGACAAAATAGATTGCATTCGGGAAACGCAGACTTCGAGCGTGAACAGTTTATGGGTGAACGACTGAAGAGGACAAGAGTGCCTAAGGTCTCCAAGAAAAAAATCCGCGAAATATTCAATAAAATCAATATCTTGATATAAGAATCGGAAAACTCTAATTTTCGTATATTTCTGCTGGCTCCATTGCCTTAGGCGCAAAATGTTATACCCTGACGTTTCAAGAAAAAGATTATTCGCATCGTTCCGAAACTCGCGCTAGACTACCTTTGATGTCTTCGCGAATAAAAAAGGACGATGTTCAATGACGCTGATGATCAGACCGGCTGAAATCTCGGACCTCGCTGGCATTCTTGAGATTGTGAATGATGCGATCTTGAACTCAACCGCGATTTTTTCACATCACGTCGTAACGCTCGAAAATCGTCGTGCCTGGTTCCTTGATCGCAAAGAGCGCAATTTTCCTGTTTTGGTTGCGGCGCTTGGAAATGAAATTCTCGGCTTTGCAAGTTTTGGTGATTTCAGACCGCATGATGGTTATTTGCATACGGTTGAACACTCGATTTATGTGCATCGTCACCATCACGGCAAAGGTGTGGGTAAACAGTTGATGCCACCTTTGTTTGAAGCTGCAAGGGCCATGGGAAAGCATATTATGATCGGAGGTGTATCAGCCGATAATGCGGGATCGATCCACTTTCATAGGAGCCTTGGTTTTTCCGAAACGGGACGACTAAAAGAAGTTGGTTGGAAATTTGACCGGTGGCTTGATCTTGTTTTTATGCAGAAAAATCTTGATGTCAGTTCAAGTTCGCATGTGCACCCATAGACAATTATCGGTTGTAAAGTGAGGTTGATATCTTCCTTGTCTTACATGGCTCTTATAAAATTTTAAGAAATCCGAGGTTTAGAATATGCCCCTTCATCCTGAAGTTCGTGATCTTATTCGAATGTTGGGAGACTGGCAGAAAGAGCACGGCGTTCCGGCGCGCAGTCTACAAAATTTTCCGGAGCAACGTCATTGGGGGCGTGTGCAATATCCATTAAAGAAGGCCGTTGAGGAACGGCCCGAGGTGGAGGTTGAGAGGTCGACCATCAAGACACGGGGAGGCGAACGACCGATCCGTGTATATCGCCCTCATACACATCGTGATCTTCCAACCATCATATTTGTCCATGGTGGCGGATATGCCGTGGGAGGATTAGATGATGTTCATCATGAGGCGCTGCGTTTGGCTGCGTCTGTTCCGACGAATGTCGTTTCAATCTCGTACCGCCTCGCGCCCGAAAATCCATGGCCCGCTGGCGTTGATGATGGACAAGATATCGTTTCTGCCATCGTAAGCGGTGCCATTCCTGGTATCCAGACAACCCGTATGGCTCTTGGTGGGATCAGCGCTGGTGCAGGCCTCGTAGCGGCGGTCACGCGTCGATTCATCGAACTCGGAAATAGCCCGATCGATTTGCTCATCATGCTGAGCCCGTGGCTCGATATGACACAAAGCTTGCCATCGGCTTCGATTTTTGGTCAGGGCAATTTTTTAGAAAAATCGAGCCTCGACCTTTTCGCCGAAGCCTATCGTGGACGGGATATCGCGCTCGATCATCCGGAATTGTCGCCTGCCCGACACTCATTACCGAATGCTTGGCCCGCGACCATTATTCTGAGTGCTGAATGCGACCCCTTGGCAGATGATGCGGCCTTATTCGCCCGTCGTCTTGCAGAGGCCGACATTCCTCATGCATGGCGGGTTGCGCGTGGCATGATTCACGCATTTCACGCATGGGTTGGCCAAATTCCGTCCTCATCGATTGATATCGAATGGATGGATTCCCGAATTCGGGAATGGTGCTCATCGCGATCATTTCGGGTGTAAAGATTTACGATGATTCGATAAGGCGCCTAAAGCGCGCGGGCTAGCCGTTTACCAATCGGCTCAACATCGAGCCGTCTATTTGGTCTGATTTGGAGCGGGCGAAGGGATTTGAACCCTCGACCCCAACCTTGGCAAGGTTGTGCTCTACCCCTGAGCTACACCCGCATCCGTAATCAGAACAGCCTTCACGGCCACGCCGACGGCTATATGACTCAAGTCCCGCTCAGATGCAACAGGCTTCCTCATCCGTAGTTCTCGCGGTCAATCCCATCTCTTGCTCGAAATCGGTGAGCACAATAGAACGCCTTAATCACGAATAATTCGGAATTTAGAACATGTCCGCATCTCCTGATGACCTTTTTGCCTATTTGGAAACGTTAGGAATCAAGACGGAAACCATTCATCACCCGCCAGTCTTCACGGTTGAGGAATCAAAACGTCTAAGGGGCGAGATTCCGGGCGCCCATGTCAAAAACCTCTTCCTGAAGGATAAAAAGGGCGGACTTTTTCTCATTTCTGCCCTGGAAGATACAAAAATTGACCTGAAATCAATTCATGAGGTTATAGGTGGATCTGGCCGGGTTAGCTTTTGTTCAGCTGATCAATTGCGCGACCATCTCGGCGTAGAGCCTGGTTCAGTGACGCCGTTTGCGGTATTTAATGATAAAGAGATCAAAGTTCAGGCAATTCTTGATCATCGATTGATGGCTTTCGAGCGGATCAATGTTCACCCTCTGGTCAACAGCATGACAACCGGAATAGCGCGAGACGAACTAATTGCCTTTATGTCCGCTACCGGGCATGAGCCGGCTGTTTTGGCGGTTGGTGAGGCGCCATCTGCAGAATAATTGACGGTTCTTGGCTCTTCTGCATTGCCGTGGAGCGTTGTCATGCCTATGTCACTTTGAAGCCAATGGATGCGGTACTGCTTCCAAGACAGTGAACATGTGACAATTTGTGTCGAGGGGAACAATGACGCTTCAAGAACATGCGGCTCAGACTGCCGCGACCAAAGACATCACAACCGCAAGCTTTCGGCAGGATGTGATCGCCGAATCGATGTCGCAGCCTGTCCTTGTTGATTTTTGGGCGCCCTGGTGCGGTCCTTGTAAACAATTGGCTCCCGCGCTCGAGCGTGCCGTTTCTTCGTCCAAAGGACGCGTCCGCTTGACCAAGATGAATATTGACGATCACCCGCAGATTGCAGGTCAGCTGGGTATTCAATCCATCCCAGCGGTCATTGCCTTTGACAAAGGTCAGCCAATAGATGGCTTTGTTGGCGCTCTTCCGGAGAGCCAAATTACTGATTTTATCGAGCGCCTTGTTGGTAAACTGCCTGGCGGCACGAAGGAGCTCCTTGAAGCCGCTGCCGCATTGGTTGAGGTCGGAGATGTTCCACAGGCAATGGAAGCCTACGGAAATGTATTGCTTGAGGACCCCGGAAATACGGCGGCGATTGGTGCTTTAGCGCGGCTTTATATTGACGCTGGAAATATGGATGCCGCGAAGGGCTATCTCGAGTCTGTCCCAGCGGATCGTGAAAAAGATCCCGAAATTGTCGCTGCTCGAGCGGCTCTTGATCTTGCCGAACAGGCATCTTCGATTGGCGATCTCGGTGCTCTTGAAGCGGCCATTTCAGCTAACCCCAATGATTACCAGTCGCGATTTGATCTCGCGGTTGCGCTGGCCGCTGCGGGCGATCAAGAGCGGGCGGTTGATGCATTGATTGAAATTGTGAAACGAGACCGTGCGTGGAATGATGATGGCGCACGCAAGCAATTGATTCAATTTTTTGAAGCGTGGGGGCCCATGGACGAGATGACAAAAGCCGGTCGGAGGAAACTGTCCGCGCTCTTGTTTCGTTAACCCGTTTATCACTCGCGCCTTTTTCGAGGTTCACCATGAATGTCGTCTACAAAGGCCCATCGGATTTACCGTTGGTCATTCCGGTCTTTCCGTTGCCAGGGGCTCTTTTGTTGCCTCGGGGACAAATGCCACTGAACATTTTTGAGCCGCGTTACATGGCGATGATTGATGAGGCGCTCCGGACGTCAAGATTGATTGGAATGATCCAGCCGGACGTGAATGCGGGAAATCGCGGGCGCCCATCAGACCTTTATGAAGTAGGGTGCGTAGGTCGCATTACGCAATTCGCTGAAGCGGGCGACAATCGGTACATCATTACACTGACGGGTGTCTCGCGATTTAGGATCATCGAAGAACTGCCTTTGCTCGCGCCGTTCCGACAATATGAGGTTCGTTATGACGAATTCACAGTGGATTTTGAGGCGCGAGCCGGGGAAGATGTCGTCGATCGCAAATCTGTCCTTACGGCTCTAAGAGAGTTCTCCGAGGCAAATGGTCTTTCCATTGACTGGAAAGGTATCGAAGCAGCGTCTAACGAGGCGTTGGTCAATGCGCTTTCCATGATGGCCCCGTTTGGCGCCCGCGAAAAACAGGCACTTCTAGAAGCCCCTGATCTGAAGACCCGCGCTGAATTGCTCGTTGCGATTACAGAAATTGAATTGGCACGTCGCGATGACGGATCAGAATCACCGCTGCAGTGAGGTCGAATGCCCGATAAATTGGATGTTTCGCAGACAAAAATTGATCCGAAATTGCTTGAATTACTGGTTTGTCCCCTGACAAAGACAGTTTTGCGTTATGATGCAGTTCGGATGGAACTCGTAAGCGAGGCGGCTAAATTGGCCTATCCGATCAGGAATGGCATCCCAATCATGCTTCCTGAAGAAGCCCGTGCCTTAAATGAGGCAGAATCAACTGTGGAATAATGGATCGGTTCAATTCTTGATTTTTACCCACGATCAATTCGGCTTTTGTCGTCATGGGCATGAAATAAATATTTTGCTATAGCGATTCGATCCGGCAAATGCCGATTTACACTCGAGGAGATAACCCCATGAACAGACTAATAAAAGCCCTTGTGATCGGCAGTCTCACCCTTATTGGAGCGACGGCCGCTCAGGCCGCACCAAAAAAGCCTGCTGGCGAAGTATCCGTGACATTGGCTAACGCTTCAGCTTCAGCGCTTGTTGATTTTTCGTTGATCGAAACCGTTCCTGCTCCCGCCCCGGCAGCAAAAAGCCATGACTGGTGGGCTGCGCCGCTTGACTGGTTTTCGCCAAACAGCGCTGCTGCCGCTCCCGTTACCCGGACCGTCAACTTGCTGAAGAGCCCTCTTGCTCCCAAAAAGTCGGTGAGTGTGAAGATTGGCAAAGAATGTAAAGCGACCGTTTCAGCAAAATTTGAAGATGGATCTTCGGTTGAGCCGGTTGAAATGGATTTCTGCAAAGACCGGAAGGTAACCTTGAAAGGCGCTTCAACGGTCGAGGAATAAGTTTTTACTCATTAAAACAACATTTTAGGGCGCCTTTTTGGCGCCCTTTTCTTTAAATTCAAGAAAATTTGGAGAAATTTGGTGCCCCTAGCCGGAATCGAACCAGCACTCCTTGCGGAATCCGATTTTGAGTCGGACGCGTCTACCAGTTCCGCCATAGGGGCAACGCCGCGTTGTCTATATAGGGGCTGCCAAAAGAATTCCAGCCCTTCCATGGCTTATGTCGCGAAATCCTAGAAACGGCCAGAATATTGCAAGACTACCGACGTAAATATTCCCGATCTTGCGGAGTTGACCATGTTTTTACGTATACTGCGAGTTTTGGTCCGATCGGCTGCAATCTCTTTTATTGCTCTGGGTCTTTCGGCGTGCCTATCAGAGCCAGCATCCAAGGCGAAAGACCAGAAATCGCTTGATGATCGGTATTATGCCTTGTGGCAGGAAGCGATGGCCCATCAAGCCGACGCGCAGGCTGGCAAAACGGGCCAAGCTTTGGCGGCTTTTATTGGCGAGATAAGAGACGCTTACACGGATAAATTTGTTAAAGACTGGGTCTGCAAGCCATGGAATCTGCAAGAAAAAGAGGTCAAACTTGTCAGTGGGGCGGTCACAGCAAGTTTTGAGTGTCTCAACCTTGACGGAATGCGCGGAAGTGTCTTCAGCATTGCAATTCCCGCGGGAGCGCTAGTCGAACCGCTCTACAATGGGTATGTTGTCCGTTTTTCGGGGAAGATCGACAAATTTGTCTTTTCCAACGATGCGATGAAAAGTTTTTATGTTTATGTCACGGCTAGCGCGTTCGAAATTATCGATCGGACACGAAATTAGCTTAGAAATTGTTTTTAGGATTTGGTCGGCATGGACGCGTTAATTGATTGGCTGGCTCCGATTGCCGTCTCCGCGGTCGCGGTTGTTCTGTTATTAGGCCTATTTAATATGCTGAGGGGCGGAAGCCCGTCGCTATCGCAAACATTGATGCGTTGGCGTGTCATTCTTCAATTCATCGCGATTATTATTGTGATGGTCGTAATCTGGTTTAAGAGTGCCTGATATTTACCATTAAAAGGGTAAAGTGCTGGCATTCTGAGACAGGGTCGCTATGGTAGCCTTGAGTTAATTAGAGTTCCGGAGCCTTTTCATCATCATGTCTCGCAGTGTGTTTGCAAACGCGATTGGTCTCGCAGGAGCCCTGTTGGTATCTCTTGGTTTGAGCCAATATGCTCTGGCGGGGGATCCAGCTTTCAAGAATGGTCAATTTAGGTTCGGTGCTTCAACGCATGGTATCGCGAGCGCAGAAACCGGCACGACCGATGCAAACATTGAATGGCTCATGCCAGCCCTCGATCTGGGCTCATTTGCATCGTCAAATGGCCTTTCGCTCCATCCACAGATCGGCGCGGACGTTAATCTTCAAGGCAAGACGAGTGCGGCTTTTGCTGGATTAGCGGGGGTTGTAACTTTGCCAGGTGGCCTTTTTGTGGAAGCCGATCTCGGTGGCTCAATCAACAATGGCTATGCAAGCAATCCGCCTGCAGGTTCGAATCGGTCGGAATTAGGCTGCACCGCTTTGTTTAGAGAGGCATTTGTCATTGGGCTGCCACTCTCCGATCGTCTTTCTTTGATGGCAACGGCCGAACACATGTCGAATGCCAATCTCTGCCAGCCAAACAACGGCATTACCAATGTTGGATTAAAGCTCGGCTATTCTTTTTGATCCTTTCGACCGTCCCGCGCGTAATTTAACGAGTTCTCCCGGAGCAACGGTCCCATGGTAGTCCTTAATCGGATTTATACGCGCACAGGCGATGATGGCACGACGGCACTTGGCACTGGCGCGCGCCGGCCAAAATATGATCGTCGGGTTGCCGCTTACGGGACAGTAGACGAAACCAATTCTGCCATTGGCGTTGCTCGGATCTATACGGGCACCAGCGAATCCCTCGTTGATTCCATGCTCGCGCGTATCCAAAATGATCTTTTTGATCTCGGTGCGGATCTTTGTACGCCCGATACGGGTCAAAAACTTACTTATGAGCCATTGAGGATTGTCGCCTCGCAGGTTGATCGACTTGAGCGTGAAATTGATCAGCTCAATGCCGAACTCAAGCCGCTCCGATCCTTTGTTCTGCCAGGTGGCGCTCCGGCCGCCGCTGCGCTTCATTTAGCCCGTACGGTCGCCCGCCGCGCCGAGCGGCTCATGGTTGAGTTGTCAGGCTTGCCGGATGAGCCGGTCAGCGATCCGGCGCTTCAATATATAAATCGGTTATCCGATTTCCTGTTCGTGGCGTCCCGTTATGTTAATCGTCGCGGCGACGGCGACGTATTGTGGGTTCCCGGCCAAACACGGTGATGACGGTCTGAATTGCGACAACGAGTGTCGCGATCCGTCTGACTTGATATAGCCCTTCCGTTGACAATGAATCGATCTGGCGTTTAGTTCCGGACGCATTTTATCGTCTGTGAATTTGGCAGGGTGGGACTCGGCGTAAATCTGATGACGCCGCGAATCGAACAGTCTGGAATGGAAATTATGAAAATCATTGTGCCTGTGAAGCGGGTGGTCGACTATAACGTCAAGATCCGGGTCAAGCCCGACGGTTCTGGTGTCGATCTTGCCAATGTAAAAATGTCGATGAATCCGTTCGACGAAATCGCCGTCGAGGAGGCTCTGCGGCTCAAAGAAGCCGGTAAGGCTGAAGAGGTTGTCGTGGTTTCGATTGGCCCAGCCGGTGCCGCCGAGACAATCCGTACTGGGCTCGCTATGGGTGCGGATCGCGGTATTCATGTGAAGACGGATGAGACGGTTGAGCCTTTATCCGTTGCCAAGATCTTGAAAGCGGTTGCTGACCTAGAAAATCCTGGATTGATGATCCTCGGAAAGCAGGCCATTGATGATGACATGAACGCGACGGGGCAAATGCTCGCGGCTTTGCTTGGTTGGTCGCAAGGCACCTTTGCCTCAAAGGTCGAAATAGGAGACGGTACTGTTACCGTAACGCGTGAAGTCGACGGTGGGCTTCAAACGGTTGAGCTTAAGGCTCCCGCAATCGTGACGACCGATTTGCGCCTGAATGAACCGCGTTATGCGTCTTTGCCGAACATCATGAAGGCCAAGAAGAAGCCGATTGATGAGAAAACGCCAGCTGATTTTGGAATAGACATTTCGCCTCGTTTAAAAGTTGTTTCGACGATTGAGCCCCCGGGCCGCAAAGCAGGTATTAAGGTCAATTCTGTCGCTGAGCTCGTTTCGAAACTGAAGACCGAAGCAGGAGTATTCTAATGGCAACGCTTCTTCTTGCTGATCACGACAATCAATCAATCAAGGACACAACGGCACGTGCCCTCACAGCCGCCATCGCTCTCGGTGCGCCTGTCACAATTCTTGTTGCTGGACATAACGCGCGCGCAGCAGCTGATGAAGCCGCTAAACTTTCTGGCGTTTCGAAAGTTCTTCTTGTTGACGATGCAATCTATGCCAATCAACTCGCAGAACCTATGGCGACATTACTCGTATCGCTTGCTTCAACACATTCTGCAATCGTGTCTGCATCGACATCGTCGGGAAAGAATATCTTGCCACGTTTGGCCGCATTACTTGACGTGATGCAGGTATCTGATGTGGTTCGTGTAATCGCGTCAGATACGTTTGAGCGGCCAATCTATGCGGGCAACGCTCTGCAAACGGTTCAGTCTCTCGATAAGATCAAAGTTCTTACCATTCGTACAGCGTCGTTTGGTGCGGCAGAGCAGGGCGGCTCGGCCTCGGTGGAGGTTGCTACGGCGGGCGTTAATCCTGGTCTTTCGGCATTTAAGGGCGATGCGCTTTCAAAGACGGACCGCCCCGAATTGACCTCTGCGAAGATCATCGTATCCGGTGGCCGCGCCATGGCTAATTCTGAAAACTTCAAGACCTATATCGAGCCGGTCGCGAACCGGTTGAATGCTGCAATGGGCGCTTCCCGTGCAGCGGTTGATGCGGGTTATGCACCCAATGATTGGCAGGTTGGCCAAACGGGTAAAGTGGTCGCTCCTGAACTTTATATTGCCGTTGGCATTTCCGGCGCTATTCAGCATCTCGCCGGCATGAAAGATTCGAAATTCATCGTGGCAATCAACAAAGACGAAGAAGCGCCGATCTTCCAGGTTGCTGATTACGGCCTTGTTGCAGATTTGTTCACCGCATTGCCAGAGCTTGACAATGAACTAGCGAAGGCCAGTTAATGGCCTTCTTTTTGGTCGCAGCGTTTGTAACCTGACGATTCTGACGTGGTTCGAGGGGTATTGAAGCCATGGCGCGTGAAATTGTTTCGGTCGGCATCATTGGCGCAGGGCAAATGGGAACTGGTATTGCGCAAGTCTGCGCGCAGGCTGGTCTTTCTGTTGTTTTAAATGACGTTGGCGCTGATCGTGTTGCGGGCGGGCTTGCAACCATTAACGGCAATCTTGCCCGTCTCACGGCAAAAGGCGCTTTGAACGAAGATGATCGTCAAGCCGTTCTCGGAAGAATTCAATCGGGCATTGATTATTCGGATCTTGCCGAATGCGACCTCGTTATCGAGGCCGCAACAGAGAATGAAGACGTAAAGCGCAAGATTTTTTCTTCACTATGTAAAGTGCTTACACCCAAAACGATGTTGGCTTCCAACACGTCTTCGATATCCATTACGCGTTTAGCATCGGCAACGGACCGTCCAGATCGGTTTATCGGAATTCATTTTATGAATCCGGTTCCGAAAATGCAGCTAGTTGAGCTTATTCGGGGCATTGCAACCGAGGATCCGACATTTGAAGCTGCAAAAGCTTTTATCAATCGACTTGGAAAAACGATTACCGTCGCTGAAGATTTTCCGGCCTTCATTGTTAATCGCATTCTCCTGCCCATGATCAATGAGGCTATCTATACACTTTATGAGGGCGTCGGGAGCGTTGAAGCCATTGATACGGCTATGAAGCTGGGAGCCAATCACCCTATGGGGCCGCTTCAACTCGCTGATTTTATCGGTCTCGACACGTGCCTGTCTGTCATGCAAGTCCTCCATGAGGGTCTTGCCGATTCAAAATATCGTCCTTGCCCCCTTTTAGTGAAATATGTCGAGGCGGGCTGGCTTGGCCGTAAGGCGGGGCGTGGATTTTACGATTATCGGGGCGAAACCCCGGTTCCCACCCGATAAATTAGTGTTGATCGTACCATCTTCACAAGATCGTCACAGACCCTGTAGACTAACGTCACTGACAGATTCGCTTCGTCAGAATGAGGGAAGTGAGTTCGGTGACGATTCATGTTCCGCCACCTGTATCGCCGGAAGCCTGTCCGGCGCTGGTCCTCAACGCCGATTATCGGCCGTTGAGCTATTATCCTTTGTCGCTTTGGAATTGGCAGGATACGGTAAAAGCCGTATTTCTCGAGCGGGTGAACATTGTCTCATTTTATGACAAAACCATCCGCAGTCCGAGCGCCGAGATCCGCCTTCCTTCGGTTGTTTCGCTAAAGTCATACATTCCACCATCCCGGAACCCCGCGTTCACACGATTTAATGTCTTTTTGCGGGATCGTTTCGCGTGCCAATATTGTGGTGCTCGTGAAGAGCTCACATTTGATCATGTGGTGCCGCGGTCTAAGGGCGGGCAGACGGTCTGGGAAAATGTTGTCGCGGCGTGTTCACCATGCAATCTGATGAAGGGTGACAAATTACCCAACCAAGCGCGCATGTACCCGCAACAAAAGCCCTATGCGCCTACGGTTTATGATCTGCATCAGAATGGGCGTCTCTTTCCGCCAAACTATCTGCATGAAAGTTGGTTAGATTATCTTTATTGGGATTCCGAGCTCGAGCCATAATACTTATGAGCGCGATTTCTTGAATTTGCGCCAATGGCGGCAACGAATGTAAGCCCGAAACAAATCAGGCTATTCCAAGCGGCAAGGGATAAACCAAAGATCCGCATGGCCACTTCATCACATCGGACGATTTTCACTGTATCGAGCTGTTTTAGAAAATCCTGAATAGCAACCGGTTTGTCGATCGGACCGGTGCAATCGGTAGGTCCCGCAAAAACATGGGCCTCAACACCCGTGTGATAACCGCCAATGCCCGCTCCCACGAGATAAACGGCGGATAACAAGACCAAGAGCGTCCTCGTCCATTTTGTAGTTCCGCTCACATAAGTCTGCCATACGCTGAGTGCAGCGAGGGGTATACCAATATAATGAGGTAGCCGACCTATAAGACACAAATGACAAGGCTTAATCCCGAGCCCAAGTTCAATAAACCAGGCGCCGCCAATAGCCGCTATTGATCCAATTAAAATAATCGCCGATGAGTAAAAAGCGATATTCAATTTCCGCAACGACATTGAACCACCTTTTAAGCAAGTTTAGCAGCTGCAATAATGCCGATAATCGTAAGAGCTGTAATGCCAAAAACGACATAGCTTAGACGCTTTTCGATAAAACGCCGAATAGGATCTCCGAACCGATTCAATAGTCCCGCCAAGAGAAAAAAACGCGCCCCGCGGGTTATAATTGAAAGAGCAACAAATAATGGAAAATTATAGTCCAATGCGCCGGAAACGATCGTTACCAGCTTGAACGGAATCGGCGTGAAGCCTTTTGCAATAATCAGCCATGCGCCATATTTATCATAACCGGCTTTTACATCGCCTATTTTCCCAGAGAGACCATAAAGATCAAGAATCCACATTCCGAAGGATTCAAAGAGCAAATGACCAATCGCATAACCAAGAATTCCACCGGCCACAGAACCAAATGTGCAGATTAGCGCATAACGCCATGCCCGATCAGGGCGCGATAAGGTCATTGGCGCTAACAAGACGTCAGGCGGTACGATAAAAAATGAACTTTCAGAAAATGCGATTGCGCATAAAGCCCATGGCGCTATCGGCTTTTCTGCCAAAGCAATCGTCCAATCATATAATCGTCGAAGCATATTGTACCCGGTTCATCTGAGCTAAATTTCTATTGGGCTTCGTGTTTAGCGTATTGACTAATTCAGTTCTAATAGCCGTTGAAAATAATCTTTTTCACTCGGCGGTCGACCTGATTCACCGAGTTTTCGGCCAAGCTCTTTCAGAACTTCTTCAGAACGCATACGCGCTCCGTTTGTAGTGCCACTCTTGTTGACGGTATCATTTCCAAACTCATCGAGTTCACCCTTTGCGCTACCCTGCGGATCATTATTTTTAGACCTTGATGATATTGATTTACCGTTCAGAGCGTTCCTTGGCGGGCCACCCGCGTTATTTTTATCGGTATTCTGCAACAAATCGCTCAACTCTTGTTTGCCTTGGCGAAGCCCCTTAAGAGCTCTGTTTTGGTCGTCGATTAATCCTTTGCCGCCGCCCTGTTTTGATAAACGCCCCGCCGAACGCATGGCCTCTAAGGCTTGCTCGAGCGACTCTAATTTGGGCACTCCATAGCTCTGAAGTTGCTCCATTAAATTTTGAAGGTCCTCGCTGAGCTTTTCTTGACCCTGATCAGCTTGTCCACTCTCACTTTCATCTTTTCCCTGACCTCGCCGAAAGTTCTGATCCCGCAAATCTTGTTGCGATCGCGTCATACGATCTAAATCGTCTAAAGGAGATGAAAAATCTTCAGACTGCGGGTCGCTTGGTGTTGAATCTGCCGATTGTAATGCCTGCAAAATATCACGTAACTGATCAAGTAGACGTTCGGCCTCAGCAAGTTCGCCATTTTTTTGAAATTGCTCAAGTTTTTCGAGCATCGACATTAAATCATCTGATTTTATATTCTTATTTTTTTGCCGTTGATTTTCCAGCTTGGGCTCACGAGCGGATTTTTGTTTTGAACCTAACTCTTTCAAATATTGACCCAAAGCCCGCTTTAATTGGTTCATCAAGTCCGGCGAATTTCTTGATGGGTTTCCAGAATTTAACTCGTCCCGCAACGCGTCCAAAGCACCTTGAAGCTCGCTCTCCACCAAATTTCCTTGCGATTCTTCTAAAGCCAGAGCGAGCCGATCAAGATCAAGTCCCGCCTCCAAAAGCTGATCATCGCCGGTCGCTACATGAATATTTCTAGAGATGGAACGAAGGCTTAGATAGGATCCGTAATCAATCTCGAATAGGCTCGGGTTGGATACGATCGCTTGAAGATCTTTATCGATGTCTGATTTGAGATCTGGTTCAAGTAAAAGTGTTTGACCGAGTTCGGCGAGTGATCTGGCGAGTGGATTTCGGAATCTCCGTTCAGGAAGGGTAAGTGTAAACTCTTTCGAATAGCTCTCTTGCCCCGATTGATCTTTAACAAAAAGGATCGCCCTGACCTTTGCGCCAGCCCATGCCCGCGGAGTTCTTGATGTTTCAATGATTAATTCTGCATCGTGGTTTGAACGTCCAGTTGGCATAGACAGCTCAAATACTGGCTCAGTAACGAGACTCTTTTTTGTTTTCTGCCCCCCTCTAATTGGAGAGGATGTTGAAACAATTCGAAGTTCACCATGTTGAACCGGATAGTCGTCATCAACGGTGTATGACACCATCACTTTTTCGGTCTCTAGATATTGTATGTCCTTTATCTCAATCGTTGGTGCACGATCCGGAATAATCCGTATGTCGAGTTCGACCAAATCCGATCCGTCTTGGTCAATGCGTAAAAATGAATTTGCGATCAGATCAGCTTGATAGTCGCCCCTTAGGAGTTGATCTCTTGCCTTTGATGACGTGACGCCATTTTGATCATTTCTGATCATTAAGTGGTTATCGCTATTTTTGATCACTAAAGTCGAATTAATGGGTGCAGAAAAATGTACAATTCCATTCCGTGCGGATTTATCTAACGAAATTATTATGGGTGGTATGCCCGTATAAGGGGGAGGATTAATCCACCCCTCTATCGGAATAGCATTATTCTCGATTGATAATAAATCGAATGTAAAAGCATTGAAGAGATCAGATTTTAGTTGACCACTTCCAATCAAACCGAGTGCAAAGACGAGAATCCATATCTGAAACCGCAATGCAAAAGGATCGCGTCTGGGCAAATTTGATTTTTCGAGTGAAAAAACAAAAAGCCTTGGTGTTGCTATTCTCTTGAGTAGATTGCTTATCCAGAGCGTATGTCCTGCTCTTGACAATGAGTGCGTCGACTTATCTAGAATGGTCTGTACGGCCCGATGAGGTGATCCAGAATCGCGGTCAATTCGACGGATGGCATGTTTGGCGTTGGGGCGTGTAATCGAAAAAATACTTCGAGCAATCCATATAATTAAAATTCCAAAAATACATAAGATCGAAATTTTACCGAATGCGCTGAGATATTCTGGTAAGCCGCTTAAAGCGTAAATAAAAAATAAGCCGATGATAGAAAGAAGCGCTACGAGTCTGGACCAAAGGGCTTCAAAAATTATTATAGCGTTTGATATGAAAACAATTTTACGAAGCTTTCGGATTGTAGAGACAACAATACCGGCACCTATATGATCCGCAGTTTCGGGCTTTGCTTCATTCATGGATCTAATAAATAGTGTTTGAAGTAGGTTTGCATAAACTCATATTGTCATCCAATCCGGTATTTCATCGAGCGCAATTAACGAGTCGAAGCTTGTACGTGGCCGTATCACCGCAAAATCCGGACCATTCACCATAACCTCAGGAACAAGCAGCCTTGAATTATAGGTCCCAGCCTGCACGGCGCCATAAGCGCCTGCCGACATAATGGCTAGAAGGTCACCGCTCTCTTGAATTGGGATATCTCTCCCCAAAGCGAGATAGTCTCCTGACTCGCACACAGGACCTACGACGTCAGCGACGATCCGCGATTGGTGAATAGTGGGTTCGCGCACAGTCTTGATTTCATGAAACGCTTCATAAAGCGTCGGCCGGATAAGATCATTCATCGCGGCATCGACAATTACGAAATTCTTTCCGTCTCCAGATTTCACATAAATAATTTTGGTTACGAGAATTCCGGCGTTTGCAACCAAAAGGCGGCCCGGCTCAAGAACCAATTTTGCGCCGAGATGTCCAACACGCTTCTTGATAACACCAGCATAAGCATCGGGATGAGGCGGTGGAGAATTATCTTGCCGGTATTGTATGCCTAAGCCACCGCCAAGATCGAGATGATCAATGGCGTGACCGTCATTTTTTAACTCAACTACAAAATCTGCCAAAAGCGCAAAGGCATCATCGAAAGGCTGTAAATCGGTTATCTGGCTTCCGATATGCATATCAACACCCGAAACCATGATACCGGGTAAGCTTGCCGCTTCGCGATAAACGTCGCGAGCGCGCGATATCGGAATCCCAAATTTGTTTTCACTCTTACCGGTCGAGATTTTAGCGTGTGTTTTTGCATCGACATCAGGGTTTACCCGAATGGCGATTTTTGCTTTTTGTCCCTTGCTTGATGCAAGCGCCGAGATACGACGTAATTCTGGTTCAGACTCAACGTTGAAACAATGGATATTTTCGTCAAGAGCATAGGCAATTTCGCGATCGGTCTTGCCGACGCCCGAATATGTAATCTTTGATCCTGGAACACCCGCAGCACGGGCGCGGCGCAGTTCACCCTCGGATACTACGTCCATACCAGCGCCCAAATGGGCGAATGTTTTGAGAACCGCTTGGTTCGAATTGGCCTTCATCGCATAACAGATGAGCGCGTCCATATCGGAAAATGCGTTCGAAAATACGCGATAATTTTGTTCAAGCGCCGCTGCCGAATAGCAATAGAAGGGTGTATCGATAGCGTCTGATAGAGACTTAATGTCGACGCCTTCTGCATGAAGCACGCCACCACGATATGAAAAATGAGACATGGCTGAGCCGTTGCTAGAGAAGGAAGTCAAGGAAAAAAGGTGTATTGTTTATTTTTGAATTATCTTCGGGAAGTTTGCTTTTTTTCGGTATCGGCACGACGGCTGGCTGTGGGCTTGTCTGAGCATTTGTCGGAACTGATGCGTTCGGCGCTTCTAATGGCCCTTTACGGCCACAGCCGCTCACCGCAAACGCGACGATTAAGCCGATCACCGCTGTGCGTAGAGGCATCGAAGCCAACGATAGCATTCTGAACTTTCCGCGGGAAGGAAAAACAAAAATAGGTTGCTTTAACAAGGCCATCACGAAGCCTTTCTTTTCAAGAGAGATAGCCACCGCCGCGCTTCGCGTTTGACATTCGAAGGCGCGGTGCCGCCAAAGCTCACGCGGCTACGTACCGATTTTTCAACGCCCAGAACCGTGAAGACATCAGCGCTTATCTTTGGTTCAACCGATTGCATTTCGGCAAGAGTCAGTTTTTCGAGTCCGATTTTCTTTGCGGCCGCCAGGCCAACAATTTTGCCGGTCACATGATGAGCGTTGCGGAAAGGCATCTTCAAAGTCCGCACGAGCCAATCGGCCAAATCGGTGGCTGTCGCATAACCAGAGCCTGCGGCTTTCTTCATCGCTTTGCGATCCGGTGTCATGTCGCGCACCATGCCGCTCATCGCCGCGAGACAGAGCGAGAGAGACGACAAAGCATCGAATGTACCTTCTTTGTCTTCTTGCATGTCTTTGGCGTAAGTGAGCGGTAGGCCCTTCATAACAATCAAGAGGGACGTAAGTGCGCCAATGATGCGCCCCGATTTTGCGCGCACGAGTTCAGCCGCATCCGGATTACGCTTTTGCGGCATAATCGATGAGCCCGTTGTAAATTTATCGGAGAGCGCGACGAGTCCGAATTGCGGCGTTGTCCAGATCACAATCTCTTCTGCGAATCGTGAAAGATGCATTGCGCAAATCGAAGCGGCCGAAAGCGCTTCCAAAACGAAATCACGATCCGAAACACTATCGAGTGAATTGGCTGTCGGGCGATCAAAGCCGAGTGTCTTCGCGGTCATCGCGCGATCAATCGGAAAAGATGTACCGGCAAGTGCGGCCGCACCGAGCGGATTTTCATTCATGCGCTTGCGCGCGTCTTTCACACGGCCGCGATCACGACCGATCATTTCCACATAAGCGAGGAGGTGGTGACCGAATGTGACCGGTTGCGCGGATTGCAGATGGGTGAAGCCGGGCATCACCGCATCGGCATAATCAAGCGCCTTCTCCGCGAGTGCGTGTTGAAGATCGGCCATTTGCAGATCAAGCGCATCAAGTGTGTCACGGACCCAGAGCCGCATATCGGTTGCGACCTGGTCATTTCGGGAACGCGCTGTGTGAAGACGGCCCGCCGCAGCGCCAATGAGATCGGCGAGCCGCGATTCGATATTCATATGAATATCTTCAAGCGCGCGCGAAAATGTGAAGGTGCCGGATTCGATTTCTTGCGCGACCTTATCGAGGCCCTTCGCGATCTCTTCGGCGTCTTTCGCCTCAATGATGCCCTGTTTGCCAAGCATCGCCACATGGGCTTTTGATCCGGCAATGTCTTGCCGCCAAAGGGCCTTGTCGAATTCGATCGAGGCGTTGATATCTTCCATGATCGCATCCGGACCGGACTGGAAGCGGCCACCCCACATTTGATTGCTCATCTCACCCGGCCTCGTCTGCACTGAAGGACTTCTTATGACCGATCCCGCAAGAGTGCCCCTGTCCCGTCGAACGCGCGTGTCAATCGTTGCGCTGGGGCTTCTCATCGCCGTATCGGTATTGGGAGTTCTATACGAGAGAGTGGGGGTGCGCGGCAATGCGACTCAAGGGCTTTGCCCCGAATCAGCAGCAATTTCCCAGCGTTTGGCGCCATTTTATCGCGGAGATATAGCGGCAATGCGGCCGGTCGATCCGCCGCGCCCGCTGCCAAATTTTGGGTTCGGCAGTTCCGAGGGTACGAAATCACTCGGCGATTTCCGGGGCCAGATGGTGCTCTTCAATCTTTGGGCAACCTGGTGTGTACCGTGCCGCGAGGAAATGCCCGCACTTGATCGCCTACAGGCGGCAAAGGGCGGCAAAGATTTCTCGGTCCTGGCGCTCAACATGGACACGCGGAACACCGAGCGCGTTCCCCAATGGCTCAACGAGAACGGCATCAAGGCACTCGCGCGCTATGCCGATCCGGAGGGGAAAGCTTTTCAAGCGCTTCGAAAGGAAGGCCTCGTAACGGGCCTGCCGACTACGCTTCTCATCGGGCGCGACGGATGCCTCATCGGCGCTATGGCCGGCCCGGCAAAATGGGATGGCGCGGAGGCGTTCGAATTAGTCCGCGCCGCCCTCGAGAAATAGATCAGCTCTTTTGCGGCATGGTTGCCGCGATGCCGTGCTGGTTCAAATGCGAGACGAGTTCGCCCGATTGGAACATCTCGCGCACAATATCGCAGCCGCCGATAAATTCGCCCTTGATATAAAGCTGCGGAATTGTCGGCCAATTGGCGTAATCCTTGATCCCCTGGCGGATATCGGCGTCATCAAGCACATTGATGCCTTTGAAATTCACGCCGATATAATCGAGAATCTGGACGACTTGGCCCGAGAACCCGCACATCGGGAATTGGTGCGTGCCTTTCATGAAAAGCACAACGTCATTGCTTTCGACTTCGGATTTGATGCGATCTTGAACAGTCATTGTCTTGGTCCTTGTCTGCCCGCGTTCAAGGCGCGGCGTTATCAAGCTGAGTAAGTCTAAACCGCCGGTACGGATGTCGTCAAAGCGAGGGCATGGAGCACGCCGCCCATATTGCCTTGAAGGGCAGCATAAACCATCTGGTGTTGCTGCACGCGGGTCTTGCCCCGGAACGCTTCCGAGACAACGGTTGCGGCATAATGGTCGCCATCCCCGGCGAGATCTTTAATTTCAATGACCGCTTCCGGAAATGCGGCCTTGATCATGGATTCAATATCTTCGGCCTTCATGGCCATGGGCTGATCCTCGTCTTAAATTTCTCCCGCCATATAAGACGGGAGCCACTCTTCATGAGCCGTTTTCAGGCGTTCGATTGATATGGGCGCTTCGCCCGGAAGCGTCAATTGATCTCCGCCGGTCTTTCCGAGAACCAAGGCTGGAACGCCTGCGCTTGAGGCACGCTTGAGAATAATGGCTGCCATCGCCTGATCTTTGACAGTAATCAGGTAGCGGGCCTGATCTTCGCCAAAGAGCGCCGCAACATTAGGAAGGCCGGGCGGTAGCGCATCAATCCTCGCTCCCATTTTCCCGGCGAGGGCCATTTCCGCAAGTCCGATTGCTAAACCACCGTCAGACAGGTCATGGCATGCGGTGGCGTGGCCGTCGCGGATCAAGGATGAAACAAAAGCGCCATGCTTTTTCTCGGCTTCGAGATCAACCGGCGGCGGCGCACCCTCTTCACGTCCCACAATTGTTGCGAGCCATGCGGATGAACCGAGCCAGCCTTTAGTATCGCCAAAGAGCAAAATAAATTCACCAGCGGATTTGAAAGCGAGTGTTGCCGTCTTTGCGACATCATCGACAACGCCAACGCCGCCTATGGTGGGGGTCGGTAAAATGCCGCGCCCGTTCGTTTCATTGTAAAGCGAGACATTGCCGGATACGACAGGGAAGTCGAGTTCCTTACACGCTTCGCCAAGACCGCGAATGCAATAAACAAGCTGGCCCATATAATCGGGGCGCTCGGGATTGCCGAAATTGAGATTGTCCGTAATCGCGCGCGGTGTGCCCCCTACGGCAATGATATTGCGATAGGCTTCGGCAACCGCTTGTTTGCCACCCTCAAACGGATCAGCCTCGCAATAGCGCGGTGTGACATCGGATGTGAGAGCGAGACCACGCGGTCCATCGCCAACACGCACAACAGCGGCATCACCGCCGGGCGATTGCACTGTGTTGCCGAGGATCAAATGATCATATTGTTCCCAGACCCAACGCTTTGAGGCGAAGTCTGGTGAACCCATGAGTTTAACAATCGCATTCGCATTGGTAATCGGCGCCGTTACACTTTGCGGATCGATGACGGGGCGTTTTGGTGTTTCGACATAGGGCCGATCATAGAGCGGCGCTTGATCACCGAGTTCTTTGATCGGTAAATCGGCCATCACTTCACCATGCTGTTTGATCACGAAGCGCAGCGTATCGGTTGTCTTGCCGATGATCGCGAAATCGAGACCCCATTTGATAAAGACGGCTTCGGCTTCTTTTTCTTTGCCGGGCTGAAGCACCATGAGCATGCGCTCTTGGCTTTCTGACAACATCATCTCGTAAGCGGTCATGCCGGTTTCACGGCACGGTACTTTGTCGAGATCAAGCTCGATTCCGAGATCGCCCTTAGCGCCCATTTCAACTGCGGATGATGTGAGGCCCGCTGCACCCATGTCTTGAATCGCAATCACGGCACCGGTCTGCATCAATTCAAGACAAGCCTCGAGAAGAAGCTTTTCAGCGAAGGGATCACCCACTTGCACAGTGGGGCGCTTTTCTTCCGCCGCATCATCAAAAGCAGCGGACGCCATCGTGGCACCGTGAATGCCATCGCGTCCGGTTTTTGAACCGAGATAAACGATAGGGTTACCGACGCCTGTGGCTTTCGCATAAAAAATCTCATCAGTCTTTGCGATACCAACTGCCATCGCATTGACGAGAATATTG
>CANGPA010000022.1 GCA_947455645.1 Hyphomicrobiales bacterium | reverse complement strand
GGCAGTAGGCAGTAGGCAGTAGGCAGTAGGCAGTAGGCAGTAGGCAGTAGGCAGTAGGCAGTAGGCAGTAGGCAGTAGGCAGTAGGCAGTAGGCAGTAGGCAGTAGGGAAGTCGTCATGGGGACTCATTCCCTCAATTGTTATGGCCGCCCAAATTTTTTTTTGAGAGTATTTGGCACCCATGCCGGACTTGAGACGCACCACGATCATTCTCAAGGAGGTCGTGGATGACCGGGATAAACCCGGTCATGACGGTAAGGGGTAAATTGTGGCTCAAGCCTTTTCGTTCGTCATGGCAGGCCAAATTTTTTTGAGAGTGTTGCCTGCCATCCACGATTTGAGACGCACCGCGATCATTCTCAAGGAAGTCGTGGATGACCGGGACAGGCCCGGTCATGACGCTTGAGGGAAACCATGACACGCATCACTTCGTTCGGCCCTTCGCTTGCGCTCCGGGCGTTCGTCGCTCGAAAAGGTCCACTAGATCTTTTCGTTTGCTCCGCAAGCCGCTTCTAACCCTCACCATGCGGGTATTAAGTAAGTCCTCATCCTGAGGAGCGCCGTCAGGCGCGTCTCGAATGACGTGGTTCCGTGCTTCACTGGAATGCGTGGTTCAGCAGCGCTCATCTTTGAAAAGTGGTTCGACACACGATGCTTCGCATCACGGCTCACCATGAGGAAACTGAATTAACCTCATCCTGAGCCGTCGTGAGGCGGCAAGTCGAAGGACGTCCTTCGAGACGCGCCTATCGGCGCTCCTCAGGATCAGGAAATAATTCGAGACGCGCCTTCGGTGCTCCTTAGGATGACCGAAGATAAGCTTCCCTCGACCGATGATGGAGCGAGAAACTTAGCCTGATACTCAGTCGAGCATATGGCCGGCGCGATCACGCTTTGTGGCGAGATAGCGCAGATTGGCGTGTGTTGGTTTACCGAACAGGCGGCGGTGCCCCGCGACCTCTATGCCCGCGCGCTTCATCGCGTCAATTTTGTCGGGGTTATTTGTAATCAAAGTAATCTTTTCAACGCCAAGCATTTGAAGCATGGCGGCGGCAAAATCAAAACGACGCTGGTCCATGCGGATGCCAAGGGCGGCATCGGATTCATAAGTATCAAGCCCCTGATCCTGAAGCGCATAGGCGCGGATTTTATTGGCTATGCCCGCGCCGCGGCCTTCCTGATCAAGATAAAGAAGATAACCGCCGCCTTGCGCGGCCATCATTCGAACGGCTTCGCGCAATTGATCGCCACAATCACATTTTAGACTGCCAAACAAATCGCCCGTGAGACAGGCTGAATGCAGGCGCACCAGAACGGGAGATGCGGTATCGGGTTGGCCGACTTTCACCGCGACTTGATCGCGTAAACCTTCGCCACCGCGAAATACGATGAACTCACTATCTTCGGCGCCTTCGAGTGGGACCGGCGCACGGGAGACCAGCGACAGTTTCGCGTCAGACTGACGACGGAAATGTTCAATCGCTTCCGCGCGCACCGAGAGGATAGCTTCGCCCGCTAAACGGTCGAGCGTGATCGGGAGCACGATGATGGCAGGCAGAACAAGCGCGAGGCTGGCAAGATCAAGCCCAGCGCGATCAATGACGCTGGTGGCGCTGATTGGCGCATCGGCGCGTGCATCGGGCTTTATCGAGAGCGCCATGATTCTCTCCGCTTCGAGGCGCGGCAGGGTAATCACGCCAGAGCTTGCCCGCTCTATGCCAAGGCGCGCAAGGCGCGTCTCGGTCAGCACGAGATGGGCTTTGCCTTCGGCAAGGCCTGCGAGAACTGAGAGTGTTTTGGGGTCAAGCGCATCGGTTGAGGCGATCAACCCGGCCCGATCATGATCGGTCACCAAAACCGGGCGGCCGGCGCGCATTTCCGCGATCGCACGCTCAACCGAGAGGCGATCAAAATTCTCAAAAAGGCGGGGCGCGCGTTGGGTCATTCGGTCTTTGGCTAGTTTTGTGCCTCGATGGCATCGGCGAATGCCATTTCTTAAGGGTTCGGCTGAAGGCTGTCCATGTTTATGCACCTTTGCGCCCTTGCCAGATTGCCAGATGCATCTGGCATTTCCGCATGCGTTGCCTAAACGCGGGGTGGGCCAAGGGTGCGGCGGACTGCAGCAAAGACGGCGTCGAACATGGCATCGGTTAAGACACCCGTATTCGTATTGTATCGGGAGCAATGATAACTGTCGAAAAGCCGAATGGGCCCGATCAGATGTGCGCTACCATGGGCGAAGGGATAGGCCGATAAAGGTGCGCCGAGCGTGCGCAGCATTGTGTCGTGGGCCACGCGACCAAGGGCGACCACCGCTTCAAGCGCAGGCATCGCGGCGATTGTCGCATCTAAATATGTGCGGCAGGTCCGAATTTCAGCCGGCGTCGGCTTATTTTCAGGGGGCACGCAGCGCACGGCATTCGTGATCCGCGTATCGATTAATGTGAGGCTGTCATCGGGCCTGGCATCGAAGATGCCCGTTGCAAAGCCATGTTTGATCAGCGTGCGGTATAGAAGATCACCGGCATAATCGCCGGTAAAGGGACGGCCCGTCCGATTGGCGCCTTTGAGTCCTGGTGCAAGGCCGACAATTAAAAGCCGGGCCGTTTCGGGGCCGAAGGAGGGCACCGGGGCATTATGCCACCCGGGAAAGCTATTCCGAGCGGATTGGCGAAATGCGACCAGCCGCGGGCATTGCGGACAATTCCGCGGCGGGTCGAGGCGGGGGGCTGTGCGCGCCATGACCGGCGGCTCACGGCTAATGGTCAGATTTCGACGGGTTCAGCCGGCTCACTCGATTTTGTTGAAGGCCTGCGTTCGCGCGGCGCGCGTTCGGTGGGTTCACGTGTACCGGCTTCACGACCACTCATGTCACGCCCAATTTTAGGCATCAGGCTGACAATATCGACAAAGTCATCGGCCTGACGGCGCAATTCGTCCGCAACCATTGGGGGTTGCGAGCTGATGGTGGAGACCACAGAAACCTTCAGGCCCTTGCGCTGCAATGCTTCAACAAGGGAGCGGAAATCGCCATCGCCTGAGAAGATCACGGCATGATTGATAAAGGGCGCGAGCTCGAGCGCGTCAATGGCGAGCTCAATATCCATATTGCCCTTCATTTTGCGGCGGCCGGTTGAATCAACAAATTCCTTGGCTGGCTTCGTCACAACGTGAAAACCATTATAATCGAGCCAATCGATCAAAGGACGAATGGAGGAATATTCCTGATCCTCTACCAAAGCCGTGTAATAATAGGCCCGCACGAGATAGCCGCGCGATTGGTATTCTTTCAGCAAACGCCGGTAATCGATGTCAAAACCCAGCGATTTTGCCGTCGCATGGAGATTGGCGCCATCGATAAAGAGGGCGATGCGTTCACTTGATGTCATGATCGGTCTTTCCATAGGGCTCCGCGTCGCACGAGCCGATGCAATGAATTGATGAAAAATCAGGTCCGATCACAACGACCGGGCGACACAACCTGCAATAAAGGGAATAATACACAACAACGCCATTGGTTGCCTTTTAGGGACTCCTGCCTTCAAACGTCAAGGTGCTCGGTTCAATTTGACATTTTTGGGGCGATTTTGCTGTTTTTGGGGTTACCAAAGCCTTTTTTATTAAAATGCCAGCGGAAAAACTTGCTAAATGGGTCTCTGCTGTGTATCTACCGCCTCAATTCCTGTCATTGTCCCTTAAGGAGACTGAGCAACCATGGCTCGCGTCACCGTCGAAGATTGCGTCGAAAAAGTAGATAATCGCTTTGAGCTTGTGTTGCTTGCAAGCCATCGGGCCCGCATGATCTCTGCAGGTTCGCAGATTACGGTTGACCGTGATCGTGATAAAAATCCGGTTGTGGCACTGCGTGAAATTGCAGACTCGACCATTTCGCCGGAAGATCTCAAAGAAGATCTCATTCATTCGCTTCAAAAGCATGTCGATGTCGATGAGCCTGAAGCTGAGCCTGTACCGATGATTGGTTCTTCGGCATCGGCATCGGCCTCAGATGATTCTCAAGTCGAGTTCGACCGGATGACAGAAGAAGACCTCTTGCGTGGTCTTGACGGTCTTGTCCCGCCTGCTGGTTCGGACGACGACGCCGACTGATCGTTCGTTCTACGGAATTTGGAATGGCCCGGCAGGTCTCTGTCGGGCTTTTTCTTTTTTATCTCTTCGACTCTTGCCGAAAATCGAAAAAATCGTGCTAGATTCCCGCCTCCGCTCGTAAAGAGGCGGGTTTTGGAGCGTGGTGTTGTTGAATGATGCGGCAATATGAGCTTGTCGATCGGGTGAAGGCCTATAATCCGCAAACGGATGAGGCTCTGCTCAATCGCGCCTATGTCTATGCCATGCGCGCTCATGGCCATCAAAAGCGCGCTTCCGGCGCCCCCTATATTTCTCATCCGCTTGAAGTTGCTGCAATTCTCACAGAACTTCGGCTCGATGACGCAACCATTGTGGCCGCTCTTCTTCACGACACGATTGAAGATACGGAAGCCACGCGCGAAGAAATTGACCGTCTGTTTGGTGCCGATATTGGCCGGCTGGTCGAAGGCCTGACCAAGATTCAAAAACTTGATCTTGTTTCTAAAAAAGCCGCGCAAGCAGAAAATTTACGTAAGCTCTTACTCGCCATTGCTGACGATGTGCGGGTTCTTCTGATTAAGCTTGCTGATCGACTTCACAATATGCGGACGCTCACGCATATGCCTGAAGCCAAACGCGCGCGCATTGCTGAAGAAACGCTTGATATCTATGCCCCGCTTGCGGGGCGTATGGGTATGCAAGATATGCGTGAGGAACTCGAGGATCTCGCATTTCGTCATTTTATGCCTGATGCCTATCACGCAATCACGCAGCGCCTCGATGAATTAAGTGCTAAAAGTGGTCCGTTAATTGAACGGATTGAAACAGAGTTGACGCAAAAATTTTCGGCTTCTGGTATTAACGCCACCGTAAAGGGGCGATTGAAACGTGCCTATTCCATTTGGAAAAAGATGGAGCGAAAATCGGTCTCCTTCGAACAATTGTCTGATATTTTTGGATTTCGAATAATCCTCGATAATGTTCAGGATTGTTACGCAACACTTGGAATCGTTCACACGACCTGGCAAGTCGTCCCGGGGCGTTTCAAAGATTACATATCGACCCCCAAACAGAATGATTATCGTTCGATTCATACAACTGTTGTGGGGCCGGGGCGCCAACGTGTTGAGCTGCAAATCAGATCAGAAGAAATGGATCGTATTGCGGAATATGGTATTGCCGCCCACGCGATTTATAAGGATGGACGAGCGCTTGATGTTTCATCGAAGGACTCAAGTGAAAGTAATGTTTACGCATGGCTACGCCGCACGCTTGAGACCTTGGCTGAAGGCGATAGTGCTGAAGAATTTCTGGAACATACCAAGCTTGAATTGTTTCATGATCAAGTGTTCTGCTTTACCCCTAAGGGACAATTAATTGCATTGCCCCGCAATGCGACGCCGATTGATTTTGCTTATGCCGTTCACACCAATGTTGGCGATTCTGCTGTTGGCGCAAAAGTGAATGGCGTTCTTGTTCCCTTAGTATCGACATTGCGAAACGGGGATGAGGTGGAAATTGTGCGTGCCGAAGGGCAAACGCCTTCGGCGGCTTGGGAAGAAATTGTCGCAACCGGAAAAGCTCGCGCTGCCATAAGGCGGGCGACGCGCTCGGCGGTACGGAAACAATATGCAGGTCTTGGACTGAAGATCATTGAGCGGGCATTCCAGCGGATCGGCAAAGAGTATTCCGAGGACCGGCTAAAAATTGCCTTGCCACGCCTGGCGCGCACGTCTCATGAAGACGTTCTCGCAGCGGTTGGCCGCGGGGAGATGTATTCGGGCGACGTTGTTAAGGCCGTTTATCCCGATTATCGCGAAGAACAGACCGCGGGCGCAGGTGCTAATCTCGCCGAAGGTGGTTGGTTTGGCGTAAAGGGCGGGCAGGGACTCGTTTTCAAAGTGCCTGGATCAGGCGAGGGAGATGGAGGCGGGGCCGACTCGACCGCCATACCTATTCGCGGGATCGGGGGGGATTTGCCCGTTCAATTTGCGCCCAATGGCGGGGCGGTCCCCGGAGATCGCATCATTGGCATTCTAACGCCCGGCGTTGGCATTACGATTTATCCAATCCAGTCTCCTGCTCTCACGGCTTTTGACGATGAACCTGAGCGCTGGCTGGATGTCCGATGGGATATCGATGAGCGCCATCCGCAGCGGTTTCCCGCTCAGCTTCATGTGACGGTGATCAATGAGCCCGGATCCTTGGCACAGGTTGCAACGGTCATTGGCGAAAATGACGGTAACATTGACTCGATGTCGATTGCTGGAAAAACGGCTGATTTCCGCGAAATGGTCATTAATCTTGAGGTTTGGGATCTCAAGCATTTGAACGCCATCATTGGTCAATTAAAAGCCAAACCCGTCATCAGCGCCGTTCAGCGCGTCAATGGCTAGATATATGGCGCGATCGGGCGGGAAAAAGACGTTTCTTGGGCCTCGCTCAGGCGGCAAATCATGATAGAGAGCGCTCTTTCAAAGGCGAGGGACTAGGCAATGACACAAGATGAGGTTCTGGCGGAATTCCGGGCGGCCGGTGCCTTGCTCGAAGGCCATTTCATTTTATCGTCTGGCCTGAGAAGTCCTGTCTTTTTGCAGAAAATGTTCGTGTTTCAGGATCCGGCTCGAACGGAGCGGCTTTGCCGCGCCCTTGCTCAAAAGGCTGAAGCAAAATTTGGAAAAATTGATGTCGTCGTTTCGCCCGCGATTGGCGGCATTGTTCCGGGGTATGAGACGGCCCGACATTTGGGGGCAAAGGCCATTTTTGTTGAACGGGAAGAGGGCCGTTTTCAATTACGGCGCGGCTTTACTATTCCAGAAGAAGCAAAAGTTCTGATCGTTGAAGACATCATAACGACGGGCTTGTCATCGCGCGAATGCATTGAGTCTCTATCGGGGCTTACAAGCAATTTGGTTGGCGAAGCCTGTTTGATTGACCGTTCCGGTGGCCGCGCCGATCTTGCTATTCCTTATGTCGCACTAGCGACATTGGATATTCCGACATATCCGGCTGATCAATTACCCCCTGAATTGGCTGCTCTTCCGGCGATCAAGCCGGGTAGTCGCGCGCTGAAGGTTTAACTGTCCATGTCCGTTCTTCTGCCCATCCGTTTGGGGTTAAACATCGATCATGTTGCAACCATTCGCAATGCGCGTGGTGGTGCGGCGCCCGATCCGGTCCGTGCCGCCATGCTGGCCGTCGAAGCGGGTGTCGATGGTATAACGGCTCATTTGCGAGAGGATCGGCGGCATATCAGAGATGATGATATGGCGCGATTGAAGCTCGAAATTTCAAAGCCATTAAATTTCGAGATGGCTGCGACAGAAGAAATGAAATCAATCGCACTGCGCGTTAAGCCGCATGCGGCGTGCCTGGTGCCAGAGAAACGTGAGGAACGCACGACCGAAGGTGGTCTGAATGTTGTGGGGCACCATAATCAACTCAAGCCGTATATTGCTGAATTGAATTCCGCTGGCATTCGTGTCTCGCTTTTTATCGAACCAGACGCGCGTGCGATTGAGACGGCAAAGGCGCTTAATGCGCCGGTTATAGAGTTGCATACGGGCACCTATTGTGAGGCCATGCATGACGGTCATCAGAATAAAATAGATCTTGAGTTTGAGCGGCTACAGAAAGCGGCTGAACTGGCAGGCCGATTGGGGCTTGAAGTGCATGCCGGGCACGGCCTGGATTTTGCAACGGCCGAGAAGCTTGCGGAAATTCCAGAAATTCGCGAATTGAACATTGGTCATTTTATTATTGGCGAAGCGATATTCATCGGACTTCATCAATCAATTATTCAAATGCGTGCGGCAATTGATGCTGGCCGTGCACGGGCGAGGCCCAGAGCATGATTATCGGATTGGGTTCTGATCTGTGTGATATTCGCCGCGTTGAAAAAACGCTTGCACGGTTTGGAGAGCGGTTCGTCAATCGTGTCTTCACGCCAATCGAGCGGCGAAAGGCAGAAAATCGTGCCCATCCCGCCGCGACCTATGCCAAGCGCTTCGCCGCAAAAGAAGCGTGCTCGAAAGCACTGGGTACGGGCTTCAGTCACGGTGTTTTCTTAAAGGATATCGGCGTCATCAATGGACCATCCGGAGCGCCTACGCTGGCGCTTGAAGGGGGAGCCGCTCGCAGGCTGGCTGCGCTTACGCCAAAAGGCCACCGGGCCCGCATTCATCTGACTTTGACCGATGAGCCGCCGCTGGCGATGGCGGTTGTTGTGATTGAAGCGGTTCCAGAGGCGTAATCCTGTTTTATTTGCACCCGGCCAATGCCGGGACTATAGAGTGCAGACTGATCACGACCCTTGTTGCAGACAAAAAGCGGATACAATCATGAGCGAGCTCAAGACACCGGCAGACAAAAAGGCGCAGGAGTCGGGCTTTTTAGAAACTGTCAAGGTGATCGTTCAGGCGCTTGTGATTGCGCTCGTTATTCGTACTTTTTTATTCCAGCCCTTCAATATTCCCTCAAGTTCACTCGTTCCCACATTATTGGTGGGCGATTATCTTTTTGTTTCGAAATATTCTTATGGTTATTCGAAACATTCCATACCGATGAGTCCGCCCCTGTTTTCGGGCCGTATTTTTGCGGCCGAACCCAAACGGGGTGATATTGCGGTTTTCAAATTGCCACGAGATCCGTCGATCGATTACATCAAGCGCGTTATTGGTTTGCCGGGCGATCGCATCCAGATGATTGACGGAATACTGAACATCAATGGACAGCCGGTTCCCAAACAGAAACTCAGCTCTAAGGAAATTAATGCCGGAGCGGGCTATCAGGACCAAGCCACTTATTATCGTGAAACACTCCCGAATGGTGTGAGCTATACGATTCAGGAGCTGGAAAAATTTGGCAATAAGCTCGGCCGTAACACATCGGTTTATGTGGTTCCTGAGGGTCACTTTTTCATGATGGGTGATAACCGCGATAATTCCCTGGATTCACGCGATATGTCCTCGCAAGGTGTCGGCTATGTTCCCTTCGATAATTTTGTTGGTCGTGCTGAACTTATCTTTTTCTCGGTATCGGAAGATTCGAGCGCGTGGAAAATATGGGAATGGCCATGGACCGTTCGGTGGTCCCGCTTACTCAATCACATTGGATAAAGCGTGAGTTTGAAGAAGCCCACTCTTGATCTGGCCACATTAGAAACCGCGATTGGCCACCAGTTTTCTGATCGTACTTTACTTGAGCGCGCATTAACCCATGTGAGTGCTTTGAAAGTGCCGTCGCCTCATGGTCCCCATTATGAGCGTCTCGAATTTTTAGGAGATCGCGTATTGGGTATGGCCATTTCGGATTTACTCTTTCGCAGTTTTCCGGAAGAGGATGAGGGAGCTCTTTCCCGTCGATTGGCAAGCCTTGTCCGTAAAGAGACTTGTGCGGCTATAGCTGAACATTGGGGCGTAAGTCCCTTCATCCGATTGGGCCTTGGTGAACGGCAGTCGGGTTTAAGAAAAAAAGGCGTTCTTCTGGGTGATATCTGCGAGGCGATTATTGCAGCGATTTACCTTGATGCAGGCTATGATGCAGCGCGCCTTTGTGTTGAACGAGCCTTTGGTAAGCTGCTTCACGGATCCAATGCATCTAAGCGTGATGCCAAATCGGCTTTGCAGGAATGGGCGCTCGCACAAGGCCTTCCGGTTCCGGTCTATCGTGAAATCGGGCGTAGCGGTCCTGATCATGCGCCCCTATTTGTCATGGCTGCCGTTGTAGAGGGTTACCAACCGGTTGAGGCCGAAGGTTCCTCAAAACGACATGCCGAACATACTGCCGCTGAGGCTTTTCTCGCGCGCGAAGGAGTGGAAATTGGCGGATGATGACTTCAACCGAAATGCGTGAGACCAAATGTGGTTATGTTGCTTTGATTGGGATTCCCAATGCAGGCAAATCGACTCTTGTAAATGCGCTTGTAGGAGCAAAAGTCTCCATCGTATCGCGTAAAGTTCAAACAACACGGACACTCGTTCGCGGGATTGCGATTAAAGATGCAACGCAAATTATTTTTGTCGACACTCCAGGAATTTTCGCACCCAAGCGTCGCCTTGAACGCGCAATGGTAACGTCCGCCTGGGGCGGGGCGGGCGATGCGGATGCGGTTGCCCTTGTGGTTGATGCGCGCAAGGGCATTGATCCTGAGGTGCAGGCGCTTTTGACGGCTCTTGAGGGATGGAAGCGTCCGATCTTTCTCATATTGAATAAGGTCGATCTCGTGGATCGCCCGGATTTATTGGGACTTGCGGAGAAACTAAATCAACTTATTCCATTTCAAGAAACCTTCATGGTATCGGCAAGTACCGGGAGTGGTGTTGAACGGGTCTTTGAGCATCTTGCCAATGCGATGCCCGTCGGCCCTTGGTTATACCCAGAGGATCAAGTGTCAGACGCGCCATTGCGTATGCTCGCTTCTGAAATCACCCGTGAGAAACTATTCGAACGGCTCCATGATGAATTGCCCTATCGCTCGACGGTGGAAACTGATCAGTGGCAGACACGCAAAGATGGATCAGTACGCATCGAGCAAACGATTTTTGTTGAGCGCGAAAGTCAAAGAATGATTGTGCTCGGCAAAGCGGGCCAAACCATTAAAGCGATTGGCGCTGCCTCTCGGCAGGATCTTGCAAAAGAAATCGATACGAATGTGCATCTGTTCTTGCATGTTAAAGTACGTGAAAATTGGACTGATGATCCTGCACGTTATCGCGAGATGGGGCTCGATTTTCCAACCGATTGAACGCATTTGCTCTAGGATCATTTGAATGGAATGGCAGGATGATGCCATCGTGATAGGGATCCGCCGTTTGGGTGAGTCCGATGTCATTCTTGAAGCCATGACGCGGGAACATGGTCGGCATCTTGGTGTTGTTCGAGGCGGGCGGTCGCGGCGGTTGCAGCCCGCTCTGCAGGCTGGAAATTCTTTGATAGTGTCATGGCGTGCAAGAATTGACGAACAATTGGGTCATTTTTCGATTGAGCCAACAAGGATGCGCGCGGCAACCTATATGGGGCATCGTGAAGCGCTTTATGCAGTGACTTGCATATCATCGCTTTTGCGGTTGCTTCCGGAGCGCGATCCCCATCCAACGCTTTATGATGCTCTTAAAATCATTCTAGATGCGTTGGATCATGAGCCGCTTGCCGCACCGCTTTTGGTTCGTTTCGAACTTGCGATCTTGGGCGAGCTTGGTTTTGGTCTTGATCTTTCTGAATGCGCGGCAACGGGTTCGCGTGAGGATTTGATTTATGTGTCGCCAAAATCGGGCCGCGCTGTATCAGCGCATGCTGGCGCGCCCTATCGTGATCGGCTCTTCCGGTTGCCGGATTTTCTTCTTGATCGGGGTGATCCTGGCCATCCCACAATGAGCGATATTGCTGCGGGGCTTGCATTGACTGGATTTTTCCTCGAGCGCCATGTTTTTGGTGCCCGTAATGTTCCGGTGCCTGAGGCGCGTGAAGCGATTGTTGCGCTTTATCGCGAAGGCAAGGGGGATAAGCCTGACGATTGACGCTTCGAGCCTTGCCGCGAATCGCTTCTCAGGGCATCCGTCGAACCCTGTTTTTCAAGATAAAATAAAGATTTTGAGGTTTTTCTAACATGGGTAAGCGTATTGTTCCTCCCGAAGGGCAGGGATTTGAAGAGGTACCGCTCAAAGATGCGCTCGAAGAGCGCTATCTCGCCTATGCTCTTTCAACGATTATGCATCGAGCTCTGCCTGATGCGCGCGATGGTTTGAAGCCCGTTCATCGGCGTCTACTTTATGCGATGCGGCTGTTGCGTCTTGATCCAGGGCAAACATTTAAAAAATGCGCCCGTGTTGTTGGTGATGTTATCGGTAAATATCATCCGCACGGTGATCAGTCGGTTTATGACGCGCTCGTTCGGCTCGCGCAGGATTTTGCAGTACGCTACCCCCTTGTCGATGGGCAGGGAAATTTCGGCAATATCGACGGCGATAATCCGGCAGCCATGCGTTACACGGAGGCGAGGTTAACGGAAGTCGCCCGTCTTTTGTTGGAAGGTCTTGATGAAGACGCCGTCGATTTTCGTGAAACCTATGACGGCTCTGAAGAAGAGCCGCTCGTTTTGCCAGCAGCTTTTCCCAATCTTCTTGCCAATGGTTCACAAGGTATTGCGGTTGGCATGGCAACGTCCATACCACCGCACAATGCCGCAGAGTTGTGCGATGCGGCTCTCTACTTAATTACGCATCCCAAAGCATCAACGGATCAGATTCTTACATTTGTTCCGGGTCCCGATTTTCCGACGGGTGGCGTGATCATTGAATCACGTGAATCGATTGCCGAAACCTATCGCACGGGGCGTGGATCATTCCGCGTCCGCGCGCGTTGGACGAAAGAAGATCAAGGTCGTGGTCTTTGGTCTATTGTCATCACTGAGATTCCCTATCTGGTTCCCAAAGCGCGATTGATCGAAAAAATTGCGGAATTGCTCACGGATCGCAAATTACCCTTGCTGGCCGATGTCCGTGATGAATCTGCGGAAGACATTCGGATTGTTTTGGAACCTCGGTCAAAAACGGTCGATCCGGAAATTCTAATGGAGTCGCTGTTCAAGCTCACTGAGCTTGAGGCAAGAGTCTCGATGAATATGAATGTTTTGACCGCCGGTCTTATTCCCCGGGTTCTTGGCCTTGCGGATGTCTTGCGGGAATGGCTCAATCACCGTCGTGACGTGTTGGAGCGGCGTTCACGATTCCGCCTCTCGCAAATTGATAAGCGGCTTGAAATCCTAAGTGGTCTTTTGATCGTTTATCTTGATCTTGACCGCGTGATTAAAATCATCCGTGAGAAAGATGAGCCTAAAGCCGAATTGATGAAGGCCTTCAAGCTCAACGATGTTCAAGCCGATGCAATTCTCAATACGCGTTTACGTTCGCTGCGTAAGCTTGAAGAAATGGAACTCAAGCGTGAATTTGAAACATTAACGCAAGAGAAGAGCGAAATTGAATCTCTATTGGCGTCGTCTGATAAGCAATGGAAAACGATTGCTTGGCAAATTCGGGATGTGAAAAAGAGTTTTGGTCCTGATACAGCCATTGGAAAGCGGCGTTCCAATTTTGCCGATGCACCGGTCGTGGGCGATATTGATTTGACTGAGGCCATGGTGGAGCGCGAACCGCTCACCGTGGTGTTGTCAGAGAAGGGCTGGATTCGTTCCCTTAAGGGACATGTTACGGATCTTGGCGCATTACAGTTCAAGGGTGATGATACGCTTAAGCTAAGTTTTCATACGGAAACTACGGCTAAGATCCTCGTCTTGGCAACGAGCGGTAAAGTTTACACACTTGATGCGGCTAAACTTCCAGGAGGCCGCGGCTTCGGTGATCCTGTCCGGTTGATGGCTGATATTGATGAAGGCGCTGAGATTGTTACAGCGTGGCCTCATAAAGCGGGAGAGAAACTGCTCTTTGCTTCGTCAGTCGGACGCGGTTTTATTGCGCTTTCTGATGATGCGGTTGCCAATACGCGTAAAGGGCGACAGGTTCTCAATCTTGATGACAAGGAAACGGCCCGTTTTGTTGTACCGGTCGAAGGCAATTATGTTGCCGCGATTGGAGAGAATAGAAAGCTCTTGTGTTTCCCGCTTAATCAGATGGTTGAGATGGCGCGTGGCAAAGGTGTTCGGATCCAAAAATACAAAGATGGTGGCATGGCCGATATTAAGACCTTCACGCTGGCGGAAGGTCTGACTTGGAAGGATACGTCAGGAAGAACCTGGACCGTTACGAAGCCTGATTTGAAGGAATGGATTGGTAGTCGATCGGACGCGGGTCGCCTGCCACCGAAAGGCTTTCCGAAGTCTAACCGGTTTTCGGGTTAGTTAAAGGATTTAGAGAGCGGTCTTCAGCGCGTAACGCGCTCCCAGCCTCTTGTGCCTAATCGTTCTTGTGGCATGAAGCGGGCTTTATAGGCCATTTTTCTTGACCCTTCGATCCAATATCCAAGGTAAAGATAAGGCAGGCCGCGTCTTTTCGTGCGCGCGATATGATCGAGAATCATAAAAGTCCCAAGGCTCCGCGCCGTTTGAGACGGATCGTAAAAGGAATAAACCATAGACAGCCCATCGGAGAGGACATCGGTCAGTGCCGTTGCCATTAAAGGCCCATGCCCTCTTCCGGTGATGCCCGTATCAGGCCCCCGGCGGCGATATTCGACCAAATCCGTATCAACGTGACTGTCTTCGATCATCAGCGTGAAATCGAGCACGCTCATATCGATCATGCCCCCTTCCGTATGCCGTTCTGACAGATAGGATCGGAAGAGCCCATATTGCTCGGTTGTTGCCGTGTTGGGGACTAAAGTACCGATTATATCGCTGTTTTGGTCTAAAACGCGGGCGAGATTGCGCGACGGTTTGAAGTCATCAACCGGCACGCGCACCGAAACGCAAGCCGTGCAGCCTTCGCACGCGGGGCGGTATGCTATGGTCTGAGACCGACGGAAACCAACTTCAGACAAGAGATTGTTAAGTGATTTAGCGCGGCGCCCAATCAGATGTGTGAAAACCTTGCGTTCCATCTGGCCGGGAATATAGCCACAAGGGCTCGGTGCCGTCATGAAGAACTGGGTCGGATCCTGCGCCTGGTTCGTCATCGGGTGTCCCGCCACACAACGCCCTGAAGGGGACGCTTCATCAGGAGATGATGATAGCCTCGAGTCTTATTAATGTGCAATTGCCCTCTGGTCGCAGGAGATCAAACAAAAAGCGTTGATCAAATCATCCGGGTACTAGGCAAAGTCCGGTCAATTTATCTACGGTTACGCAAAATTCCTGATAGTGTCAGGTTTGGTAAATTTGCGGAGCTTTAAGATGATCGGGACACGGGTTTTGCGTTTCCTCAGCCTTGGATTGATGGGCGTTGTGCTTGCCGCATGCGCTACAACCACACCTCAGGTTTCTGGAAATCTTGGAACGGTGGATGTGTCCTATGAAGCCGTTGGGCTGATCAATTCATTCCGAGCGCAAAATGGGCTCGCTCCTGTGAGTGTTGATCCTGCTCTGATCGAAACGGCTCGCTATCAGGCGGTGGCCATGGCCTCGCGCGATGTTTTGTCCCATGAGGTCGCCGGCGACTTCACAAGCCGGATGAACAATGCTGGCTTCGTCTATGCAAATGCTACGGAAAATGTTGGTGCTGGTCATACGTCGACGCAGGATGCGATCAATGCTTGGATCCGTTCACCGCATCACCGCGAGAATATGTTGATGAGAGATGCAACGCGTATCGGGATGGTGAAAGCCAATGCACCAAATTCACGCTATCGTAGCTATTGGGCGCTGGATATCACATCAGCGGCGGCGGGCTCCGCACCTAAAGTGGCGGTCGTAGGCGCTCAATCGGGTAAGAGTAAAAACAGCAATGCCGCCGACGGGGGTGGCATTTCTTTTTTATTCAATCACAATTGAGGGGTACTGCACCGTTTAAGCTTTGAGCAACTCGGCGACCCTGGGTGCGAAATAGGTCAAAATGCCGTCCGCGCCCGCACGCTTGAAAGCAAGCAGGCTTTCCATCATCGCCTTGTCGCCATCAAGCCACCCGTTACGGGCGGCAGCTTGGATCATCGCGTATTCGCCTGAAACCTGATAGGCAAATGTCGGCACACCAAAGGTTTCGCTGACACGCCTGACGATGTCGAGATAAGGCATACCGGGCTTGACCATGACCATATCGGCCCCTTCCTCGAGGTCGAGGGCGACTTCCCTTATGGCTTCCTCGCCATTGGCAGGGTCCATTTGATAGGTTCGCTTGTCACCGATCAAGGTTGCCGAAGTTCCAATCGCATCGCGGAAGGGGCCGTAAAAGGCTGATGCATATTTGGCGGCATAGGCCATGATTTGGATGTCGGTTTGTCCTGCGTCATCTAATGCCGCCCGGATTGCACCAACCCGGCCATCCATCATATCCGACGGCGCAATAATGTCCGACCCCGCGTCAGCTTGAACCAAGGCCTGTTTGGCCAGCTGAATAACCGTCTCGTCATTCAGAATCCGCTCTCCAGAGAGAAGGCCGTCATGCCCATGGCTCGTATAGGGGTCGAGGGCGACATCCGTCATCAAGCCGATTGTAGGAGCTGCCTTTTTAATCGCCCTGCAGGCGCGGCAGACAAGATTATCGGAATTCAGAGATTCACTGCCCCGCGGATCCCGTTTTGCGGGATCAGTATAGGGAAAAAGCGCAATAACCGGAATGCCAAGCCGGGCGGCCTTTTCTGCATCACGCGCAGCCTCATCGACGCTGACTCGTTCGACGCCCGGCATCGAATCCACCGGAATTCGCTTATTTTCGCCATCAATAACAAAGATTGGCCAAATTAGATCGTCAATTGTCAGCCTATTTTCACGAATAAGGCGCCTTGACCAATCTGCTTTCCGGTTACGGCGCGGCCGGTGAGGCAACATTAGTCGCGCGGGTTCACTGGCGGCCATGGTCCGTCTCCCAATCCCATCTGAACTCAATCCTTGGTGATGTTCTAGCATTTGATTGATTGTTTTCGGAAGGGGAATGGCAGATATACGATGGATTAAAGCACAGGCCGTTCCGCCTACGGTCAAAAGATCTAGAAAGGGGTAAGAATGGCCATCCATCTCGATGTTTCCCCCTCGCGGCTCGATTTGTCCTTGAAGATCATCTACCGGGTTCTGTCCGTTTTATGGCTTCTCAAGGGGTTCTATGGCTGGGTGATCCTGTTTGGATTGATTGGCCCCGGTCATCTGGAGCGCGATTTCGCCTCTGCAACCCTCATTGCTTTTTCGATATTTGACTTGATTGCAGGCGTCGCCCTGTGGATGTCGTGGCGTTGGGGGGCAGGTGTCTGGTTTTTGATCGCCATTGCCTTTGGGGCAAGTTCATTTTTAGGAATAGCCGGCCCAGCATCCAATTTAATTGCGGGCGGCTCTCTCCTTCTCGCGATTCTGCACAGTCTCCGTTTGATCTTTGTTCGGTCTGAGCCTGAGAAGCGCCTCACAATCGTTTGATTTTTAATGGTCTTGTTGCCTGAACGCTTACCCAATTTTTTGGTAGTATTTTGTTAGGCACAAAAATTAAATCGTCTTTTACGAGCATACTCATATTCCCTAACGTAAAGATTGTAGTTTGTGCCGTTTGGCGAAGGGTATGAGACAATGAATAAAGTGGTAAAAATCTCTGCTGGAGATCCGACGGTGAAGGCGCTTGGCGCCACGAACCCCGTCTATATTGAATCTCTTGCGCTCGTTGAGCGCCTTCATCGGGGATTGCTCGACGTCATTAAGGACGAATTCGATCGCCGTGGCCGAGCGGATGTTAATCCGGTTCAGGCGCTCTTATTGTTTAACATTGGCGATAAGGAACTGACCGCTGGCGAACTTCGGTCGCGCGGCTATTATTTAGGATCAAACGTCTCCTATAATGTCAAAAAGCTGGTTGAAACGGGGTATCTGTCTCATGAGCGGTCGCGCACGGACCGTCGGTCAGTTCGGATCAAATTGACGGACAAGGGCCGTCAGATCCACGCCATTGTGCAGGGGTTATACTCCAAACATACCCAAACCGTGGAACGTGTCGGCGGTATTTCCGAGACCGAATTCAGATCGGCCAACGCCATTTTGATGCGTTTGGAGCGGTTTTTCAGTGATAATGTGAAATATCGACTTTAATTTGTGGAATTATCGCTGTTTGTCTTAAAATAGCCAAAACTAAGGATTGGGGTCGCCTCGCTCGCCTGTATGAACGAAAAGAATCGTTAATACGGATCGGCGAAACTGGTTGAATCTCACCCCTCTGGATTTTGGTAATGATTTTTTCAAACTCACTCACACGTCGTGCCTTTCTTTTAAATTCGTCCGTAGCCTTCGCCACACTCGGCATGGCTTATTCAGCCTCTGCTCAAGATGTGACAGAGGATATGGGCGATCAGGCTGAGTGGGTCCAAAGCTATGATGCAGCGACCTCAAAAACGCTCGACCGTTCAACTGCGCCGCTTCTATCGCCCGGTACATTGGCGGCAACTGAAGCCGCTCTCGAGGATTTCAAAGCGGTCATCGCAAAAGGCGGATGGCCGCAAGTTCAGAATGTTCCCCTCAAGCTCGGCATGCAGAATCCTGCAGTTATCGATTTGCGGAAACGGCTTATCGCTTCTAATGATCTTGACGCGTCCGCTGGCCTTTCTGATGTGTTCGATTCATTCGTTGAAACCGGCGTGAAGCGTTTTCAGGAATTGCATGGTTTGCGTCCAAGCGGTCTGGTTACACGGCAAACAATCACGGCTTTGAATATCCCGGCCGATATTCGCCTTAAACAGCTTGAGGTGAATGTTGTTCGGCTCAGATCATATGCGAGCAATCCCGGAAAGCGGTTTGTGACCGCCAATATTCCCGGGGCGCTTGTTGAAACGGTTGAAGACGGTGTCGTTCAAACGCGGCATGCTGCGGGTGTTGGTAAAATTGATCGCCAGTCACCCATAATGACAACCCGTGTTATCGACATTAACTTCAATCCGTTCTGGACTGTGCCGGCATCGATCATCAAAAAAGATCTCATTCCTAAAATGCAGGCCAATCCTGGCTACCTCAATGAAAATAAGATTCGAATTTTCACAAAAGAGGGCAATGAAATTCAGGCCAATCAAGTCAATTGGAAGACGGACGAGGCCACACGTTACCAATTTAGACAGGATCCGGGAGGGGAATTTAACTCCCTTGGGTTCGTTCGGATCAATATCGCAAACCCATTCGGTGTTTATATGCATGATACACCGGCCAAGGGAATTTTTGGTGACGATTATCGCTTTGTGTCATCGGGCTGTATGCGGGTCCAAAACGTTCGCGACTATGTCGAGTGGTTGTTGAAAGAAACGCCGGGCTGGGCGCGCGATCAGATTGATGAGGCCATTCAATCGGGGCAACGCATAGACGCAAAACTTACGAAGCCAGTTCCTGTCTTTTGGGTTTACATCACGGCATGGGCGACGTCGGACGGATTGGTCCAATTTCGTGATGATATCTATAACAAAGATGGATTGGGCCAAGTGCCGCTTGTTACGACGGTGAAGGCTACTGAAGATTAGTGCTCTATCTGTCCTGAAAGATTCGATGCAGTATGACAGCACGCTTCGAGGGTTTTGACTTTAGTTTTGCGCCGGTGCTGAGTTGCCTTGACGTCGCAAAATTCGACCAATATCCGGTGTCACGATTGGATCGTCGAAATCTCCTGTAATGCTATAGGGCAAAATTGCAGGGTTCGATCCATTCTCTGTTTCTGGACCGCTCGCAAGTCCTTCAAGCGCCAGCGTCCTTGATCCAATATTCACGCGCCCCTTGATTGACATCGTATTGGGTGGAAAGATCATTTCAGCGGTTGTCAGTGTTGCTGCGCCATTTGAAATATTTGCCACCAAATGCGCGGTTTCAAAATCTGTCTTACTGCCCTTCATATCGCGGATCGCGGTTAGTGGGCGCGCTTCAATCCGCTTCAGCAATGCGGCGAGATTGACCCCGATGAGCGTGCCATTTGCAATCGTAATATTCGACGTGCCTGAGAGATTTCTCATGATTGCATCGGCAGAAGCGCCATTAGAGTCGAAATCAAATTGTCCACTCGCTTGTCCTTCAATCTTACGGATATCCATGAGTGCTAGGGTTGCTTGCGCGATGTCTATTCCATCGAAACTGCCATGCGCTGACGCCTGATAACCGGCTGCGATTGGTGCGACGGATAATTTGCCCTTTGCAGCGCCTTGAAACAATTTCGAACCAGCGAGCGTTACATCAAGGGTGCGATCTTTTGCCATAACGGAAACGGCAACATTCGCGATGCGGACAATGCCAAGATTGACGCGTTCTGCCGAAAGCCGAACGTCAAAATCCTGATTGGGCGTGATGTTCTCCAGAAAAGGATCGGTCCGCCAGCCCTGCGCTTGCTTGGGCCATACGGGCGATAAAAACTCGGTTACATCCAGATCGCCAGCGGAGAGGCTCCCTGAGATCAATGGCCGTGTACCGCTGAAATCGAGGCCAATCCCGCCTGAGAGTGACGCCTTGCCAAGAGACACCGTGGCGTCCCGAACCGCAACGCGGTCCGACATGAAATCCGCATGGCCTTTGATTGATAGCGGCGTAGAAAAGGTGAGGGGCGGTTCAATTTGGAGCCAAGTGCCAACCCGTTCAAGATTTGAAAATTTAAGGTCGATTGACCCATTCAGTTGCAATGCGCCAGTCGCCGTTGTTGTTCCGTCGAACTGAACCGTTGCCGGCGCGCTTTTGACCAAAAGGGTGGCTGGTTTGAGGCTCGTTTTTGGGTCCGGAGGGTCGATCCGCGCTTGGATCTCAACCGCTTCGTCTTTCCAAGGCGCGGTAATCTCGAGGTCCATGCGACCATTCGGAGTCGTGGACAGGGTCGCGTCGATCTTGTTGAGTAGAGGGGGATCCGTAACGCCGGCCATTTTAACCTGCCCAGAACGGATTGATAGCGTGCGGAGGGGGGTACTCTCGAGAGTTCTTGTCGATTGAATCACTCCCCCCAGCAGAGCAAGGGCATTTTGGCGGCTATCGGGTATGTCTTTGCTCGAAAGCTCAATCGTCGGTTCAAATGCTGAGATCGAGATGGGCTCTATTTCCCCCGAAAGAAGCGAAAACAAGCCGAGATCGATGTTAACTGAAGATGATTTTACTGAAAAAACTGTTTTTTTATAGATATTTAGATTAGATAACTCAAGTATTGGTTTAGGAAATATACGAAATGCAGCCTGCGCGTCCATTACGACTTCTGAACCGATGAGCGTGCCCAAAGCAGGGCGGATTGAACGCAATGCCACGGTCGAAGCGATCGGAATCGAGACGAGGCTGCCGAGCGCCACCAAGCAAATCAGAATGATGCCGGTAAGCGCGATGCGTCTTCCATGTCGCTTGATGTCAAAACGAGGCATCGATTCTGGCTATCTGTTTCCGAGTCTGTGAGAAATATACATCGCGCGGGGTATGTTCGGAAGCAACCGCAAATTCGTATATGTCTAAAGTTCTAATATTGCGGAGGTCGACAATGAAGGATGATGCGCTCTGGCGGCCGAGTCTTTCTGTAATTGCGGGCAGCGAGATGACGCGGTTTCGCGATTTATTTTCTGAGCGACTTTCAATCCACCTCACCGATTACCCTGCTTTGCACCAAGCGTCTATCGATCACCGCGGTTTATTCTGGTCAACCCTTTGGGACTATTGTGGCGTAATTGGTGAAAAGGGCACGCGCAATCTGACAGAAGACCATATGCCCGGAGCAAAGTTTTTTCCCGATGCTCGGCTCAATTTTGCAGAAAATCTTTTGCGGGCTGCTGACAACCGCGAGGCGATCGTGTTCCGCGCGGAGGATAAGGTTGAATGCCGCATGACGCGGCGGGAGCTTATGGAGGCGGTAAGTCGGGCACAGCGCTGGTTGCAGTCCCATGGCGTTGGTGTGGGTGATCGCGTTGCCGCCATGCTTTCGAATATGCCTGAAGCAATTGTGCTTATGTTGGCCACCGCGTCCATTGGCGCCATTTGGTCGTCTTGCTCACCTGATTTCGGATCGCGTGGTGTGCTCGATCGATTTTCACAAATCGAGCCGAAGATTTTTATCGCGTGTGATGGCTATTTTTATAATCGTCAGAAATTATCGATCAAAGACAAACTCGTTGAAATTCTCGCGGCGCTTCCCTCGGTTCAAGCTGTTTTGATTGTGGATTTGATTGGCGACTCGGAAAATTTAGCACGAGATCTCAAAGGTGCCGTCGATTACCCGACACTGATGGCCAAAGAAATAGCGGCACCGCCGATTTTTGTAAGGCTTCCCTTCGACCATCCTCTGTTTATTTTGTTTTCCTCGGGCACCACAGGCGTGCCCAAATGCATTGTGCATGGCGCCGGTGGTACGTTACTCCAACATCTTAAGGAGCATCGACTGCATTCAGGCAATGGATCTGGTGATCGGGTATTTTATTTCACGACACTTGGATGGATGATGTGGAATTGGCTGGTCTCAGCGCTTGCATGTGAAGCGACGCTCATTCTCTATGATGGTTCGCCATTCGCTCCCAGAACCAGTATTCTTTTTGATTACGCACAAGCAGAGCGTGTCACTTTTTTTGGAACATCTGCAAAATATCTGGATTCTTGCCGTAAGTTTGAGATGAAGCCGAAGGAGACACATGATCTTGCACCATTACGGACCGTGGCATCCACCGGCTCGCCTCTTTCAGCTGAAAGTTTTGAGTGGGTTTATCGCGCCATCAAGCAAGACATGCATCTTGCTTCAATTTCTGGTGGAACGGATATTGTGTCCTGCTTCGTCCTCGGCGACCCCACATCTCCCGTCTATTCAGGAGAGATTCAGCGCCCTGGTTTGGGTATGGCGGTGGATGTTTATGATGCGGACGGAAACGCCTTGAAGGCGGGAAAGGGCGAGCTTGTTTGCGTAAAAGCCTTCCCATCCATGCCCGTGTCATTTTGGAATGATCCCGACGGGAAAAAATATCAAGCTGCCTATTTCGAGCGCTTTCCTGGCATTTGGCATCATGGGGATTTTGCAGAATGGACGCAGCATGGCGGCATCATTATTCACGGACGGTCTGATGCGACGCTCAATCCCGGCGGTGTCAGAATTGGAACCGCGGAGATTTATGCGCAAGTCGAGCAGATTCCTGAAGTGATTGAAGCGCTCGCGATTGGCCAAGATTTTGCTGGCGACGTCCGTGTCGTTCTTTTTGTAAGGCTGCGCGATGGCGTGGTCCTTGATAAAGTTCTTGAGGATCGAATCCGCACGCAAATAAAAATCGGCGCGAGCCCGCGTCATGTGCCACAAAAAATAATTGCAGTGGCTGACATTCCCCGCACCAAATCCGGTAAAATTACGGAACTTGCTGTGCGTGATATTGTGCATGGCCGCGAGGTTAAAAATCGTGAAGCGCTTGCTAATCCAGAGGCACTTGATCTTTTTCGAAATCTGCCACAATTGTCCTGACGAGCAGATCAGGCGGCAGCGATTTGTTTAGCCAAAACGGCAGGCCGCCGATCGGGCAGGGATGGTGTTTGCCAGTTTGGTGTTTGACCGATCAAGAGGTCAAAAAACGGAATAGCATAATCGGGATTGTTTTTTACATTCTCACGCAGGCTTTGCCAAAGACGGCGATCAGTACTGGCTTTTGACAAGGTCGGCGCGCCGTCGAAATCCTGATCAAGAACTGATAAAGCAACGCTAAGACAGTAACTTGCATAGGCTGAACCCTCAGGCCAAGCGGCAAGGTCGGGATCTGCATCGGCGGGTATATATGACACACTTAAAGGCGCGTGACGGAAAAGTTCTGCCAGCATGCGACCGGCTGCATAACACACAAAATCGCGCCGATCAGCCGGTGCTACATCACGATGTAAATGAAAATCATCGACCCAAGCCAGAAAAGCGGCATGCAGTTTGGATTGATCTGTTCGGCTGACAATTCCGTTTTCGCCCAATGTCAAAGCCAGATTGCGCCGAAAAGAGGTTTCAAAAAAGCGTAGCTCGCGAACGCGGTGCCGCACATCTGTTTCGCGCGATAATTCTTTCAAGATCGGCAGGCGCATGCTCAGGCCTTCGCGAGATGCGGCACAAGGATCCGCAATTCTGCCGCTAGTCCCGCGGCCGGTTCGAACCCCATCATCATTGCGTCTAACACTGATTTGCGCAAGGAGATCACGTCGGCGGCAAGGTCGAGCGCTCCGAGCGTTGATGCCAAGTCACGCCGACCAGAATAGCTTAGCATGGCTTCGGCAAGAGCAATGGCGGCAAACACATGAAATGCCAGATTTGGATCTTTTGCCTCTACCAAAGCCCCCGAGGCCGCCAGAGCAAGTGCCGTACGAGCCAAATCGTCAAAATCCGGAACATTAAGCTCAGATTTGACCTTTGATTTACGTCCAAGATCGCTCCAAACCTTGGCAATCGGACGCTCCAAGAGCAGGGTATCCGAATGATTGAAGCGGTTCAGGACCCGGCGTGCTGCTTTATGGCGCGCGCCGACATAATGAGCGCGTTCCACGTCTCGCCCATCCACCAGAGCCAAGAGATGCTCGTCATTTGGCCCCCGGATAAGATCGCGTGCAAGTGCGCCCCCCATTTTGGCGGCCTGAAGTGCTTCACGCGCGATTTCAGCTGCGACCGCGAGCGGGGAGGCAGAGAATGGAAGGGGATGTAGGGGATTTTGTTCAGCGATTTCTTCCAATCGCTGCACTGGATCAAAGCTACGAATTTCATGCCTTAGACCGCGCAAAAGGTCCTTAATGATCAGTGGCGCTTCTTCAAGCGTCTGCGCTGTCATACCTAAAGGATCTTTGCGGTTTGAATCCATTTGGCGCAGATTTAGCCTTGATGACAGGGTTTGATGCTTGATCTTACGCTGAGTTTAAACAAGCGGGAAGCAGATTTGGAACCCAATAATTTTTGACACAAATCCAACCCTGTAAAATGGTCCAAGGGTTCATTTAAGAGCCGAAACACTATTAGAACATTGGCTGGGGGACCTGGATTCGAACCAAGATTGACCGAGTCAGAGTCGGTAGTTCTACCGTTGAACTATCCCCCATCCTTTCACCCATCACCGGCCCAATGAGGCGCCTGTTCGAGCGTTGGACAGGGGCGCTGTTTATCGAAACGGCGCGTGAATGACAAGCGCGAGACCAAGATCATGAAGAAAAATTCACGTGCCGCGGGCGGACGGGTCTGTCATAAGACCGTGTCTTTGCTGAGCCATATCGCTAATTTTACCGGGTAGAGCGCATTTCATGAGCCAATTCATTCCTCAATTTCGTAGGGCTGCGCCTGCGATTATTGTCATAAGCGGCCTGTTTTCGGCAACGGTGCAGGCCCAGCAGAGCCCGAGCGCGCCGGCGGCTGCTCCGGCGCAACGGACTGTGCCTGTCCTATTGGGTGAAGCAAAGCGCCAGGCGCTTCCCGTTCAATTTGATACGATCGGAACCGTTCAGCCGGTAGCTTCGGTTACCCTTCGCCCCCGTGTTGAAGGACAAGTGCTCGAGATTGGCTTTGCCGATGGTGCGATGGTGAAAGCGGGTGATGTCTTGGTGCGGCTCGACTCGCGCGGGATTGATGCTCAAGTTCGGCAAGCCGAGGCAACGCTTCAGCGTACTTCCGCACAGCTTGAACAAGCCCAACGCGATGTCACACGCAATGAAGCGCTTGCCGCGAATGAATTTGCATCCAAGGTCAATCTTGAGAATGCCAAGACTCAAGTTGCAACATACACAGCCCAACTTGCCTCGGACCGGGCCGCGCTCGACAATCTTCGTGTCACGCAAAGCTACTATACGATTGCAGCTCCAATTACAGGCCGCGTCGGTGTGGCCGGACTCAAGCCGGGTAATATCGCAAAGACGGGTGATGGAAGCGTCCCTTTTGCTGTGATCAATCAGATTTCTCCTATTTATGTGGCCTTCAGTGTTCCGCAGCGGCTTCTGCCTGATTTAAGGGCCGCATTAAATGATCCTGCTGCGCGGGTCGAAGCCACATTGCAAGGTGTGGGTGTATCGACCAAGGGCAAAATTGCGGTCATCGATAATGCGGTTGATACGGCATCGGGCACAGTGACGGTACGTGCTGTTTTTGACAATGAAAGCGAAACACTTTGGCCTGGCGCGCTTTGTAATGTGCGTGTGACGCTTAAGGTCATTGATAATGCTGTGACGGTTCCGCGCGAAGCGGTTCAAAACGGACTGCGTGGTCCTTTTGTTTATGTGGTTGATAATGGAGCGGCGCGTTTAAAAATTATCAAAACGGGACGTACCGTTGATAATCGCACCGAGATTCTTGAAGGGCTGAATGGGACCGAACAAGTCGTTACCGATGGTCAAATCCAGTTAAACGACGGTGTCAAGGTTGAACCAAAGGGTTCTGCGGCAGGAGCACCCTGATGTCGATTTCGGAACTTTGCATTCGTCGTCCTGTGATGACGACGCTGATTACCCTTTCTTTTATTGTATTTGGTCTGTTCGCCTATCGTCTTCTGGCGGTCGCCGCTTTACCCCGTGTGGATTTTCCGACGATTAGTGTTTCGGCCAATTTACCGGGCGCCAGTCCTGAAAGCATGGCGTCATCTGTTGCAGCGCCGCTTGAGCGACAGTTCTCTACAATTTCTGGCGTAACAGCTATGACATCGATCTCAAGTCAGGGGTCGAGCAACATCACGCTTCAATTTGATCTCGACCGCAATATTGATGGCGCCGCACTTGATGTTCAGGCTGCAATCAGCGGATCGTTGCGCCGCTTGCCCCCAGATTTGCCTAACCCGCCCAGTTTTCGAAAAGTCAATCCGGCAGACCAACCGGTCCTCTTTATCGCGTTAACATCCGATACTATGCCGTTGTCTTCAGTCAATGATT
>CANGPA010000021.1 GCA_947455645.1 Hyphomicrobiales bacterium | reverse complement strand
TCGGCTGCTCACACGTATACATTGCTTACAGTAGGCGACGGCGTTGTCTCTCAAATACCGGCGCTTATTGTGTCTATAGCGGCCGGATTATTAGTATCTAAAGCAGGCGTTACTGGGTCGGCCGATAAGGCCCTGTTTAGCCAGATGGCTAATATGCCCAAGGCGCTTGGTCTCTCATCCGCGGTTATTGGATTGATTGGTCTGCTCCCTGGAATACCAGCTATACCATTTTTTATTATTGGATCCGGTCTCGCTATTGCCGCAAGAAAGATCAGCATCGACGGTAATTTAAAAATATCGGCGAAGGCGCCTGTCCCTTTGGAAACAGTTTCTTCTTCTGCGGGATCTGATGAGAATAATCTTAAAGATGCGAGGCAACTCGACGAATTAAGAATTGAAATCGGATATTCCCTGATGTCCCTTGTAAACTCCCAAGGCGGATCAGATCGGTTAACAGAGCAAATCCGAGCCCTACGACGATCGTTAGCGTCAGATATGGGATTTGTTATGCCGTCGGTTCGAATACTCGATAATGTTATGCTTGAGGCGAATAAATATGTAATTTATTTGAAAGAAATTGAGTCAGGCACTGGAAATGTTTACCCTGATCAATTGATGGCGATGGATCCTTCGGGTGCTTCAGTAAAGCTTGCCGGAACTCCTGTACTTGAGCCCACTTTTGGCTTGGCCGCGACATGGATTGATCCGACACTTCGTGAAGAAGCGCAACTGATGGGATATACCGTCGTTGACGCAGCGACGGTAATAACGACGCATCTTACAGAAATCGTAAAAGGAAATGTTGCTGAACTTATCACCTACGTTGATGTTCAAAAACTTCTTCGGGAGTTGTCTAAAGAGCATAATGATTTAATAAAAGAACTTGTTCCCAATCAGATTTCAACAACCACCATTCAAAGAGTACTTCAATCGCTTCTTTCGGAACGGGTATCAATTCGTGACTTGGGAACGATCGTTGAAGGAATCGCAGACGCAGTGAGTTCGACTAAGAGTTCGCGCGATATTGTCGAATTTGTTCGCCAAAGACTTTCCCGCCAATTGTGCGCTCAATATTCGAATTCAAGTGGCCAACTCCCTATTATCGCTTTATCGCCGCAATGGGAGACACTTTTTGCTGAAGCTATTATTGGTCAGGGCGATGAGCGCCATTTAGCTATGGCCCCGTCGAGATTATCTGAATTTGCGGCGCTGATTAGAGAACGATTTGAAGATGCAGCGCGTCAAGGCGAAGCTCCTGTACTTGTAACCTCTAGCCAGGCAAGGCCGTTTGTTCGTGCAATTGTTGAACGGTTTAGACGCGAAACGCCTGTACTTTCTCAAGCGGAAATTCACTTAAGAGCAAGATTAAAAACGATCAGCAGCATTTAAAATTAATGTATTTTTTTGCGAACTGCGTCTAAAAACTGTTTTCTTTCAAATATTAGAACAACACCACAAGCAAAGATGAGTGGAATCAAAAGATAAAGTAGCCGGAACACAAGCAGGGCAGCGATAACGTCGGGAACCGATAAATCAGGTGCAGCTTTCAAAAATAAATACTCAAGCACACCAAGTCCTCCAGGCGCGTTTGACAAAAGCGCCGCAGAAAATGACCCCAAGAAAAGCCCAACGATAGAAAAAAATGTAACATGTTCGTTAGGAGGAAGTGCAAAATAAATAATACCTGCCGCGCCCAAAAGCTCAATCGGCGCGGCGAACAACTGACGCAAAACGACTTCAGGCCTTGGATAGAATACTTGGAATGATCCAATTGAAATTGGCCTAAATTTCAGAATTGAACCGAATACATACAGTAAAACGCATAATAAAAATAAAATTCCAATGAAACGGGCCACCCATAAAGGCAGCTCAAACAACCTCACAAAAACACTCGGCTCCACGATCAAGACGAAGCCACCCAACATGATTGTTCCTAACAAAAATGTAAAAGAACAAAGCGTAACCAGAACGGCAATTTCGGCGGCAGCCAATCCTTTAGTGGAATAAGCGCGATAACGGACAGCCGCTCCAGAAAACACCGACGCGCCGATATTGTGTGATAATGCATATGTCGTAAATGACACGAGTGATATGAAGCCCCACCCTAAGGGCTTACGAAGATGCAATAGAGCAATGCGGTCGTACCACGCCAAGGCGGTGTAAGCGACCAATGTTGACAAAATGGCAAGGCACCAGCGTTTAAGGGGTATCGCAGCTATACTTGCCAATATCTCATCGGCCGAAATTGTTCTGAGCTCAGAGTACAAAAGCCATCCTGAGAACAATACTGCCAGGAGGCCGAGCATGGGCCAAGCAAAATCGAGAATTCGTTTCATATTACCCTATGCAAAATCAATGGCTTGACGCTTAAGCCCTTTGAGCCTTGGTATGCCGACGGTGTGCCCTTTGTGCACCAGAGCAGGTCTCGCTACAAGTGGAGATCCGGCCCATGCGGCTTGGGCAAATAGGATGACGGAATGATGACGGACTGGCAATCCAGGAATGGATACTACCCACTAATCAAGGGCAAAATTGCAACTTTGGTTTTCTATTTCGAAATTTACTCACCTTTCCCTACTTTCTCGAAAAACTTACCGGCTGGACTAACGATATCCCAAATCGGCCGAAATGAGATTGGAAGGTATCGGGATGTTTTCAGGGCAATAGGGGCGCCTTGGTTGTGGATTTCTCGATTGCGATCGAATGATGAAGAACTCGAATCTATTTTATGTCATCCAAAAATCGAAGCCTATATTGTCTCCGATGGAAAACGGGACGCGGCCTTTCTTGAAATAGACTTCCAGCAACCAGAATCACTGGAATTGCGTTATCTTGGCGTTCTAGATGGCTATTTTAATCGAGGAATTGGATCGGCTCTTATGAGTTTTGTATTTGATCGTGCGGCAGCAAAAGATGTGAATCAAATATGGTTGCATACATGCCACTTCGATAGCCCAAGTGCGGGCGCATTTTATCAACGTTTCGGCTTTCGTGCAGAAAAAGCGGCCATAGAAGTTATGGATGATCCACGCCTAACCGGCGATCTCCCCCTACAAACCGCGCCTCATATTCCGCTGTTGAAATAGAACTCAAGTTCTTCACTAATTTGGATTAGGCTCGGGCCAAGTGTATCTGCGCCGCGATCCTGTCAAATTCAGCTTGCTCACGCACAGCTTCAATTGCCTTTTCTTTAATCTGTTCACGATCATCCAGTATTTCGAATTTTTTTAATTCCTCGAAAGCAATTTCGAGTTCGGTTCTCGCGTCTTCGCGCTGACGGGCAAGGTCCTCGGCAGATTGAAGGAGATTATCGCGGCGCTGCAAGGCTGCACGCGCATAGGTCGGATAGGCAAAATGAGCACGATCCGTAATCCCTGCACGTGATTCTTCCGCTTCAATTTCGCGGCATAATTCGTCTGCCATGCGCTTGAATTCAGCAATCATTGCTTCAATTTGGTTCAGTTTACGGCGCTTTTCATCAACCTGAAACCGCTTCAGGCGCATCAACGCATCTCTGGATTTCATCTTCGTTCTCTATCTGTCAGCAAGTATTGCAAATACAAAAGATAAGCCTAAATCACCGCGATCAACCCGTAGCGCTGGTTGCCATGATACTGGCAAGCAGCTCATAACTATCACTCAATGAAGTTGACTCTTCCTTACTTTGTCGCAGAAAATTGTCTATAAAAGGATAAAGTCGAATAGCTTCATCAACTTCTGGATTGGTTCCCGATTTATAGGCACCCAATCGAATGAGCTCTTCCATGTCCGTATAGGTCGCCAGCGATGCTTTGGCAGCTTGCACAACAGGCCAAAACGCGGGATCAGCCGATCCCGGCAATGTCCTCGAAACCGATTTAAGGACATTGACGGCCGGATATCTTCCCCGCTCCGCAATCGCTCTTTCCATCACAATATGACCATCTAGAATCCCGCGAACCGCATCTGCGATTGGTTCGTTATGATCGTCACCATCAACAAGAACAGTAAAAAATCCGGTAATAGTCCCCAAACCCGACCCCGGACCCGCGCGCTCAAGGAGACGCGGTAACTCGCTAAATACGGTCGGCGTATATCCTTTTGTTGTTGGTGGCTCGCCAATGGACAAACCGATTTCGCGTTGCGCCATCGCAAAGCGCGTCACACTATCCATCATTAATAAGACGTTTAAGTCCTGATTTCTGAAATATTCGGCAATTGCAAAACTCAACCATGCGGCTTGGCGGCGCATCAAAGCGCCTTCGTCGCTGGTCGCTACAACAACAATGGATCGCGCAAGCCCTTCTGGCCCAAGATCATCTTCGATGAACTCCTGTACCTCGCGACCACGCTCTCCTATCAGTCCAATTACGGATACATCCGAGCTGGCATTTCTCGCTAACATAGACAAAAGAACAGATTTACCCACGCCTGAGCCGGCAAAAATGCCCATGCGTTGTCCACTTCTGCTGGTCAGAAATGTATTGAGGACCCTCACCCCAAGATCCAGCGGCTCCCCCAAGCGTCGCCGGGTATGGGCCAAAGGGGGATCCGACCGATAGGGCATAATCATGCTGCCCTGAAAAATCGGTCCTTTGCCGTCAATTGGCTCACCGAAAGCATTGACGACCCGCCCCAGCCAAGATGCGTCCGGCCTGACGCCTCCTACAGACGGTTGAACAAATGCCTTAGCTCCCCGCCTTATACCGTCGACGCTCCCAAACGGCATGGCCAAAACGGTCTCACCTTCGATTGCCACCACCTCGCATGACACATTTTTTTGCCCTGCCTCGACCATCAGACGGCCGCCCAAAGGCATCAATGACACCGGACCTGCAATCGACAAAACAAGCCCTCGCACCGTCTCAACCCGGCCATAAAAACTTCCGATTTCGACTTGTGCGAGCGCCTCCGTTAGTCGAGTGATTCGCGATTTTTCCAATTTCATCCACCTCAAAGTCTGAAAAAGCCGCACCTAAAACAGGCTATGCCAAATTTGATCAGAAAATGGTTTCGCAGCGTCGCTTAACTGATTCGGCATGAAATCCTGTGAGTCAATTGAATCGCTTAACCAATTTTCTTAATGTAAAAATTAAACAAATTTGGAGGCATTTATTATCATCCTTTCAATAATTTATCGTAAATTTTAGGCAAATCCATTCTTAACGCTTGCAGCAGAGAATCATGATTTGTTAACCATTCCCCATCAAAGTTCTAAAAGGTTCGGAAACGGACAGTCAGGTGCTCGCGGATCGCGTCGGAGGCGACAAGACCGCGTATTGAGTTTGGCGGATGGAATAGGGGCTCAGGGACAACCATGCGCGTTTTGCTTATCGAAGACGACAGCGCGACAGCGCAAAGCATCGAACTGATGCTGAAATCAGAAACGTTTAATGTCTACACGACCGACCTTGGTGAAGAGGGGATCGATCTAGGCAAGCTTTATGATTATGATATCATTCTGCTTGACCTTAATCTTCCAGACATGTCGGGCTACGAAGTTCTTCGCTCACTCCGCGTGGCGAAGGTTAAAACACCCATTCTCATACTGTCGGGACTTGCCGGTATAGAAGACAAGGTCCGCGGTCTTGGCTTCGGCGCAGATGATTATCTCACGAAGCCTTTCCATAAAGATGAGCTCGTCGCGCGTATCCAAGCGATTGTACGCAGATCAAAAGGCCATGCTCAATCGGTCATTATCACAGGCGATTTGATCGTTAATCTTGATCAAAAGACGGTAGAAGTGAGCGGCAATCGGGTTCATCTTACCGGCAAAGAATACCAAATGTTGGAACTTCTAAGCCTGCGCAAGGGTACAACGCTCACAAAAGAAATGTTTCTGAACCACCTTTATGGCGGCATGGACGAGCCTGAACTCAAAATCATCGATGTGTTTATCTGCAAGCTCAGAAAGAAACTCGCAAACGCCTCAAATGGAATAAACTACATTGAGACCGTTTGGGGCCGCGGATATGTTTTGAGAGAGATGGCTGAAGATGAAGCGAGGATCTCCGCTTAACGTCGATCTGTATTTTTTTGATAGTTGATTAAAAAAGCCCCGAAATGGGGCTTTTTTTATTAAAAACATCAGCCACGCGATTCGATGATCACACCAGTATCATTGAGCGATAAACTGACCTGCATTCTCGATTCCCGCGCAATCAAGCCTGTATAAAAGGGCTGAATCGAATGGGCATCAATCGATCCCGACTCACTCTCTCCACGAAGAAGAGATTCAACATGAACCGGAATACGGGCGTTTGTTCCAGCAGTATAAATTTTGAACAAAACGCCTGTATCATCAGCCACGACCGAAGCATTGATCATTCCACCACGCGGAATGGTTGACGCAGCAATCATCAAAAGATTGAGGAATAGCTTAACTTGATTTTTCGGTAACAGTCTCCGAGGCACATCGACTACTAATGTAATGCGGTCATCCTCAATAAATCCCTTTGCCACTTGAGCGGCGTCACCGATATCGATCGCGGCCCCTGCAGAACCCGCTGCACCAAAGGCTATGCGTGCAAATTGCAATCGTGCAGATGCTTGTCGAGCACTTTTGCGAATCAAATCCTCAGCAAATCCACGCATGGACTCATCTTTTTCGTCTTCAAGCACCTCCAGGCCATTCACAATAGCGCCCACGGGACTAATCACGTCATGGCACACGCGGCTACAAAGAAGTGCCGCAAGATCGAGAGAATCCAATGTTACAGTGGTCATTTATCTCAAGCCCAATCCTTATTAAGAGCAATGGCACGACAGACCGACTCAGGGTCCAATTTTTATTCTGTAAACTTTGTCGCTTTTCTGCCTAATTCTCAATTTAACTCATTCTCATTTGATAGCAGGTTCGATTCAGGTAAATTCAAAAAGGTCTGATTCGTCTAAATATTTACACCTATAAATAAGATCTTCGCCATGAACCGGGTATTTTTACCCCCCTTTCGAAAGGCCAATTTAATGAGGCAGTTACGTCTTATAACCGTCATGGCTCTGGCGAGCATAGTTTTATTGAGCACGGCCCAAGCGCAGCAACAGAATAAAGTTGTGCCTGCAAAGCCGCTCGGCTCTTCGGCCAATCAGGCCCCTGAAACCTTCAAGACAGATGATCTCGTTAAGTCAGGTCACACATTTTTTGGCAACGTATCTCAAGGACTGGCCTCTGTGATCGAGGCCGCCGTCAAACGTTGGGGACAACCAAATGGCTACATTTTAGGGCAGGAAGCATCTGGCGCCTTTTTTGGCGGACTCCGCTACGGTGAGGGCACGCTTTATACAAAGAATGCTGGCGACAAACAGGTATTCTGGCAAGGCCCGTCCGTTGGATTTGATGTGGGCGGACAAGGCGCTCGCACCATGATGCTCGTCTATAACTTGCCCTCGACGGAAGCAATTTATCGTCGCTTCGGCGGCGTGGATGGTTCAGCATATTTCATCGGCGGCTTCAACGCGACGGCTTTGGCGTCGGATAACATTGTTGTCGTACCAATTGCCTCGGGCGTAGGCGCGCGACTTGGTGTGAATATGGGTTATCTCAAATTTACCAAAGAGGCGACTTGGAACCCCTTCTGAGGTACCTAGAATATACTTGAAAAAAAGCCCGCTTATCGCGGGCCTAATGTTGATCAGTGAAACAATTGCCGATTATGCAGCATCAAGAGCCTGCATTAAATCAGCGATCAAATCATCATGATGTTCAAGCCCTACAGATAATCGCACTAGACCATCGCCAACGCCCATTTCCAACCGTGCTTCTGGTGTAAACCGCTGATGCGTAGTTGTCGCAGGGTGAGTAACCAAACTTTTCGCATCTCCAAGATTATTGGAAATTTTGACAAGTTCGAGTTTATTCAGAAAACGGAATGCTGAGTCCTTACCCCCCTTTAAATCAAAGGCAATAAGCGTCGTTCCGCCGGTCATCTGTTTTGCAATGATATCGGCCTGTGGATGATCCTTGCGATTGCATGAGATCAATCGGCTAATCTTTGAATGATCGGCAATTGCATCCGCAATGATTGCGGCGCTCCTCGCTTGCCTCTCAACGCGCACGGGCAACGTCTCCAACCCTTTTAACAAAACCCAAGCATTAAAAGGAGATAGCGCAGGTCCTGTTTGGCGTAGAGGTGTTTTGATATGGTCATTGATAAATTGTTCCGATCCTAAAATGACTCCACCAAGACAACGCCCTTGACCATCAATATGTTTGGTTGCGGAATAAACAACGCAATCCGCTCCTAGCTCAAAAGGTCGTTGCTGCATCGGAGTAGCGAATACGTTATCGACCGTTAGTTTTGCACCGGCTTGATGTGCAATTTCAGAAACCGCCTTGATATCAATGATTTCAAGCGTTGGATTAGAGGGACTTTCAAGAAAAAAAACTTTTGTATTTGTACGAACAGCGTTTTTCCATGCGTTGAGATCGGTGCCGTCAACAAGTGTTGTCTCCACCCCAAAACGCGGCAACCATTCCTCAATCACATAGCGACATGATCCAAACAACGCACGGGCGGAAATCACATGGTCACCGGCCTTGACTTGTCCCATAAGAGCGGCGGTCACGGCTGCCATGCCGGTAGCGGTTGCGCGCGCCGCTTCTGCACCTTCTAGAGACGCCATACGGGCTTCAAACATCGCGACCGTCGGATTTGAAAAGCGCGCGTAAATGTAACCCGGCACTTCGTCTTTAAACCGCGCTTCGCATTCCTCAGCCGACTGATAGACATGGCCTTGGGTCAGGAAAAGCGCTTCAGAGGTCTCGCCAAAGTTTGAACGTAGAGTGCCGTCATGAACCAGACGTGTTTCAGGACGTAGGGTTCTGATTATGTCAGGGGACTTTGTCATGTCCGAAGTTCCAAATTATTCGTGAGAACGTCACTACAATGATTTAATTTGTTCTCCAAGACGAATTTTTGTTTGATTTACCGGATATATAATTAACATAATTTATGTGTAAATAATTACAAAGATCATTTAAGAATGTAAAAATAGGTTCCCTTATACAAATTTTCAGGTAAAATAGATAATCGGCATTTAGAGTTCTTCGACGATTATGAGCAAATCTCCTTCCCTGCCCGCCATTGTGGTTGCAAATGATCTTCTCATTGGTGACGTGGTTTTCCTCGGGAAATCGACTTGGGAAAGAGATCATCGCCATGCGGCGATCGCGAGAGATCAATCAACGGCGGAAGTGCTTTTAGACCGAGCACGGATCGATATCGCTGCTAATCGCGTGGTCGACGCTTATCTGGTGACCGTTGAAATTGATCTAGATGGTATTCCTATACCACTACACTACCGTGAAAAAATGCGCGCGTTGGGGCCTACCGTTCGCCCTGATCTCGGCAAACAGGCAGGCCTTTAACCCATGTATCGGTATGATGAATTTGACCATCGGTTCGTTCGCGAACGCGTGGCGGAATTTCGCAGTCAGGTGGAACGCCGCCTCGACGGCTCGCTGGCAGATGACGAGTTTCGGCCACTGCGACTAATGAATGGCCTGTATCTGCAGTTACATGCCTATATGTTACGGGTTGCAATTCCCTACGGCACATTATCATCGCGTCAAATGCGTCAATTGGCGATGATTGCTGATAAATGGGATAAAGGATACGGGCACTTTACGACACGCCAAAACATTCAGTTCAATTGGCCAAAGTTAAAAGATGTCCCAGACATTCTTGATGCCCTTGCTGATGTCGAAATGCATGCCATTCAAACGTCAGGAAATTGTATTCGTAACGTTACAGCCGATCAATTTTCAGGCGTCGCTGCGGATGAGATCGAGGATCCCCGACCCACTGCAGAACTCTTACGGCAATGGTCCAGTTTGCATCCAGAATTTACCTTCCTACCGCGTAAATTCAAAATCGCGGTGACCGGTGCAAAGCATGATCGCGCTGCAATCAAAGCGCACGATATCGGACTTCGAATACTCAAGCATCCATTGATGCAAGAAATTGGTTACGAAATCAGTGTCGGCGGAGGTCTTGGACGCACACCCATGATTGGTAAAGTTATTCGAGACTTTCTACCAAAAGCGGATCTGCTCCCTTACCTCGAAGCTTTGATGCGGGTTTATAACTCCGAAGGCCGACGAGACAATAAATATAAAGCGCGCGTTAAAATTCTCGTTCACGAAGCGGGAATTGAAGAAATACGAAATGCAGTTGAATTAGAATACAAGGATCTTGACCAAGCAAGCGTTGCTGCGGATCCGAAAGAGGTTGCACGCATTCAAAATTATTTTTCTCCTCCAGCTTACGAAAAGCGTGCGCCTAAAAGCGAAGTACTTGATAATGCAATTGCCAAGGATTCAGACTTAGCCCATTTTATCAAAATCAATGCGTTCCCACATAAGGTTTCTGGTTATCTTGCAATTACCGTCTCCTTAAAATCAATTGGCGCGGCACCAGGTGATGCCACATCCGATGAAATGCGCGCTCTTGCTGATGCTGCCGATCGTTTTAGTTTTGGTGAATTGCGCGTTACGCACCTTCAAAATATTGTTCTACCCCATGTGAAGATGGATGATGTCCCTGAACTTTATGCACATTTAAAATCAAATGGGCTGGCAACGGCCAATGTCGGCCTGATCACAGATATTGTAGCGTGCCCGGGCATGGATTACTGTGCGCTTGCTACGGCACGCTCTATCCCCATTGCTCAAGACATTGCAAAACGCTTTGCGGATCAAAATCGCCAACAATTGATCGGCGAATTGGGTATAAAAATTTCGGGATGCATCAACGCCTGCGGGCATCATCATATTGGAAATATCGGTATTCTCGGCCTAGAGAAATCCGGTGAAGAAAGTTATCAGATAACGCTGGGCGGTGACGCTACAGAAAACGCGGCGATTGGCGAAAGGCTGGGGCCTGGCGTAACGGCGGATGAAGTCCCGGACACGATCGAACGCATCGTCGATATTTATCTAGCAGAACGTCAAAACGACGAACGTTTTATCGACACATATCGTCGCGTCGGCATTGAACGTTTCAAAGGAGCCATCCATGCCGTTGATGCGTGAGAGAGATTTCGTTGCGGATGAATGGGTGGGGGTTGGGGAGGATGAAAAAATCCCCGAAACTGGAAAAATCATCATTCCGCTTGCACGATTGCAAGATGCGGCGGCGCGGCTCGCCGCTGGCGCGGGTCAGACGGGCCTCCATGTGCCGAACACGGTTAAGCCGCACACACTCAAACCCTATTTCAATTCCGTAGCCCTGATCTCGGTCGCTTTTCCGGCCTTTAACGATGGACGTGGATTTTCGATCGCGCGGCGCCTACGTCGCCTCGGATTCACCGGAATCCTCCGGGCAACGGGACCGCTGATTGCGGATCAATATGCCTATGCGCGGGCCTGCGGGTTTGATGAAATCGCTTTGCCTGAAACGCTCGCCAAACGCCAACCGGCAGCACATTGGCAAAAAGCCGCTGACGCGATTTCGCTCTCCTATCAAAGGGGCTATCAACGGCCCACGACAATTTTGGATCGTCGGCGTGCAGCATCCGCCTGATGGACTTGCGCCCCTTTTAACAGCCGTGTTTGCGGCCGAAGCGCATTAAATGCCCCTAAAACTCCGGCGCGCCACGACGCCATGAGTGCAGGGACCGTCTGAAAAGGGCAATTGGACCGAGGCGGAAGCTGCGATAAAGATGTTTAAGTAATGCCGTGAACCGCCCCATGATACGCAAACCGACCGAAACTCGCATCTCCCGCATCGAGCCGCTTGCCCGGCTTCCGGTGTTTTTTGGCTTGAAAGGCCGTCGGGTGATTATTGCCGGTGGATCGGAAGCCGCCGGATGGAAGGCTGAACTTTTAGCCGCGGCGGGGGCACGCGTGAGCCTTTATGCACCCGATGCGTCAGAAGAACTGCTTTCAGTTCTTACAGGGTTGAACGACACAGCGATCGACCACATTCGCGAGCCTTGGTCGATTAACGTGTTCACGGGGGCAGCACTTGCGATTCTCGCCACAGAAAATGACGCCGAGGCTCAGGCTTTTCGCTGTGCGGCAATTGCCGCCGGTGTGCCGTGCAATGTCGTTGATCGCCCGGCCTTCTGCGATTTTTCATTCGGCGGAATCGTCAACCGTTCGCCGCTTATCATTGGCATTTCAACCGATGGTGCGGCACCCGTCTTTGGACAGGCGATCCGCGCGAAAATCGAAGCGATGCTGCCACAAGGCTTGGCACGGTGGGCGGAAGCCGCGCAAACATGGCGTCCTGCGGTTCAGGCCCTCAAACTCTCTTTTCAAAAACGGCGATCCTTCTGGGAGCGGTTTACGACGCTTGCGCTCTCGCGCCCCAATGATCTGCCGCGAGATGACGACCGCAATTCCCTGCTCGCGCTCAGTGCAACCGAAGCCACACTTTCTGAACGCGGATCGGCGGTGCTCGTTGGTGCGGGGCCGGGTGACCCTGAACTTCTGACCCTCAAAGCCGTTCGCGCGCTACAATCGGCTGACATCGTCCTTTACGACGATCTCGTCTCGCGTGCGGTGCTCGATTTTGCCCGTCGTGAAGCAAAAACCATGTTGGTTGGTAAAACCGGACATGGCCCTTCTTGCAAACAAGAAGATATTAATCGTCTCATGGTCAGTTTCGCGCAGCAGGGAAAGCGCGTCATCCGATTAAAGAGCGGCGATCCCATGGTGTTTGGTCGCGCGACAGAAGAGATTGATGCGTGCCGCGCGGCCGGCGTTGCGGTTGAGGTGATTCCGGGAATCACGACAGCGCAAGGTGTAGCGAGCCGCATTCTTCGTTCGCTGACCCATCGCGCGGTGGCACGTCGGCTTCAATTTGTGACCGGTCATGATACGGCAGGACAATTGCCTCCCGATATTGATTGGCGTTCCATTGCGGATCAATCGGCAACAACCGTGATTTACATGCCCGCGCGGACGATCCGCGCCTTGGCGGATGCAGCCCTCGTGCATGGATTGCCCCGAGAAACACCCGCAATTGCGGTTTATAATGCCACACGCGCCGATGAAGAGGTTATTGAAGGATCAATCGCATCGTTGCCAGACATCATGGGAACGAAAGAGCGCAATGGACCCGTGATTGTTCTCATTGGACGATCAATGAAAGGCGCTGGCGACGACTGGGCTGCTCTCATGCCTCAAGCCAGCGAGGATGCCGCACTTTCAAAACAAAACACAGCTATTGCGGGCTCAGCTTGACGCTCTGCGCCATTCGGCAAGCGTTATCCCGCCAAGGACAAGCACCAACGCCACGGCATGATAGGCGTGAAATGGTTCGCCAAGCATCAGTATTGCCAAAATCGGACCAAAAATCGGCACGAGATTTGTAAAAATTGATGCGCGTCCTGGGCCAATTAACCCTACGGCACGTAAAAAGAACAATTGAGCCAGAAGCGACGGGAAAAAGGCGATAAAGGCAAGAATGGCCCACCCCTCAGGCGTCGGCCATTGCGTTTCACCAAGCGCGGACTCTGCGGCAAGCAGAGGCACCGAAGTTATAAACGCTGCCATCGAAATGATTGCAAAAAACCCGACACCTGAAACTTTTGGGCGATCCCGCAACATCAACGTGTAGATTGCATAAATCAGGCAGGCGAGAACGAGCCAAACATCGCCAATGTTGAAGCGCAATCCGATCAGAACGGCAAAATCTCCTTGTGCCGCTACGGCAATAACGCCTGCAAGAGTCAACAAAATGCCAAGACCCTGCAAGAGACTGATAGACGTTCTATGAACGAAAACGGCACCGATCAAAACGAATATGGGCAAAGAGCCTTGCAGGATCGTCATATTTACCGCGCTTGTATGATGCGCGGCGAGATAAAAAAGGGCATTAAATCCGGTAAGGCCGAATATGCCGCCAAAGCCAACCAAAAGAAGGTGGCGCTTGAGAATGCGCCAATCCTCACGGATCTGGCGATGAGCCAAGACGATTAGGCAGGTTGAGGCCGCAAACCAGCGCAAAGAGACGATCACCATCGGCGACATTTCACCAACGGCCATGCGACCTGCAATCCCGTTTCCACTCCACATAAGCATTGTGAGTACGAGTAGAAGATACGGATTAGCCCCGAGCGCGCTCAATAGTTTGGTTCGGTCAAAACGTCGTTCTGTTTGTTGGCTTTGAGGCATTTTATTCCGTTAAATCTCGGCCGTGCCGAGGCATAGGGTTCGATCCCGCCCCTCTTGGACCTGTGACATCCGCATCGCAAGCCCTGATTGCCACGACCGGTCGCGACGAATTATCACCATTTTGAGCCGCGACGTCCCATGCTAAGGGCTAGATGATCGATTTGGGCGCGAAGCAAACGCCTTTGGAGGATGAAATGGGTCTGAGATTCCTGGTTGTCGAAGGCAATGTGAGAGCCCCCCGCGAGCGCCACCGCGACACTTTCGGCAAAACCTATTCGGAATCCTATGGTTCAGTCCTGCAATCGATCGAGCATGATGCGATTTATGACATTGCCTTTCCCGCGGACGAAGGCGCAAATCTCCCCGATGCAGCAGGTCTTCAATCTTATGACGGCGTTTTTTGCACGGGATCAGCGCTGAACGCCTATCACGCGACGCCCGAAATTTTGCGGCAAGTTGACCTGATGCGCGCCGTATTCAAATCGCGCACCCCGGTTTTTGGTTCCTGTTGGGGATTACAGATGGGGGCACTGGCCGCGGGAGGCGATGTTCAAGCCAATCCGCTTGGTCGCGAAGTCGGCTTCGCACGTCGTCTGACCAAAACCGAAGCCGGTCTCAAGCATCCATTGCTCGAAGGCCGACCCGAGTCATGGGATGCCCCAGCCATTCATCTTGATCTTGTCTCAACTTTGCCGGCCGATGTCACAATCCTTGCAAAAAACAGCGTAACGGCTGTGCAAGCCGCTGAAATTCGCTACGAGGGCGGCGTTTTTTGGGGTGTCCAATATCACCCTGAATTCAGTCTTGTTGAGCTCTCGGTGATCCTCGACCGCTACAAGCCGACCCTGCTTGCGGAAGGATTCCTGAAAACCGACGAAGATCATGCCGCTTATGTCGCCGAGCTTAGGGCCATGGGCGAAGACCCGAGCCGGCATGATTTGGCATGGAAACACGGGGTGGACGCTGAAATTCTGGATCCTCATCTCAGACTGACCGAAATCAGAAATTTCATTGCGCATTACGTCAAACCGACAAAATCGGCCCGCGGACGTTCCTAAACCGCCTTTCATCCATCCCCGGCTTTTTCAGGCACTTGCCGTAATTCAGCTTTCCCTTTCGGGCCAAAATGCTTTATCCGTTCGCCGCAAGCCTCGGCCGTCCGACTTGCGGATGCCGGGGCTTTTTGCTGCGCGCTGTTTGGTTGAACAGAGGATTGAAGCACGATGGGTAATGTAGTCGTTGTCGGCGCCCAATGGGGCGACGAAGGCAAGGGCAAATTGGTCGATTGGCTCTCCGAGCAGGCCGATACGGTCGTGCGCTTTCAGGGCGGCCATAATGCGGGTCACACGCTGGTCATTGGTGATATGATTTATAAGCTGTCGCTTTTGCCCTCCGGCGTTGTGCGCCCGGGCAAACTCGGCGTGATTGGCAATGGCGTCGTACTCGATCCCTACGCGCTCGCAGCGGAAATTGATCGTCTCGCAACACAAGGCGTGATCATTACCCGTGAAAATCTTCGCGTTGCTGAAAATGCGGCGCTCATTCTGTCGGTCCATCGCGAACTCGACGGATTGCGAGAATCCGGCCCGGTTGGAACAACGATTGGAACCACCAAGCGGGGTATTGGCCCTGCTTATGAAGACAAAGTGGGACGGCGTGCGATCCGTTTGATGGACCTTGCTGAGCCGGAAACCTTATCGGCACGGGTTGATCGCCTCCTTCTGCATCATAACGCGCTGCGGCGTGGAGCGGGGCTTCCCGAATTTCAATCGGCGGACATTCTCAAAGAATTGACCGAGATTGCGCCACGCGTTCTGCCTTTCATGGATGTTGTTTGGCGGCTGATGGATGAACAGCGCCGCACGGGAAAGCGAATTCTCTTCGAAGGCGCACAGGGTGCGTTGCTTGACGTTGATCACGGCACTTATCCTTACGTGACCTCGTCAAACACGGTTGCCGGACAAGCCTCGACCGGTTCTGGCGTTGGACCGGGTTCGGTTGGTTATGTGCTCGGCATTGCTAAGGCCTATACGACACGGGTCGGCGAAGGCCCCTTCCCCACCGAATTGCATGACGAGACGGGTGAGCGAATTGGTACGCGGGGCCGGGAATTTGGAACGGTTACCGGGCGCAAGCGTCGCTGTGGTTGGTTTGATGCGGTGCTGGTTCGCCAAACTGTTCGCACATCCGGAATCAATGGGATTGCTTTGACCAAGCTCGATATTCTCGACGGGTTTGACACAATCAAAATCTGCACCGGCTATCGGCTTGATGGCGTCGAAATTGATTATCTCCCAGCGAGCCAGGCGCAACAGGCACGCGTCGAGCCCATTTACGAAATCTTTGATGGATGGACGGGAACAACGGGCGGCGCGCGCTCTTGGAAAGACCTCCCGGCACAGGCAATCAAATATGTGCGGCGGATCGAAGAGTTGATCGGTGCGCCGGTCGCCCTTGTTTCAACAAGCCCCGAGCGCGACGACACGATCCTCGTGCAGAATCCGTTTGAGGCTTGACGCGGGACCACAATCCACGTGAGGAAGGCGCAATGGTCGATTACTACGCGCTCATCTCGCCCACGATTGAACCGCTGGCCGAGGCGCCGCCTGAAGAGCGGAAACTTGTCTATGAGCGGCTGGTCGCGATGCTCGACCAGCAATTGCGCGCGGCTGATCCACCACGCTCCGACAAGGATATTCTCAAAGAACGCATTCAACTGGAAACGGCCATTCGGCGCGTTGAACGGCATATCCTTGCCCGGCGCCCACCAATCCGGACGAAGCCTGAACAATCAACCTCGGATACTCAGAAACCCGAGACTCAAAGTGCCGCGCCCTTAAGCCGAGAAACAGAAAGCCTGGAGACGAGCGAACCAAAGATTGCCGCTCCGGAGATTGATGTTCCTGCGATTGCTGCTCCAGAGATCATTATTCAAGAGATTGAGGCGCGGGAGATTGAGACTCCAGAGATTACAACGCCCGAGATTGTGGCGCAGGATATTGAAACGCCTGAACCCTTCAATGACCCGGCAATCGACGAGCCGCCCTCAACTTCGCCAAGCAAAGATGAAGGCGACGCACGCGCCGAGGCCGTGCCTGAAATGCCTAAAATTTCGGAATCGGCTGCGGCGCTTGATCATCAAGAGGCGCAGGACCACTCCCAAGAGTTTGAGCCGGCCAAGAGCCAAGACGGGGTTCAGTCCGAGCGCAGGTCTGATGCGATAGAGCCCGCTCATGCGGATCTGCCGCTGCCGACGGTAGCGATCAAAAAATCCTTGTTTGAAGACCGTTCGCGACCGGTGGGACCGCGCGATATATTTTCCCGTCGGCTGCCGGTGGCCACAGAAGACCATAGCGCGGACGCGACCGAACCGGAGCACGATCTCGAGGCGCCAAAGTCAGCACCGCATGCGGAGGAAGGGCAGAGTTCGCCATTAGCCGCAGAGCCTGCCGCGACGGATACAATGTCTGCGACCCGCACCGATATTGTGCCTGTGGCACCGCCACCGTTTTACATCGACGAGACCGCAAAAGAACCGAATGCGCTACCCGTTGAAGAAGCGCGCGCCTTTACACCAACCGCGAATGTTGTGATCACGCGCGATCGTATCGTCAGCGACCAAAGAAAAGGTCTGGTGCTGCGGCTGTCGATTCTCATTCTGGTTCTGCTCGCTTTGGGCGCCGCTGTTGCTGCCGTGTCGGAATTTTTAGCGCGCAGAACGATTGAAGCGAGCACGTCAAAACAAGGTGATGTCGCACTCTCGAATGCGACGCCCGAAGCAAAATTTACTGATCGATTGCCGGTTGAGCCCGATGAGCCGCTTAAGTCAACCGCGGGAACCGGAGCCGGCGCAACGAACCCATCATCCAATGCCAATGCAGACAATGCCCTGCTTATTCAACGCGCTTTGTTTATCGAGGAGCCGGCGGGCGGTATTGGCGAGGCCAAGCGCACAGAAGGGCGCGTGATCTGGAAACTTGAAACGCTGAAATCAACGCTTTCGGGCGCGGCTGATCTTGGGGTTAAGGCCAGTATTGATCTGGCTGATGCGGGATTGAGTGCGAGTTTTGTGTTTCGAAAAAATCGCGACACGACGTCAGTCAATGCGCATTTGATCGAAGTCTCTTTTCAACCGTCGGCCGATAATGTGCATGGAAAAATTCGCGACATAAGTCTGCCCGAACTGCGGGTTGATGAAAGGACACGCGGTGTAACGCTGGCCGGAATTCCCGTTCCCGTGTCAGACAATGTTTTCCTCATCGGACTAAACGCATTGCCCGCCGATATGCAACGCAATATCGATCTCCTGCGTTCACGCAATTGGTTCTTTCTGCCCCTGCGTTATGGCACGGGCAAACGGGCTTTGCTGCTGTTTGAAAAAGGCAAGCCCGGCGAACGCATTTTCGAAGATGCGATTCAGGCCTGGAAATAATGCCCTTTGCGCCGTATTGGTACAAATCGCATCACCACAATTCTGAAGGATTATACCGAAGGAAGCGCCAATGGTGCGCTGTGCACCCCGCTCGCAATTAACGCTTCGCGCACAGCCTTTTGTACTTTCTCGAAAGCGCGCACTTCGATCTGACGAACGCGCTCGCGTGAGATGTTGAATTCGGCCGACAAATCTTCAAGTGTTACAGGCTCATCAACGAGACGACGCGCTTCAAAAATGCGCCGCTCGCGTTCGTTCAAAACAGCTAGCGCATGCATCAAGGCGTGATGACGAGAACTCGCTTCCTCATTCTCTTCGAGAATGGTTTCTTGGGATGGTGAGTCATCGACCAACCAATCTTGCCATTCACCATCACCCTCACCATCCGCACGCAGCGTTGCGTTCAATGATGTATCACCACCCAGGCGACGATTCATCTCGACGACTTCGCGCTCTTCGACCCCCAAGCGCGTGGCAATGGTCTTGACCTGATCGGGATGCAAATCGCCTTCTCCGAGCGCGGCAATCTGGCTCTTGGCCTTGCGCAAATTGAAGAACAATTTCTTCTGGTTTGCGGTGGTGCCCATTTTCACAAGCGACCACGAGCGCAAAATATATTCCTGAATGGCGGCCTTGATCCACCACATCGCATAAGTGGCAAGACGGAAGCCTTTTTCAGGTTCGAACCGTTTAACCGCCTGCATCAGACCGACATTACCTTCGGAGATCACCTCACCAATCGGCAAACCGTAGCCGCGATAGCCCATCGCGATCTTGGCCACGAGACGCAAATGCGATGTCACCAATTTATGCGCCGCATCGGAATCGCCATGCTCACGCCAACTTTTGGCGAGCATATATTCTTCCTGCGGCTGCAGCATCGGGAAGCGCCGAATTTCTGCGAGGTAGCGGGATAAACCGCCGTCCGCTGATAAAACCGGTAATGTTGAAGACGCCATATCAACCTCCATTTGCAGGCCTGCAAGATACGCGGCAGACCCGGCTCGGTTGCGTTACGCCAACCTTTCGAACTTCCTTATATAGGGCAGAAAAGAATGGCTAAAAGGGGGCACACCAAACCAAAGCTCACGCCCCCCTATTTCACGGAGACGGCCAGGCTTTGGACCAGCGCCTCAAAATCTTGGGGGAGCGCGCTTTCGAACAACAGCTCCTCTCCAGAACGCGGATGGGCGAAGCCGAGTTCCCGCGCATGCAGTGCCTGACGGGAAAACCCCTCTACCGCGGCTCGATCAGCCTCACTCAATAGGCTCGTTTTGGTCTTGAATCCGGTGCCATAGACGGGATCACCAATCAAAGGATGGCCGATATGGGCCATATGAACGCGAATCTGGTGGGTACGACCGGTTTCAAGCCGACAGGTGACCAATGAGGCAACGGGAGCGCCGGACGCGCCCATATACCGCGCCTCGACCTGATAATGGGTCACGGCTTCGCGGCCTTTTCCCGGCCGCACGACGGCCATCCGGTCACGATGGCTCGAGGAGCGGTCGAGTGGCGCATCGATCGTGCCGAGCTTCCGGTCCGGCACGCCCCAAACCAAGGCCGCATAAGCCCGCACCAGCGGGCCTGAGCGTCCATGATCGGCAAATTGTGCGGCCAAGCCTTTGTGGGTAAAGTCATTTTTTGCGACAACCAAAAGACCGGACGTATCTTTGTCGAGCCGATGGACGATGCCCGGACGCTTCACCCCGCCAATGCCCGAGAGACTCGTACCGCAATGCGCGAGCAGCGCATTGACGAGCGTCCCACGTTGATGACCCGAAGCCGGATGAACCACGAGGCCAGCAGGCTTGTCGATGACAACCAAATCAGCGTCTTCGAACACGATTTCGAGCGGAATGGCCTCGGCGAGCGGCTCTGCAGGCTCCGCTTCCGGCACTTGAAGCGCAATCACGGAGCCCTGTTTCAGCTTTTGGCCCGGATCTTCGGCAGGCACACCGTCAATCGTGACGACGCCCTCAAGAACCAGAGATTTCAGCCTTGTGCGCGAGAGTGCCGGCACAGATTGCGCTAAAAACCGGTCAAGCCGCTCACCGCGTGAGGCGTCCAACACCTCAAATACGAGGTCCGACCCTGCCTCTGCGGTCAAATCATCATCAATTTCTGCCATGATGCGCCCCGATAACACGAACCGCACAGCAAAAGCGATGGAATTTCACAAATTGGGTTCTCCAGCCCAGATTTATACCGCCGGAATGGTTTGACGGGGTGTCTAGCAGGGGTCTATAGCTCGCTTTCCGGGTGCCGATTGGTGCCGAACGCTCCCATCGTCTAGTGGCCCAGGACGTCGCCCTCTCACGGCGAAAACGCCGGTTCGAACCCGGTTGGGAGCGCCAAATTTGCAAAATTGCAAATTATTCCGCCCCGTCAGGCGAAAAATAATTAATCCTCATGGATGAAAAGACGGTCTTTGAGGTCATAAAATCAGGTGTTCAGATCTTAAAAGCCCGCCTTGTCCTAAGCTCTGATGGCGCAATGAGGACCTGACGGTCTTTGATCCGCGCGCCCTCCCCGACAGGCCCGACCCAAGCGGCGTTTGGCGTAAGACTTGCTCCATGATCGAGGCGCGCGTGGAGGCCGCCCAAGAAATAGTTTGGGTGATCTTGTCTCTTGCGCCTCACCGACGAGAGGACCCCGCATCGAGATGGCAACCGACAGCAGCTCTTCCGTTGCTCCAACACCCGGCGTGTCAAGCGCGCGGGCGCTGTCTTTGTTTGCCTCGCTTGATCGCCAAAAGACCGGGATTTTAAAGCAAGCGGATTTTCTGGCGCTCTATGCCGCGATGGCGCCAACAAGCACCGCCCAAACGGTTGAAAAGCCGGCTTTCGCCGGACAAGCCACGCAATTCAAATATGTGCATACAAGTTTCAATATTGTGTCGAGCTTCGGGGTCTCCTGGTCGACGGTGAAGGCCCATGCGGAACGGTCCTTTAATGCGCTCGACACCGATCACAGCGGCCTCATCGACAAGGCCAAATTCATGGCGCATTTCGGATTTGATTTGAATGGTGTTCCGTTGACGGATTCGCCTTCGACATCACCCTCCTCCTCGCCTGGCTCACCAAGCACGACAACAAATAGTGATGCAAACAGCACCGCACCTGATGTTTCGCAACAGGCCGATCATGTTTTGTCGACCTATGATCGCGCAGGCAAAGGCTATTTTGATGCGCAAGATGTCGCGACCGTATTTTCAAACAATCCCGCCTTGGGTGATCCGCTTGCGGCGCATGATGTGGTTGCGGCTTGGGATGATGATCAAGACGGAAAAGTCACGCGTGACGAATTGATCAACGGGTTTACAACGCTGAATTTAGCCGATGCGATTATGGCGCAATTTGATCCCCTTGCGACCGGAAAAATTACGCTCGCGGATGTGGGCACAAACACGCTGCCATCTTTATCCAATGCCTCAGAGACTTTGGCCTCTTGGGACACAAATAAAGACGGCTTTGTCACGCGCGATGATGTGATTGCCGGCATTCGTCATTTGAATACAGCACCGGCACCAAAGCCCGTGAGCGATGATCCTGCGGCTTTATTCAAGACCTATGATGCGAATGGCGACAATACGATTACAGCGGATGAAATTGCATCAAACAGTCCAAGCACGGGCGACCCGTCTTCCATCATGGCTGCATGGGATACCAATGCTGACGGCTCTATTTCACAAACCGAATTTACCGATGGGCTTGCTTTAATCAAACAGGCCACCGGTATTGTTTCGCACTATGATAGCGGCGGAAAAGGCTGGTTTGATCAAAGCGATCTGCAAGCGGCGATTGAGTCAAATCCTGCCAATAGCGGTGGCCCAACCGCGGCTGATCTGATGGCATTTTGGGATGCGAATGGCGATGGCAAAGTCACCGTGCCGGATGTGCTGGCGGGTCTTGCGCAAGGTGGACAAGTGGCCACGCCCGATACACCAACTGTCGATCCCGATAATCTCGCCAAACTCTATGCGGCCTATGGCTATTCAACGACAACGCCAAGCGGGGCGTGAACGATTTTAACATGAGTATCGCGATTGCGTTTTGAAAATGTGGTGCGAGACGCGTTGCTTTTCTACTGCCTCATCCTGAGGAGCGCCGACAGGCGCGTCTCGAAGGACGTCCTTCGACTCGTCGCTTCGCGACGGCTCAGGATGAGGTGTTTTTCTTGCTCACCATGACGGTACAGAAGAGCGCTTTGTCTTCTCGTTCGTCATGGCAGGCCTTGTGCCTGCCATCCACGACTTGAGACGTAACTCAATTATTCTCAAGGAAGTCGTGGATGACCGGGATAAACCCGGTCATGACGGTACAGGGTAAAAGGGTTCGAGACGCATCTCTTATTTTTACTCCCTCATCCTGAGGAGCGGCGAAGCCATTTACATCCTCATCCTGAGGAGCGCCGACAGGCGCGTCTCGAAGGACGTCCTTCGACTCGTCGCTTCGCGACGGCTCAGGATGAGGTGTTTTTTCTCACTCACTATGCCAGCACATAACGGCCCTGTGTTTCCTCGTTCGTCATGGCAGGCCAATTTTTTTTGAGAGTCTTGCCCGGCCATCCACAACTTGAGACGTAATGCAACCATTCTCAAGGAAGTCGTGGATGACCGGGATAAACCCGGTCATGACGGTACAGGGTAAAAGGGTTCGAGACGACCCCTCGGGCCTCCTCACCATGAGGATAAAAAAAGCAATGATACTCACCATGAGGATATTATAAATTCCCTCATCCTGAGGAGCGGCGAAGCCGCGTCTCAAAGGACGTCCTTCGACTCGTCGCTTCGCGACGGCTCAGGATGAGGTGTTTTTTCTTTCTCACCATAACGTCACAAAGCAATGCTGAGCCTTTCCGTTCGTCATGGCAGGCCTTGTGGCGGTCATTACGGTGAAGGGTACAATGTGGTTCGAGACGCATTGCGTGCTGCGGCCCTTCGCTTACGCTTCGGGCGTTCGAGGTTCAAAACGAGTCGCAGGATCGTTTTGTCGCGCGTTGCGCGGGCTCCTCTCACCCCCTCAAAAACGCATAGGGCGTTTGCCGTCATAGGATTGCCATGTTCCTGTTGCATTGCAACAGTTATGCGCGGGTCGCGTTGTCTCCCAAGATGAAGTTGAGGATGCCGATGCCGCATGAGTCTCACCCAGCTGCAACGATCCGCCGTCTTTGGCCAACGGATATGGACGCCTATCGCGCCCATCTCAAACGGCTTGACCCGGACTCCCGCCATGCCCGCTTCGCGGGCGGGGTCTCCGACGCTTATATTGACACTTATGTGGATTCTTCGCTCCGCATGGATACACTTTTGTATGGCGCGTTCCATGACGGGTTGATGATCGGTGCGGGGGAATTGCGCTTGCTCTTTGGCGCCTGGCCACCGATGGCTGAAGCCGCTTTTTCGGTTGAGCACGAGTGGCAGGACCATGGCGTAGGCGACGCTTTGATGGCGCGCGTAGTGGCGGCCGCACGCAATCGCGGCATTACCCGCGTGGCGATGCTGTGCCTGCGCCAAAATGAACGGATGCGGCATCTCGCCCTGAAACATCACGCGGCCTTTGCGACCGCTGATGGCGAAACCGAAGCGCAATTGCCGGCGGCCTCCGCAACACCGGCGACCTTTGTGGAAGAAGCCTTTGGCGAGGCGGGTGGCCTGTTCCATCACATGCTGGATTGGACGCGCCCGAAGGTCGCATAAACCTTCGACTTGACGATCTGGAATTACACAGCAACTCTGTTATTTGAACGGCGTCGCCTGATTCAACAGCGATGACCGAACAAAGACGGGTGGATCCCTCTGCCCGCCTTAAAAAAACAAAAGACAGAGGAACAGCTCATGACGGACACAATGCCGGCATCGCCCGGCCTTCTCGATCGCGCGCGCATTATCGCACAGCCCGGATTTAACCGCTGGCTGGTGCCCCCTGCCGCGCTTGCCATCCATCTTTGCATCGGCATGGCCTATGGCTTCTCGGTGTTCTGGCTGCCGCTCTCGCAAGCGATTGGCATTACAAAGCCGCTCGCCTGCCCTGCTGATGCGGGCATCTGGAACGCCCTATTCACAACCGCCTGCGATTGGAAAGTGGCCGAACTCGGCTGGATGTACACGCTGTTCTTTGTGTTGCTGGGTTCCTCCGCTGCGATTTGGGGTGGCTGGCTGGAACGCGAAGGGCCGCGCAAAGCGGGTGTCGTCTCGGCACTGTGCTGGTGTGGCGGGCTTGTGATTTCCGCCATCGGCGTGTTCACGCATCAACTTTGGCTCATGTGGCTCGGCTCTGGCGTGATTGGCGGTATTGGTTTGGGCCTTGGCTATATCTCGCCCGTCTCGACGCTGGTGAAATGGTTCCCTGACCGCCGCGGCATGGCGACCGGCATGGCGATTATGGGCTTTGGCGGCGGCGCGATGATCGGCTCGCCGCTGGCCAATCTGCTCATGAATGGCGGCAATCTCTTCGAGTGGAAAGGCGCCTTCGCCTATTTCCATGTCGCGGGTTTCAAAACCGAAACATCGGTGGGTGTGTGGGAAACCTTCATCGTGATGGCCGCGATCTATGTCGCCTTCATGCTGGCGGGTGCCTTTGGCTATCGCATACCGCCAACAGGATGGAAGCCTGACGGTTGGACGCCGCCCCAAGCGGCCGACAATGCAATGATCACCACCGGCCATGTGCACCTCAAAGACGCGCATAAGACGCCGCAATTCTGGATGATCTGGGCGGTGCTCTGCCTGAATGTTTCGGCAGGCATCGGCGTGCTCGGCATGGCCTCGCCGATGTTGCAGGAAATTTTTGGGGGTGCCTTGATCGGCAAACCGGAAATCGGTTTTGCCGCACTCGATGCGGACCAGAAAAAAGCGATTGCCGCGATTGCGGCAGGCTTTGCCGGATTGCTTTCGCTCTTCAACATTGGCGGACGATTCTTCTGGGCCTCTCTCTCGGACAAGATCGGCCGCAAGATGACCTATTACGCTTTCTTCGTGATCGGCATCGCGCTTTATGCGTCGGCACCGAGTTTTGCGCATATGGGTTCAAAGCCCTTATTTGTCGGCGCCTTTTGCATCATCTTGTCGATGTATGGTGGCGGCTTTGCCACGGTGCCTGCCTATCTTGCCGATATGTTCGGTACGCAATTTGTGGGCGCGATTCATGGACGCCTGCTCACCGCGTGGTCAACGGCCGGAATCATCGGTCCCGTCGTCGTCAATTACATTCGTGAATTCAACAAAGCGGCCGGCGTGCCCGCCGACAAGCTTTATGATTTCACGATGTATATTTTGGCGGCCCTGCTGATTGGCGGCCTTGTGGCCAATATGCTGATCGGACCGGTTGCCAAAAAATGGTTCATGAGCGAAGCGGATGTGCGGGCCTTGCAAGCCAAGACCGCAACCGCCGGGCAAAGCTCGGGCTCCTTCGGCATTGGCAAGGGTGGGCTCGACGGGCGCGCGGCGCTCGCTTGGCTTGCTGTAGGCATTCCAATCCTCTGGGGTGTGTGGATTACGCTGCAAAGCGCGATCAAAATTTTCGGGTAACCGAACCCTCCTGATCACGGAGGCGCTCTGATGATGAGCGGATCACCATGAAAAAGGGGCCGCGATGCGGCCCCTTTTTTGTTGCGCATTGTTAACCTCAAAACACCAAAGCACGTGCTTGTTTGACGCCCGGCAGTCGCTGAATGGCTTGCAAGACATGCGGCGGTGCAGCGCCATCGATTTGAACCAGCGCAATGGCCGAGCCGCCTTCATTGTCGCGCCCTAAAGCAAAGGTCGCGATATTGACTTGTGCATTGCCCAGAAGCGATGCGAAGCGTCCGATAAAGCCGGGCTTGTCCTCATTCGTGACATAAATCATCGAGGAACCGAATTCCGCATCAACCTTGATGCCTTTGATATCGACGATGCGCGGCTTGCCATCGGTAAACACGGTACCCGCAACCGAGCGTGTCAACTCGTCGGTAACCACTTCCAATGTGATGAGTGAATCATAATCCCCCTCGCCTTCGCGCACAGTTTCTTCAATGACAATGCCACGTTCTTTGGCAACAACAGGCGCAGACACGACATTGACATCTTGAAGCGCGGGACGCAGAAGCCCGGCAATCGTGGCCGCTGTCAGCGCCTTGATTTTAAGTGCGGCAACATCGCCTTGATAGGTGATGCGCACTTCTTTGATGCCGCTATCGGTGAGTTGACCGGCGAAAGAGCCGAGCTTTTCAGCCAAAGCGATGAAGGGCTTTAATTTGGGCGCTTCCTCAGCTGTGATCGAAGGGAAATTGATCGCATTCGAAATCGCGCCGCGCACGAGATAATCGGCCATTTGTTCAGCCACTTGGAGCGCGACATTTTCCTGTGCTTCATTGGTTGAAGCCCCAAGATGCGGCGTGCACACCACATTCGGATGACCGAAAAGAACATTCGATGTCGCTGGCTCTTCGATAAACACGTCGAAGGCCGCACCCGCAATATGCCCCGTATCCAAAAGCGCGCGTAGAGCGTGTTCATCCACGAGACCACCGCGCGCGCAATTGATGATGCGCACACCTTTTTTGGTACGCGCAAGATTGTCAGCCGAGAGGATATTTTTCGTCTGCGCCGTTAAGGGCGTGTGCAGCGTGATAAAATCGGCGCGTGCCAAAAGATCTTCGAGTTCAACTTTCTCAACGCCCAAATCAAGCGCGCGTTCGGCGGACAAAAACGGATCGAACGCAAGCACACGCATTT
>CANGPA010000020.1 GCA_947455645.1 Hyphomicrobiales bacterium | reverse complement strand
TGGGTAAAAGGCCCTAAGGGTCCGCATCTCATCATCCCTTATACGCTTGATGCGAATGATATGCGCTTTGCCACACCGCAGGGCTTCAATACCGGCGAGCATTTTTATTCTTATCTCAAAGATAGTTTTGATTGCCTCTATCGTGAAGGTGCGGAAGGCGCGCCGAAGATGATGAATATCGGGCTCCACTGCCGCTTGGTTGGCCGCCCCGGTCGTGCGCTTGCGCTCGAAAAATTCCTTGATTATGTGCAAAGCCACAACAAAGTTTGGGTAGCACGCCGTATCGACATCGCCCATCACTGGCGCAAGGTTCATCCGTTGAGCTGAATAGTATCATTTAAGTCAAAAATCTTAGGTCCTTTTAATTAAGGGGCTGTCATAATCATTATGACGAAAAAAACACTTGCAATGGGGGTTCGATGCCCCTATTTGCCGTTTTGCCCAATTTCGCACGTGCCTGTGGTCGTGTGTCGGTTGGTGGGCATCCGGACAAGAGGCCGGACAGCCGCCCGGATCCGTCAGTCTTCTCGATGGATCCGATAATCAACCGGCAGCCGGAGGCGAAACCGGCGTACCTCGTTCTCCCCGAGGGACGCGACTTAAAGCAACGACGGAGCGGGCTTTTTTGGTCTCTCTGTGCCCTCCAAAGGCACGGAATCCGAAGAGGCTTGTCCATCTTTGCCAGGCGTGCGGTAGGCTTACCCCTTCCAATCCACGGCAGCATCATCGGCTAGAGTGCCTTAACCTCGCGTCTCCAACGCGTCGGGGCGAACGCGCAACAGCTCGGGCTTTGGAACCTGAAGTCAACCTGACTTCATTTGTGGGGAGATCGTGCCATGACAGCACGTATTCAAGAATTTTTGCGCACCCGACGTGAGGATGGTCCTTGCGTTGTGGTCGATCTCGACGTTGTCCGCGACAATTATGAAACCTTCGCACGGGCGCTGCCCGATACGCGCGTGTTTTATGCGGTGAAGGCCAATCCCGATCCGGCAATTCTGCGGTTGCTCGCCTCGCTCGGCTCTTGCTTCGACACGGCCTCCGTTGTGGAAATCGAAATGGCCTTGGCCGCTGGCGCTACAGCCGACCGACTCTCTTTCGGCAACACGATCAAGAAAGAGCGGGATGTTGAGACCGCTTATATGCTTGGCGTTCGCCTCTTCGCAGTCGATTGCCAAGCTGAAGTTGAAAAGATTGCGCGCGCCGCGCCGGGCTCACGCGTATTCTGCCGTATTCTTTGCGACGGTGCGGGGGCTGAATGGCCACTCTCGCGTAAATTCGGTTGTGATCCGGATATGGCCACCGATGTGCTTGAACATGCGCACCGCTTGGGCCTTGAAGCCTATGGTGTGTCGTTCCATGTCGGCTCGCAACAAGGCAATGTCGATGCGTGGGATCAAGCGCTCGCGTCATCTTCAGCGATTTTTAGAGAATGTGCAGAACGTGGCATGCATCTCTCGATGGTCAATCTCGGCGGCGGATTCCCGACGCGTTATTTGAAGCCCGTTCCTGGCGTCGAAAACTATGGCGACGCGATCTATCGCGGCCTCGTAAAGCATTTCGGCAATCAAATGCCGGAAACGATTATCGAGCCCGGTCGCGGCATGGTCGGCAATGCCGGTATCATCGAAGCCGAAGTTGTTCTGATTTCAAAGAAGGCTAATGACGATACTGTGCGCTGGGTCTATTTAGATATTGGCAAGTTTGGTGGCCTTGCCGAGACGATGGACGAAGCAATTCGCTATCCGATCCGTACCCGTCATGATGGTGCGGACATGGCGCCTTGTGTTCTCGCGGGCCCAACCTGTGACTCTGCCGATGTAATGTATGAGAAGACGCCCTATTTGTTGCCGGTAACACTCGAGATCGGTGATAAGGTGCTCATTGAAGGCACGGGCGCTTATACAACAACCTATTCGGCAGTCGCCTTTAACGGCTTTCCGCCTTTGCGCTCATACACAATCTAAAGGCGCCTTCGCGTTTCTTAATCCTCGGGGCCCGGCAAGCCGGTCTCCTGTTTCTTGACGTCAAACATCGACCTTTGAAACGCTTCTGTATCGACCTGATGCAGAGGGATGGAGTTTACTGATGATTACCATTCGTTCTGAACATGCGCGCGATATCAAAGCGCGCGAAGCGTTACTTGACGATGTCTTCGGCATCGAGCGTCACGCGAAGACATGCGAACGGCTTCGCGAAGGTCGTTTACCTGTGCGTGGTCTTTCTTTCATTTCTGAAGATGATGGTTGTCTTATCGGTACGGTCCGTCTTTGGCATGTTGAGGCCGGTACCGCAGGCGCTTCGCTGATATTGGGGCCACTTGCTGTAGCTAAAGCCAATCGATCTTCAGGTGTTGGCGCGCGTTTGATGCGAACTGCACTTCGACGCGCAGCGATGCTTGGACATCGCTCGATTTTGCTTGTTGGAGATGTCTCCTATTATGAACGCTTTGGTTTTTCGGCCAATTTGACACAACGGCTTTGTCTGCCTGGACCGGTCGATCCGAAACGATTTCTAGGATTGGAGCTTGAAACTGGGGCGCTTTTCGACGCAATTGGACAAGTTTTTGCTACTGGCGTCCTTAATTCAAATCATTCGGACGTTGTTCTGCATCAATCCGCATCACATAGAAGTAGATTGATGAATTTAGCTGCTTAAGCGATGTCTTGACTGCGACGTCAAAATCCGGTTGCAGAAAAGATATATCTACTGGGGTGTCTGGCGCTTCTATAAGTAAAAGGTTGATAAATTGACTGTTCATGCTGTTCTTGCCCAAGTTTCGGGCCCAATCGTGATCGTTGGATTTGGCTCGATCGGCCGCGGTGTGTTGCCGTTGATTGAACGCCACATTACACATGACAAGAGCCGGTTGGTCGTCATTGATCCTTCGGACGCAGATCGCCGGTTGCTCGATGAACGCGGTATTCGATTTATTCAAAGCGCTGTAACTCGTGAAAATTATCGCGATTTATTGAAACCACTACTCACCGCAGGGGGCGGGCAAGGATTTTGCGTCAATCTTTCGGTTGATACCTCCTCGCTCGATATAATGGATTTCTGCCGTTCGCTGGGCGCGCTGTACATCGATACGGTGGTGGAGCCTTGGCTGGGATTTTATTTCGATTCTTCAAAAGGACCGGAAGCGCGGTCGAATTATGCTTTAAGGGAAACCATTCTTGATCTTCGTCGCCGTTCACCGGGTGGGCCGACCGCGGTTTCTTGCTGCGGTGCAAATCCGGGCATGGTGTCATGGTTTGTGAAGCAAGCACTTTTGAATCTGAAAAACGACATTGGTCTTTCTGGTGCAGAACCGCAAAGCAAATCCGATTGGGCGCTTTTGGCACAGCGTCTTGGGGTCAAGGGTATTCATATTGCTGAGCGCGATACACAACGCGCCAAAGTGCCCAAATCGCGAGATATGTTTGTCAATACGTGGTCCGTTGAGGGATTTATCTCTGAAGGACTGCAACCCGCCGAGCTTGGTTGGGGAAGTCACGAAAAATGGATGCCTGAAAACGGTCGCCAGCATACTGAAGGGTGCAGGGCGGCAATTTATTTGATGCAGCCGGGTGCAAATACCCGTGTTCGTTCATGGACGCCAACCCCCGGCGCTCAATATGGATTTTTAGTAACACATAACGAAGCGATTTCAATTTCTGACTATTTGACGGTTCACGATGCAACAGGTCAGGCGATTTATCGTCCGACTTGTCATTATGCTTATCATCCTTGCAATGATGCCGTGTTGTCGTTGCATGAGATGTTCGGGCAAGAGGGTAAACGTCAGTCAGACTGGAAAATTCTCGACGAAAACGAAATTGTCGATGGCGCTGATGAGCTGGGCGTGTTGCTTTATGGCCACGCGAAGAATGCTTATTGGTATGGTTCGCGCCTGTCGATTGAAGAAGCGCGCAAATTGGCGCCGTATCAGAACGCTACTGGGCTTCAGGTGACGTCAGCGGTGCTTGCAGGAATGGTTTGGGCGCTCGAAAATCCCAATTCCGGAATTGTCGAAGCTGATGATCTTGATTTCCGCCGCTGCCTCGACGTTCAGCGTCCTTATCTTGGGCCGGTTGAAGGGCATTATACGGATTGGACGCCTCTCGTAGGTCGTCCTGGCCTCTTTCCCGAAGACATTGACACGTCTGATCCGTGGCAGTTTCGCAATATTCTGGTGCGTTGATTAAGGCAGCGTCAGCACGCCCGCCGCGCCCTCTTCCGTTCCGAATATCATGCGGGCACCGACGCGGTCCCATCCCATCGATGTGATTTTTCCCTCGGCTGGCATCGCAGGCCGAACCAGTAATTCGGCGCCGTCGTTCAATCGGCACAGAAGAATGCAGGAATCCTCATATCCAATGGCGACAACGAGCGCGCGTGGATGAAAGGCAACGCTTGAGACTTTTGCATGCCGTACACCGCATTCGCGTGGCGCTTTGCCCATAGGGCCGTCTTTGTCTTTGAAGGGCCAAATAATTGCAGCGTCCGCCCCCGAGGTTGCAAGCCAATTTCCGTCATGCGACCAGGAAAAACTGCGCGATTTCGAAGGATAACCGGACATGCGCATGTCTTTGCCGTCTGCTAATCTCCAGCCATGCAAGGTATTCTCCTGCATCGATGTCACAAGAAAGCGACCATCGGGTGAAACGGTAATATCGAGATGTGAGCCTTTCCACTCACGAAATTCGGGCGTTCCTTCTGTGTTGGGGAACCAGAGGCTTGCTCCATTGTAATGGCTGATCGCGAGCCGATAGCCTTTGGGTGCAAAGGACAGCCCTTGCGCCGTCGTCGGGGCGGACCATGTTTTGACTACCCCTTTCGAATCGCGCGCAAGAACCAATTTTCCAGTGGACCATGCGATCGCATTCGAAGGACCCAGTGCTAAAGCGTCAATCCATTTGCCTTTTTGATCACTAATCAGTTCGGAAGTGTTAGGGTTTTGTGTTGAAATGACTTTGCCGTCGTCGCCACCGGAGATGATTTTTGTACCATCTGACGCAGCGACTAGGATTGCATGGATGCCATGAGGCTGACATTGGACGCCGCCAATGAACATTGCGCCGTCACCCAGAGCCAAGGCCGGTTCATCGCCTAAAAAACTCGCCAGAATGACATGGGCGCCCGCTTGAAGTGGCTCGACCCGTTTTGTGAGCGACTCGGACGTTTCGGTCATACGCGGCAGGCCTCGACGGCCTTTTCAATCGCGGCACGGTTAAGTTTGTGACCGATAAAGACCATTTTTGACTGCCGAACTTCATCAGCGCGCCAGTCGCGTTGCAGATCCCCATCCAGAATCATGTGAACGCCCTGAAATACGAAGCGTTTGGGTTCGTCTTTGAAAGAAAGGATTCCTTTGCAGCGCAGAATGTTTGGTCCTTCTTTCTGCGTGAAATCCGATATCCAAGGCATGAATTTCTCCGGGTCGATATCGCCGGGCAATGTCAGCGAGAAGGACTGCACTGTGTCGTCATGATGAACATGGACATCTTCGAGAAATTCCGGGGCGATATCCAAGATCCGCTCGAGATCGAATGCGTTTTTGCCAAGAACCGCATCAAGCGGTACGGCCGCACGTGTTGTTCGGGTGATTGTCGCGTAGGCATTGATCGCGCGAATTTTCTTTTCGACATCATTGAGCTCGTCGGGCGTCACAAGATCAGATTTGTTCAGGATGATCACATCCGCAAAAGCGATTTGATTTTTGACTTCCGGTGCATCTTTAAGCTGGTCATTGAGCCATTTCGCGTCAACCACCGTGACAACAGCGTCGAGTTTTGCACGAGCGGCGACATCTTCGTCCACGAAGAATGTTTGGGCCACAGGCGCGGGGTCGGCAAGGCCGGTTGTCTCCACGATTATGGCGTCAAATTTTCCCTTTCTTTTCATCAATCCTTCGATGATGCGGATTAGATCGCCCCGAACGGTACAGCAAATGCAGCCATTGTTCATTTCAAAGACTTCTTCGTCTGCGCCGACGACGAGGTCATTGTCGATGCCGACCTCACCAAATTCATTGACGATCACGGCGAATTTTTTGCCGTGCGGCTCGGTCAGAATCCGGTTCAAAAGCGTTGTTTTGCCTGCGCCAAGATAGCCGGTGAGCACGGTGACGGGAATTTTGTCGGACATGAGAGTCTCCGCAGGAGAAAAAATCGGACTTCAGGGCGCAAGCGCTTGCATCAGCGCCTTTATATTGGCTTCCATCATCGTGATGTAAGACCCAGCGGGCCCTTTTTCATCAGATAAGGCATCCGAATAAAGCATACCTCCCAATTTTGCGCCGGTTTCCGCTGCAATTTGGTTCATCAGGCGTGGGTTGATTGCCGATTCGATAAAAACCGCAGGGACATTATTGCGTTTGATCTGCCGGATCAGCTTTGCAATGTCCTGTGCAGATGGCTCTGCCTCAGTCGATAGGCCAATCGGGGCCATGAGTTCGAGACCATAGGCCTGTCCAAAATATAGAAAAGCATCATGGGTTGTGACGATTTTGCGTCTCTCGATCGGCAAGGATGCAAGTGAGGCTCTAATTTTGGCGTCGAGTGCCTGAAGCGCGACGTCGTACCGTTCCAAATTGGCGTCATAGGTGGCGCGGCCGTCCGGATCGGCGGATTTCAAAGCTTCAGTGATGTTTTTTGCATAGATCCGGGCGTTGCTAACATTTTGCCAGGCGTGCGGATCGGGCGCTCCCGGATGGTCGTCGTGGGTTGTGAGATTGGGGACGACGCCCGTGCTTGCATAAATCACAGAGGGGCTTGTTCCCGACGCAGCGATAAGGCGCTGAAGCCAAGGTTCAAAATCCAACCCGTTGGCAATGACAAGTTTTGCTTTTGCAATCACGGCGCTTTGTTGAGGCGCGGGTTCAAAATTATGCGCATCGGCATTCGGGCCGACGAGGGCAACCACGTCGACACGGTCGCCGCCCAGTTCCCGGGCCATATCGGCCAAAATTGAAAAGCTTGCCACAAGCTGAAGGCGGTCGGAGGCAAATGCGTCAGGGGCACTGAGTATCAACGCCAGAAGCGCTAGAGAGGCACGCAGAAGGCCGAAACGCGGTCTTCTGTTCGTCATGGTGCGGATCGCTTGTTGAGGCGCATCAGAAGCCCGTTTTGAGCGCCTATTAGGATCGAGGCGATATAAATCAAGCCGGCAGCGAGAATGATGGTGGGACCTGTCGGCGTGTTGAGGTGGTAGGACGCCAGAATTCCGATTGTGCTTGCGATAAAGCCAATCAGCGTGGCGCTTGCGATCATGCCGCCAAGACTATGCGCCCAGAAGCGTGCCGCGAAGGCAGGGAGCATCATCAATCCGACCGCGAGCAATGTCCCAAGCGCGTGAAAGCCCGCCACGAGATTGATCACCACCAAAGCCAGAAAGGTCAGATGGGCCGTCGCGCCGCTCTTTCCCTGTGTTGTCATGAAAATAGGGTCAACGCTCTCCAACACGAGGGGCCTAAAAATGACCGCTAGGACAAGCAGGCTTATGCTTGTGGTTGCGGCAAGCAGAATGAGCGTCGGGTTATCAAGCGACAGCACCGTACCAAACAAAACATGCAGCAGATCGATATTCGATCCCTTGATCGAAATGAGAACGACACCCAAAGCGAGCGAAATCAGATAAAACGAAGCCAAGGCTGCATCTTCACGCATGACGGTGAATCGCGTCACGAGACCCGCCAGCAGGGCCACAATCATGCCTGCCGCTAGGCCACCGGCCGTCATAAAGCCGAGTGACAGGCCTGCAAGCAGATAACCAATGGCCGCGCCGGGTAAAATGGCATGTGCCATGGCATCACCCACCAGACTCATGCGCCGGAGCATGAGAAAAACCCCGATGGGGGCCGCGCCTAAACTGAGCACATAAGCGCCTGCGAGGGCTCGCCGCATGAAGGCAAATTCGATAAAGGGTGAGAAAAGAAGGGAAAGCATGCTCACATCCCGTCTCCCAAATGATTTTTTGGGCCTGCCCTATGGGTATGCGCCTGTAAATTCTGCGTGGGACCCCAATCGGTACTGGTTTTTCCAATGCGGACAGTCTGCGGAAAATAGCGTTGCACAAGGTCAAGATCATGCAGGCTGGCGATGATGGTTCGCCCTTGCTTGTGCCAACCCAAAATGAGGTCGAGCAAGATATCAACCGTTGCTGTATCGATGGCCGTGAACGGTTCATCCATCAAGATGGTCGGCGCGTCTTGAACGATCAGGCGTGCGAAGAGCGCGCGTTGCAACTGGCCACCCGATAAATGACCGATCAACATTTGAGCATTCGGTGTGAGGCCGACGGTTTCAAGCGCCTTTTGGATCTGTTGTTTTGCGACGACGTCCGGCGCCCGAAACGAACCGATGGATTGAAAAAGGCCCGCAGCGACAAGATCGAAGACGGTGATCGGAAAGTCCCGATCAATCGCGGCATATTGCGGGAGATAGGCGATGTGCCCGCGATCTTTGGATGGGGTGATCACTGAGCCCTCGATCGGGGGCAATAGTCCCGCCAAGGTCATCAAAAGCGTCGATTTTCCTGCCCCGTTCGGGCCGATGAGGGCGGTGAGGCTTCCGCTCACAAAGTCACCGGTTAGCTCTTGGAGCACTGGAACGCGTCTATAGCCCACAGCAAGCCCGCTGAGCCGGATCGTCCCGCCCTCAGTCGTGGTCATCCCAAAAGGCCCAAAATGGCCGCCCAGAGCGCTAAAATGATGAACCCTGCGCCAGCTAGCCGAGTTGTGACCGGCAAGGCGATCAAAGACCAGGGAACGACAGAGGTTTGAGCGGTGCTGGATATCCGGGACATAGACCAGCTTTTACCACCCGGCGCCAGAACGGCCAAGCGGAATGTAATGTTATAACATTACAAAAATCAGCCGCGGATGGGCTCCAAGGTGACGGCGCGGCGCATGAAGGCGACAATGGCCCAGACGCCGATGGCGCCGAAAGCAGTCATCAATACGGCTTCAAATGTCTGACTAAGGCCAAAATACCCCGCTAATGCCCATCCTGCAGCAACGGCTACGCCCAAAAACTCCGTTCCGACCAGAATTCCGACGCTGATCAAGGTGAGCAGATTTTTGACGTTGAGGGTGCCGCGCTTTGCCATGGGAGCTTGTTCCAGACGGGATTGGACCTCAGCGGTAGACCGAGCGGCGTCCGGTTTCAAGGGATTTTCCGCGATTGTCGCCCGGCAGATAACGGGCTCTCTTTGCAGGAGTGCAAAAATACAAAAAAATTTCGATATTTAATTTGGATATCCATGATCAAAGACAGGTAAGAAAAGACGATATATCAGGTACGAAAACATGGGCTCTGAAGGACCAAAAAGAGAGGTTCACTAAAGCTCTCATCGCGAATTCGAAGAGGCTTTTTGACCATTTCTGCCGGTATTGTAACTCTGGGTTGAATTTCAGATTTCCAATTTTAAAAAATTGTATGACGCCGCTCTTCGCGGTCTTGGCGTGAGGGGTCGTTTCGTGGTGCGGTCGTGCTGACCGACCGACAGGCCCGCAAGGCGACCTTGTCTCGAAACGGGAGTGACGGGGATCGCCTCGGCGCATTTTTGTCCCCGATTTTGCCAAACCATGTGCAAAACCGCTTTTTGGCAATCCAAACAGGCAATTATGGCGTAAGACGCCTCGTCTGTACCTTTGACGAGACAAGGATTGGTTGATGACTGCGTTGGTCCGCCCTGCCGCCCGCCGTGCGGACATTCGTTTGCCCGCGGATCATCCGCCGGTTAGCCTCGGCAAAATTGGCGTTTTGCTGCTCAATCTCGGAACGCCCGATGCGACCGACTACTGGTCTATGCGGCGCTATCTCAAAGAATTTTTGTCGGACCGTCGCGTGATCGAAGTCCCCCGTCTTTTGTGGTGGCCGATTTTGAATCTGATCATCCTGACCGTGCGTCCGGGCCGGAAGGGCAAGGACTATGACACGATCTGGAACAAAGAACGGAATGAGAGCCCGCTGAAGACGATCAGCCGTTCGCAGGCCGAAAAGCTCGCCGAAGCATTGGCATCGGTTGATGATCGCATCGTGGTGGATTGGGGCATGCGTTACGGCAACCCGTCCACACCGGATCGGATCCGCGCTTTGCAGGCTGCCGGCTGTGATCGCATTTTGCTGGTGCCGCTTTATCCGCAATCTTGCGCTGCAACTTCGGCAACCGCCTGCGACAAAGCGTTTGAGTCACTCATGCAATTGCGCTGGCAACCGGCGGTGCGGGTTGCACCACCGTGGCATGACGACCCTACTTATATCGAAGCGCTTGCCAAGACGATTGAGCAGAAGCGAGCCGAGATTGATTTTGAACCGGACATGATCATCGCCTCGTTTCACGGTGTGCCAGAATCCTATCTGCTCAAGGGCGATCCCTATCACTGCCAATGCATGAAGACGGGACGTTTGTTGCGTGAAGCGCTTGGCCTCACAAAAGAAAAATTCATGGTCTGCTTCCAGTCACGCTTTGGTACGGAAGAATGGCTGAAGCCCTATTTGATTGACACGATGGGCGAGTTGCCATCGAAGGGCATCAAAAAAGTGATGGTGATTGCGCCGGGCTTTGCCGCCGATTGTCTCGAAACGTTAGAGGAAATCGAAGGGGAAAACCGTGAGCATTTCATGCATCACGGCGGCGAGAAATTTGCCTATGTTCCGTGCCTGAATGATTCAGACAACGGTATCGATGTGATCCGCTCGGTTGTGATCAGGGAATTGCAGGGCTGGATTTAAACTCATTCGGTTTTTTGATCGTGCCCTGTTTTTTAAGCAGCACCGATGCGCAGCAAATCAAGAATATGAATGAGGCCCACCGGCTTGTGATCATCAACGACCACAAGCGAGCTGATCTTGCGGCTTTCCATAATTTCGAGCGCTTCGGCAACAAGCGTTTCGGGTGCCACGGTTTTGGGACTGCGCGTCATCACTGACTCAACCGAACGGGTGAGAAGGTCAGGGCCCATGTGACGTCGCAAATCGCCGTCGGTGACGAGACCAGCAAGCGTTCCTGCAGGCTCGACCACAATCAAACATCCCAAACCTTTCGCGCTGATTGTAACCAATGCATCCGCCATTGAATCGGCGGGTTTGGCGATGGGCAAACGGTCGCCGGTGTGCATGACAGCGCGGACCTGTCTTAATTGTGCGCCGAGTTTTCCACCCGGATGGTAACGCCGAAAATCACTGGTTGAAAAGCCGCGGCTTTCAAGAAGTGCAATGGCAATCGCATCGCCAAGTGCGAGCTGCATCGTTGTTGATGTTGTTGGCGCCAATCCATTTGGACACGCCTCTTTTGCGCGTGGCAATTCAAGGCAAATATGAGCGCCTTTGCCAAGCGCGCTTTCTGCATTTGACGTGAATGCAATCAGCGGAACGTTGAATCGATTGGCATAGGCAACGATGTCCGCAAGTTCCGCCGATTCACCGGACCACGACATGGCGATGATCACATCATCGGATTGAATCATTCCCAGATCACCATGACTGGCTTCACTCGGATGAACAAAATGCGCCGGTGTTCCGGTGGATGCTAGAGTTGCAGCGATTTTGCGACCAATATGCCCGGACTTGCCCATGCCTGAAACGATTACACGTCCGGACGCCGCAAGAATTTGCTCAATCGCTTTTGTAAATGTGACACCCAGCGGTCCGCGCAACGCCTCTGCAAGGGCATCAAGGCCTGCGCCTTCTGTTTCAATGGTCCGCAAGGCAGAGGCGAGGGGTGCGTTTTGAGGCGCGGTATTTTTATTCTGTGTCACAATAGGTCTTTCAACGCCGTGCGTAAGGCTTGAGAAATGTCATCACGCTTGAGAGCGTAAGCGATATTGGCGGTCAAGAAACCCAATTGATGTCCGGTGTCATGAACACGACCGCGGAAGAGATGCGCATAAAAAGGTTGTGACTGCATCAAGGTAACCATAGCGTCGGTCAATTGGATTTCATTGCCTGCACCACGGTGTTGCGTTTCAAGAATTTTGAAAATTTCAGGTGATAAAATATAGCGTCCCGAAATAGCAAAATTTGAAGGTGCTGTACCCTGTTTTGGTTTTTCCACCATGCCATGAATTTTGGGTGTTCCTTCGGCGGCGCCAGCAAGATCAAGAATCCCGTAACGATGTGTCTCTTCTTTTGGTACGCTATAGGCGGCGATGACATTGCCGCCATGATGCGCATGATCCGCGATCATCGTAGCAAGACATGGTGTTGCATCATCATGAAGCATGTCTGGCAACAGAACGGCAAAGGGCTCATTGCCAACAAGCTCCCGCGCGCACCACACCGCATGCCCCAATCCGAGTGGCTCTTGTTGACGCGTGAAGCTGGTTTGTCCCGGTTTTGGTGTTTCGCTTTTTAAGCGCAGCAAATCCTCTTTGCGACCACGCTGTTCCAACACGGCGTTGAGTTCATACGCATCGTCGAAATGATCTTCGATCGCGCCTTTGCCACGACCAGTCACAAAGATGAAATGTTCAATGCCGGCGGCACGCGCCTCCTCAACTACATGTTGGATGACCGGACGATCAACCACGGGAAGCATTTCTTTTGGGATGGTTTTTGTAGCCGGCAAGAATCGCGTGCCAAGACCCGCAACCGGAAAGACGGCTTTGCGAATACGCGTCATGGGCGGGTCGATCCCGGGGTGCTGAAAGCAACGGATTTCAGAATCATATCGTGTTCTCCGTGAGCGCTTTTTGTTTTGATCGCCTTAAAATTTCGCTCACCATTTTAACTTTGACGTCTTTTGTCCTGATTAACCGATGCCCATTTCATCACGAAATGCTTTAGCAAAAATCGATGAAATCCCAAAATCCGCAAGGGGTGGCCGTTGGTTTGATCTGTGTTCCGATGGGTGATGCTTAAGAAAATTTAACGAATTCCGGTCAAGTCTGGTTCCAGTTTTCCAATCTGGACGGGACTTTATGCGCCGGTTTTTCTGTGCTTTGTCGGTTTCAGCCCTGACGGTCTTGGCCCTTTCAGGTGCCATGACCGGTCTTTTGGGGGTCTCTACGCCTTTGCTGGCGGCTGAGGCGGTCAAAACCAATAAGCCAGCAGCGCCAGCCAGCGAGACGCGCTTTGCCGCATTTGTGCAGCGCCTTTGGCCCTTGGCGAAAGCGCGCGGGGTTTCGCGCGCCACCTTCGATCTCGCCTTTCTGGGGGTGACGCCTGATCCGACGGTTGCCGCGCTCACCAAAAAGCAAGCGGAATTCGTGAAGCCCATTTGGGAGTATCTCGCCTCCGCCACGTCAGCCGCGCGGCTTGAGCGGGGCGCGCAAATGGCGCGGACCTATCAGCCCGTTCTCGCGGATCTTGAGCAGCGTTATGGCGTTGAGCCTTCCGTCATTCTTGGCGTGTGGGGCATGGAAACAAATTTTGGCGGATTTACGGGCGGTAAGGATGTGATCCGTTCGCTCGCGACGCTTGCCGCCATGGGCTATCGCGGAACCTATTTCCGCGACGAATTGCTCGGCGCGTTGACGATCCTTGAAGGGCGTCACGTGGCGCGCGCGGATTTTAAGGGGTCATGGGCGGGTGCGATGGGGCAGACGCAATTCATGCCGTCTTCGTTCCGGAAATTCGCCATCGACTTCGATGGCGATGGTCACAAAGACATCTGGACGTCGGTTCCCGATGCGCTCGCGTCAACCGCGAATTATCTGAATGAAAATGGTTGGCAGAAGGGGCTCCCCTGGGGTTTTGAAGTGGTATTGCCCAAGGGCTTTGATTATCGCCAGCGCGAGAAGAGCTTTGCGGATTGGGCGCAAACGGGTGTGCGCCGCGCGGATGGACGCGCATTGCCATCGAATGGCGAAGCGAGCCTGTTTTTCCCCGCCGGTGCCGACGGGCCCGTGTTTCTGGTGACCGCGAATTTCAGCGTCATCAAACGCTATAATGCGTCTGATGCTTATGCGCTGGGTGTTGCCAATTTGGGGGATCGTCTATTTGGCGGTGCGCCCATTCAAGCCGCTTGGCCGGTTGAAGATCCGTTGCTGGGGCTCGCACAGCGGGTTGAGCTGCAACGGACCCTCACGCGTCTTGGCTATGATGTGGGGGAGCCCAATGGCCAAATCGGCTCGCGCACGCGCGCGGCTATCCGCGACTTTCAGGAGCGTGCCGGTATGAGACCGGATGGCTACCCCAATCGCCGCGTGCTTGAAGCGCTGAAGGCTAATTGAACATATCGGTCATGACCGGGGCTATCCCGGTCATCCACGACTGTCTTAAAAGCCGTTGAGTTACGTCTCAAGTCGTGGATGGCAGGCCATACTCTCAATAAGATTTGGCCTGCCATGACGGCGTCGAGAATGCGTTCGCTTTCAAAGACGAGATTGCACTAAAAAAACCGACGCTTACCGCGGCAGCGTCGTGGTGCCCATCAACTGCTTGTCAACGCTATGGGCGGCTTGGCGGCCCTCGCGAATGGCCCATACGACGAGCGATTGACCGCGGCGCATATCACCACAGGCAAAGACCTTCTCGACATTGGTTTTGTAAGCCACCGTATCGGCTGCCACATTGCCCCGCGCATCAAGTGCGGTGCCAAGCTCTTTGACCATGCCGTCTTGCACGGGCGCGACGAAGCCCATAGCCAGCAGGACAAGATCGGCGCGCAATTGAAACTCACTGCCCGCAATCGGCTTGAACTGATCATCCACGCGGACGCAGTTGAGCGCGGTGACTTTTCCGTCTTCGCCTTCGAATGAGACCGTGTTGACGGCGAAATCACGCTCGGCGCCTTCTTCTTGTGAAGAGGACGTGCGCATCTTCATCGGCCAATTCGGCCAAGTGAGCAGCTTGTTTTCTTTCTCAGGCGGCTTGGGCATGATCTCGATTTGTGTCACCGAGAGTGCGCCTTGGCGGATCGATGTGCCGATGCAATCCGATCCCGTATCACCACCACCGATCACAATGACATGTTTGCCATTGGCGAGGATCGGCGCATTTGTTTTGATCGATTCACGCGACACGCGACGATTTTGCTGCGGTAGGAAATCCATCGCGAAATGAATGCCTGACAATTCGCGGCCCGGCACGGGAAGATCGCGTGGCTTTTCCGAACCACCCGCAAGGATTACCGCATCATAAGCTGATGTGAGATCGGAGACGGGCTTATCAAGACCGACATGCACGCCGCAATGGAAGACAACGCCTTCCGCTTCCATCTGCTTCACACGACGATCAATCAGATGCTTTTCCATTTTGAAATCGGGAATGCCGTAGCGCAACAAACCGCCGGGCTTGCCATTTTTTTCAAAGACGTGAACTTCGTGACCGACACGTGCAAGCTGTTGCGCGGCAGCAAGACCCGCCGGGCCTGAGCCTACAATCGCGACACGCTTTCCGGTGAGGCGCGCGGCAGGTTCCGGCACGACCCAGCCTTCCGCAAAAGCACGATCAACAATCGCGCATTCAATCGTTTTGATGGTGACGGGATTATCATTGAGATTGAGCGTGCAGCTCGCCTCGCAAGGAGCGGGGCAAACACGGCCTGTAAATTCAGGGAAGTTATTGGTTGAGTGCAGATTGCGCGCCGCTTCCTGCCACTCGCTATGATAGACGAGATCATTCCAATCCGGGATCTGGTTGTTCACCGGACAACCATTGTGGCAATAAGGAATGCCGCAATTCATGCAGCGCGCCGCTTGATCCTTCGTCGCTTCTTCCGAGAGCGGGATCACAAATTCTTTATACGCGCGAATGCGGTCCGCTGCCGGAGCATATTTCCGGTCGCGACGATCGATTTCGAGAAAGCCTGTGACCTTGCCCATATTATTCTCCCGCAACCGCCAGCGGGCGGTTCTCATTCTCAGCCATAAGTTCCATCAAAGCGCGGCGATATTCGGTCGGCATGACCTTTTTGAACTTCGCCCGATAGTCTGACCAATTCGCAAGAATTTTGGCCGCACGCTTTGAGCCTGTGACACGCGCATGCGTTTCGATCAGATGTTTCAAACGCTCCGCATCATAACGCGTCATGTTTGAAAGCACATCGAAAGTGCCTTGCGGGGCGAATGGATCTTCGGCTGGAACGGATTCCAGTTCGACCATCGCAAGATTGCAACGCTTGGCGAATGTGCCGTCTTCATCGAGCACATAGGCAATGCCGCCTGACATGCCGGCTGCGAAATTACGCCCCGTTTTGCCGAGCACAACAACAACACCGCCCGTCATATATTCACAGCCATGATCGCCGGTGCCTTCGACAACGGCGATAGCGCCTGAATTACGCACAGCAAACCGCTCACCAGCTACGCCGGAGAAATAGCATTCGCCAGAAATTGCGCCGTAAAGAACGGTGTTGCCGACGATGATCGATTCTTCCGGAATGATTTTCGTTGCTGCTTTTGGCGGATAAACGATCAAACGCCCACCCGAGAGCCCTTTGCCGACATAGTCATTGGCTTCGCCTTCGAGTTCGAGCGTGACGCCGCGCGCAACCCATGCGCCGAAGCTCTGACCCGCGGTGCCTTTGAGCGTCACATGGATTGTGTCATCGGGCAGACCTTTATGGCCATAGCGCTTTGCCACTTCGCCCGAGAGCATCGCGCCGGTTGTGCGATTGACGCTCTTGATCGTTGTTTCAATCTGGACCTTTTCTTTTTTCTCAAGCGCGGTGGCGGCCTTCGCAATCAGCGTGCGATCCAGCACCGACTCGAGATGATGATCCTGTCCCGATGAGTGACGAATATCATTGGCGGATTCGGCATGTGGCTTGGCGAAGAGTTTCGTGAAGTCGAGACCATTGGCCTTCCAATGCGTGATCGCACGATCGCGATCCAACATCTGAATTTGACCGATCATTTCGTCAAACGTGCGATAGCCCAGTTCAGCCATGATTTCGCGCACTTCTTCGGCGACGAAGAAGAAGAAATTGATGACATGTTCGGGCAGACCCACGAACCGCTTGCGCAGAACTGGATCTTGCGTTGCGACGCCGACAGGGCAGGTGTTGAGATGGCACTTGCGCATCATGATGCAGCCGGCCGCAATCAAAGGCGCGGTGGCGAAGCCGAATTCATCGGCACCCAAAAGCGCACCAATGATGACGTCGCGCCCTGTGCGAATACCGCCATCGACCTGCACCGCAATCCGCGAGCGCAAATTGTTGAGCACCAGTGTCTGATGCGTTTCAGCCAGCCCGATTTCCCAAGGGCTACCCGCATGTTTGATGGAGGTGAGCGGCGATGCGCCCGTGCCGCCTTCAAAGCCCGAGATGGTTACATGATCCGCGCGTGCCTTTGATACGCCCGCAGCAACCGTGCCGACACCGATTTCGGACACGAGTTTGACCGAGACTTGCGCCGATGGGTTGACGTTTTTCAAATCGTAAATCAGCTGCGCCAAATCTTCGATCGAATAGATGTCGTGATGCGGCGGTGGTGAGATCAAACCGACGCCCGGTGTTGAATGGCGCACTTTGGCGATGGTTGAATCAACCTTGTGGCCGGGCAATTGTCCGCCTTCGCCGGGCTTTGCGCCCTGTGCCATTTTGATCTGCATCATGTCGGAATTGACGAGATATTCTGTCGTCACACCGAAGCGGCCCGAGGCCACTTGTTTGATGGCGGAGCGCATGGAATCACCATTGGGGAGAGGCTTGAAGCGGTCGGCTTCTTCACCCCCTTCACCGGTGTTCGACTTGCCGCCGATGCGGTTCATCGCGACAGCCAGTGTCGTATGCGCTTCGCGCGAGATCGAACCGAAGGACATCGCGCCGGTCGCAAAGCGCTTGACGATGGATTGAGCAGACTCAACGTCTTCAAGTGCAACAGACTTGCGACCATCTTCTTCCGCACCCTTGATGCGGAAAAGACCGCGAATGGTGAGGAGCCGCTCACTCTGCTCGTTCAACAGCTTGGCGTATTCGCGATATTTGTCTTGCGCATTGCCACGCACTGCGTGTTGCAACAACGCTACCGATTGTGGCGACCACGCATGGGCTTCGCCACGAATACGGAAGGCATATTCACCGCCGACATCAAGCGCGTTGCGCAAAACAGGTCCGGTACCGAAGGCATCCGCATGACGCGAAACAGTCTCGCGTGAGATTTCTGCCAAACCGACGCCACCAATGCGTGAATGCGTTCCGGTGAAATAGGTTTCGATAAAGTCATCGGCCAAACCGATGGCATCAAAAATCTGCGCACCGCAATAGGATTGGTAGGTCGAGATACCCATCTTCGACATCACTTTCAGGATGCCCTTGCCGACGGATTTAATAAAATGCTTCTCGATCTCATATGCCGAAATCTTCTCGTCGAAGTCCTTGGCCATCGCATGAAGCGTTTCGAAAGCAAGATAGGGGTTGATCGCTTCTGCACCATAGCCGGCCAGACAGCAGAAATGATGCACTTCGCGTGCTTCGCCCGTTTCAACCACGAGACCCACGGAGGTGCGCAAGCCCTTGCGGATCAAATGATGATGAACCGCAGCGGTGGCCAGCAAAGCGGGAATTGGAATGCGGTCCGACCCCACCATCCGATCAGACAGAACGATGATGTTGTAGCGGCCCTTTACAGCGGCCTCTGCGCGCTCACACAAACGCTCGAGCGCGGTCGCCATTCCCGCTTCGCCTTGCTCGACCGGATAGGTGATGTCGAGTGTCTTGGTGTCGAAGCTGTCTTCGAAATGCCCGATGCACCGAATCTTTTCGAGATCGCCATTGGTCAAAATCGGTTGACGCACTTCCAGACGCTTGCGGCGTGAATTGCCTTCGCGATCAAAAATGTTCGGGCGCGGTCCGATGAAGGACACAAGGCTCATCACCAATTCTTCGCGGATCGGATCGATCGGCGGATTCGTGACTTGAGCGAAGTTCTGCTTGAAATAGGTGTAAAGCAGTTTCGACTTGTCCGACATTGCCGAGATCGGCGTATCGGTACCCATCGAACCCGTGGCTTCCATGCCGGTTGTGGCCATCGGTTCGAGCAGGATTTTCAAATCTTCTTGCGTGTAGCCAAAGGCCTGCTGACGATCGAGCAGCGACACGTCGGTGCGTGCGGCGCGCGGTTCAACCGGACGCAAATCTTCGAGCACAATCTGTGTGGCTTCGAGCCAATCCGTATAAGGATGCGCTTTCGAGAGCGTTTCCTTGATTTCTTCGTCAGAAACGATGCGGCCTTCTTCAAGATCAACGAGCAACATTTTGCCCGGTTGCAAACGCCACTTCGTGACAATCTTTTCTTCAGGAACCGGCAAGACGCCCATTTCAGACGCCATCACAACAAGCCCGTCATCGGTGACGAAATAACGTGCGGGACGCAAACCGTTACGATCGAGCGTTGCGCCGATTTGACGACCATCGGTGAACGCCACGGCGGCCGGACCATCCCATGGTTCCATCAAAGCGGCGTGATATTCGTAGAATGAACGACGGCGCTCATCCATCAGCGGATTGCCGGCCCATGCTTCGGGGATCAGCATCATCATGGCATGAGCGAGCGAATAGCCGCCTTGCACCAAAAATTCGAGCGCGTTGTCAAAGCAGGCCGTGTCGGACTGGCCTTCATAAGAGATGGGCCAGAGCTTTGAAATCTCTTCGCCAAAGAGTTCGGAGGCAACGGACGCTTGGCGCGCCGCCATCCAATTCACATTGCCGCGCAGCGTGTTGATCTCGCCATTATGCGCCACCATGCGATAGGGATGCGCCAGCGACCATGTCGGGAATGTGTTGGTTGAGAAGCGTTGATGTACGAGCGCGACGGCCGATTCCAACCGCGGATCACGCAGATCGGGGAAATAATCTCCGAGCTGAGTTGCGAGCAACATGCCCTTATAGACGAGCGTGCGCGCAGACAGCGAAACAGGATAAAAGCCCTTCGTGGTCGGGTTGTTGAGATTATAAATCGTGTTCGAAATCACTTTGCGCAGCAGAAACAAACGACGCTCGAAGGTGTCGACATCATTCACGCCCTTGCCGCGGGCAATGAAGATCTGGCGGTGAACGGGTTCGGTTGGCTTGACGCTTTCGCCAAGGCAGCTGCTGTCCACCGGAACATCACGCCAGCCAAGAAAGACCTGGCCTTCATCAGTGACGACTTTTTCAATAATGGTTTCGCACAGTTTCCGGCCTGCGGCATTGCGCGGCAGGAACACATGGCCAGCCGCATAAAGGCCGGGTTCGGGCAATTTGAATCCGAGCTTGCCGCATTCTTCCGACAGGAACTTGTGCGGGATCTGGACGAGCATACCGCAGCCGTCACCGGCCTTCGGATCAGCGCCAACTGCGCCGCGATGGTCGAGATTGAGGAGGATTTGCAGGCCCATCTCGACGACATCATGCGATTTGCCGCGCTTCATATCCGCGACAAAGCCGACGCCGCAGGCGTCTTTCTCAAAGGCGGGGTCATAAAGACCTTGCGCGGCCGGCAAGCCAGCGTCGCGGACGACGGGCGTTTTGGAGTCGAGCGATCCGGTAAGGATGTCGGTCCGGTCTTGTTCCACGCGTGCCATCGGCGTCTCCTGAGCCAAAATTACCGAAAAACGGACCTTCGAGGGGCCGTTTTGACTGTTTCGGGGCTGTTTAGCGTGTATCAGGAGTAGGGTTGCGCCCCGATTTGCACCCGTTCCTTATCGGGCGCCTCGGGACAATGCCGTCGAACGCCCTAGACCCGCTTCTCGCGGGCAACCGGTTTCTTCTCGCCAAGGCTGGTTCGCGTTTGCGTCAACGATGAACCATTAAAGTCATTCAGGCGCATGAGCATTCCAGACTGGCCGGAAAAAACCGAACCAAAACTTCACGGACAAAATGGGACAGCATTACTGTCCTATCTCAACTGACATTTGCATTTTTTTTCGAACGATACAAGAGGTGCGTCGCTCTATTTTTCGTATGCGACGTCATGCCCGAAAGCGTTTAACGGCTTAGCGCAGATCTTGCCGCAAGGAGGCCCCGATGATCAATCTTGCCAGTGACAATGTGGTTGGTGCGTCCCGTGTCGTTTTAGAGGCGATTTTGGCTGCCAATGCGGCGCCAGAGGCCTCATATGGATCTGATCGCTTCTCCCGCGAGGCGGAATCGCGGCTTAAGGCGATTTTCGAGCATGATCTGAAGGCTTATTTTGTGACGACGGGCACCGCGGCCAATGCGCTGGCTCTGGCCGCTCTCTGCCCACCCTGGGGGGCCGTGTTCTGCCATGAGGAAAGTCATGTCGCCGATGACGAGTGCGGTGCGCCGGAAATGTTTACGGCCGGTGCAAAACTTGTCGGCGTTCCGGGGGTTGCGGGCAAGATCACATCCGGGGCGCTTGAGCATGTGATCAAGAGGTATCCACGTGGTGCGATCAAAGCGGTCCAGCCTTCTGCTGTCTCGCTGTCGCAAGTGACTGAATGCGGCACGATCTACACGCTTGACGAGATCAAGGCCCTGAGCGCCGTGGCTCATGCGCATTCGATTCCTGTGCATATGGACGGCGCGCGTTTTGCCAATGCGCTTTTATCGCTCGGATGTTCGCCCGCCGCGATGACTTGGAAAGCGGGTGTCGATGTTTTATCCTTCGGCGCCACCAAGAATGGATGTCTGGCTTGCGAGGCGGTGATTTTCTTTGATCCGGCCAAGGCCGCTGATTTCGAATTTCGACGCAAACGTTCTGGCCATACGGTTTCAAAGGGACGCTTGCTGGGCGCGCAAATGCTCGCTTATTTGCAAGACGATCATTGGCTTAACAATGCGAAACATGCCAATGCGATGGCCGCGGAATTGAACACGGGATTCAAATCGATTGCCGGTGTCAGATTGCCTTGGGCGACAGAGGCCAATGAAGTGTTTGCGATTGTTCCGCGCCGCATGGCGGACGCCTTTACCAAGGCCGATATCGCAGCGGCCTCATGGTATACGGAAAGTGTGAGTTTGCCACGTGATGAATATGTAAAAGCCGACGAGGTTTTTTTACGCTTTGTGACGAGCTTTCAAACAAAGCCTGAAGAGATTGCGCGCGTGCTTGACGTGGCACGGACGGCGTAACACCGTCCGCGCCAGACACTCAAATTTTATGCTGCGTTGGCTTCAATCGTCTTTGTGGACGATGTGTTGCTGATCGGGATCAGGCGCGGCTTTTTTGCTTCCGGAACTTCGCGCACCAGATCGACGTGAAGCAGTCCATTCTCGAGGCTTGCGCCTGATACATGGACGTGATCGGCGAGTTGGAAGCGACGGACAAAGGCGCGTGCGGCAATGCCTTGATGCAGCATTTCACGCTGCGGCTTGTCGCCTTCCGTTTTCTTTTCACCCGTGACGGTGAGCGCTGATTCCTTAACCTCGATCGACAGGTCCGATTCCGCAAAGCCCGCAACCGCCAGCGTGATCCGATAGGCATTCTCATCGGTGCGCTCAATATTGTAGGGCGGGTAAGGCGTGGCTTCCGGCACGGCGGCCTGATCGAGAAGCTGGAAAATCCGGTCAAAGCCAATGGTTGACCGATAAAGGGGGGTAAGATCGAAGTGACGCATTGCATATCCTCCAATAGAAGCGACATGAACAGGATGGTCCGCCGCTTGGGCCGGACCTTCGTTCAGGCGGCCAGGATGGCCCGCCTGCGAAAGAGGTAGGAAGCCCCGCGCGCGGCTTCAAGAGGGGTGACGCGATGGAATTTTTACCACAGGCAGCGCGGGCCGATCTTGTGCGCGGAGGCCCTTTTCCGGTTCCCTCAGGCGCTCAAGTTCGGGTGATCCGAACCGCGGATGATGTTCCGCTTCGTCTGGCAAGTTGGCGCGCAACGATCAGGCGCCGCGACGAACTTGTCCTCATTTTGCAAGGCCGAACGGAATACATCGAGCGTTATGGCGAAACGATCCTGACATTGATTGAGCGCGGCTTTGATGTTGTGGCATTCGATTGGCGCGGGCAGGGGGGCTCAGCGCGGCTCTTGCCCGACCGACGCAAAGGTCATGTCGAGCGGTTTGAGGATTATCTGCTTGATCTGAACGCGGTGATTGCGTCGCTTGCCGTTGATTTTGATCCGAAGCGGCGGATGGCGCTTGCGCATTCGATGGGTGGTGCGGTGTTGCTTCATGCGCTTCATCGAGTACCGGCATTGATGGAACGCGCTGTGTTATCGGCACCGATGATTGGCTTGTCGATGGTCCGTTATCAAACGCTTGCGCATCTTGCCGCACGCACATTCAAGACTATGGGTCTTGGAAAATTTTATATTCCGGGTGGGTCATCCGAACCGCTGATGCCGTTTCAAGATAATCCTCTGACGCATGATCAAAAGCGGTTCGATGTGAATGAGGTTCTTTTTTCAAAAGCACCGGAACTTGCGATTGGCAGTCCAACGATTAGTTGGATCAAGACGAGTTTTGATGCGATGCGCGCCCTGCAAGACCCTCGTTTTGCATCCAAACTTTCGATGCCGCTTCTATGCGTCGCAGGTTCTCATGATCGCATCACTGATACCCGCGCGACAGCTCGTTTTATTGCTGGCACGAAACAGGGCCGTCTGCTTGAAATTGCCGATGCGGCGCATGAAATTTTGCTTGAGGCCGAGACCATTCGACAGGCCTTCTGGCGCGCCTTTGATGACTTTATGGATTAGAGATTTAATTGCCTTTTAACAGCTTGAGCGCTTCTGCATGAACGCGGCGATCACCTGCGGCAATAATCTGACCGCCTTCTGTTGCCGGGCCGCCATCCCATGTTGTGATGACACCGCCCGCACCTTCGATGATGGGAATCAAGGCGACCACATCATAGGGCTTTAGATTTGATTCAATCACAACATCGATGAAGCCTGAAGCGACCATGCAATAGGCGTAGCAATCATACCCAAAGCGTGTGAGGCGCGCGGCCTTTTCAACGCGTTGGAATGCTGCAAGTTCATCGGCATTGAACATGGTTGCCGAGGTGCAAGACAAAGTGGCTTCGGCAAGTGTTGCACAGGCTCGTGTTTTCAAGGTGCGATCACCTTGTGGCGTGCGCAGCACCGCTTTACCGCCATCACCGAAAAAACGCTCTTTGGTGTAAGGCTGGTTCATCATGCCAAAGGCCGCTGCACCGTGACGCTTCAGACCGATTAGCGTACCCCAAAGCGGCAGGCCCGAAATGAACGCTTTGGTGCCATCAATGGGATCGAGCACCCAAACGAATTCCGCATCTTCTTTATCTGAACCAAATTCCTCACCGACAATACCGTGATCGGGAAAGACGTCACGGATGCGCTTGCGCATGACGGCTTCGCTCGCGCGGTCAGCCTCCGTGACGGGGTCAAAAACGCCGCCATTCGATTTATCGATCGCGGCCAGCGACGAGCGGAAAAAGGGCAGGATCGCGGCGCCCGAGAGCGTCGCAAGCTCGTCGACAAAGGCGGAAAAATCGACGGCGGTCATGGCAGGGCTCCAGGTGGTGTGCGCGTTCCATCAGACTAAAGCGAAGCCCGAAGATTCGCCATTCCCCCCGCGCGGGGCAAGTCCGGGCAACCCGAAAATCAAAAATGCAGGGCTCGCACCTCTGCCATGCAAATTTGATATATTATATGATAATTTATTGATTTTATTGATAAATTAAAATCGCAAAAGAAGAAATTTCAAATTTGAGCGATCAGAAGTTGTGTTTTTCTCTTGCATTTTGTGCGGCGCACAGTCATATTGTTGCAGTGCGATATCGCTGTACCAGCGATTTCGCCTGCCCTTCTTGGGCGTTTCCTCCCTAGACTTGGGCCGCCACTCGTGGCGGCCTCTTTTTTTGCACTCGTGGCGGCCTCTTTTTTTGCACTCGTGGCGGCCTCTTTTTTTGCCCTCGTTGCAGCCGCTTTTTTGCGCCGTTCGGGTCGCAAGCCTTTTCGTGTGGCACGCCTTCGAAAGTGTTATGGCGTGAAGCCTATTCGGCGGCGAGCTGATCGGGCCATTCAAAGGTCGCCGCATAGGCGACAAGCTCTTCGGCCAACCGCGTGAGATTCTGTTTCAGGCGGTCAAAATCCCGCAATCGTTCGATTTTTCGCTCATCCATATAAAGGCCGCGGTTGATTTCGATCTGGATCGCATGGATTCCGGAGCGAGGCGATCCGTAATGTTCCGTAATGAACCCGCCCGCATAGGGGCGGTTGCGCGCGACGCTATAGCCCATTGCGCCCAGAATGGCTTCGATCCGGTCCGGAATTGCGGGATCGGTGCTGGTTCCATAACGGTCGCCAATCACCACATCGCATTGAAAGCTTTCCGACCGGGCGATCGCCGCTGAAGGCATGGAATGACAATCCACCAACAAGGCAAAGCCGTGTCGGCGATGCGCGGTGGTCAGCGCCCGCGTGAGCGCCCGATGATAGGGCTTATAGAGCGTCTCGATGCGGTTGAAGGCTTCTTCGAAAGGAATCGGGCCCGGATAAATATCCTGATTGTCGCCAACGGTGCGCGGAATCGTCCCCAAACCGCTCGCGACCCGCAGCGAGCGCGTGTTGGCGTAAGGCGGCAGTCTTGTGGAAAACATTTTCGGGTCGAGCTCATAGGGTTCCCGATTGACGTCACAATAGGCGCGCGGAAAATCGACCGTGAAGAGCGAGGCGCCGACCGCAACAACGTCTTCCATCAGGCAATCCACCTCCATATCCTCGGAGCGGCGGAGGCTTAAACCGTCCAAACGCGACGATTGGACGAAGAAATCGGGGTAATTCCGGCCAGAATGGGGTGAATTGAATAAAACGGCCGCCGGTCCATCGGCAGGATGGATCAGACGAAAAGGCTCAGCAAAGACATGTGCCGCCTCATCGGTCATTGTGGTTCAGGCGCTCCTTGCACGGTTTCCCTTGATTTCCAGACCTTGGATTCCTTCGAGTTTGCGCATAGTTTGTGATCCTGTCCATCATGGCGCAGTGTCGCGCGGGAAATTCTTTCACCGGTTATTTACCGGTTCAGGGTTTGATGCGCGCGGAATGACAGGGGTAACGGCATGATTGATCAGGCGCTCACACGGCGCATTCTCCTTGCAGAGGATGATAATGATATGCGCCGGTTTCTGGTTCGCGCGCTCGAACAGGCTGGCTATCAGGTGGCTTCGTTCGATAACGGGCTTGCGGCCTATAATCGGCTGCGCGAGGAGCCTTTTGAGCTTCTTTTGACCGATATTGTGATGCCGGAAATGGACGGTATCGAGCTGGCCCGCCGCGCCACCGAACTCGACCCCGATATAAAGGTGATGTTTATCACAGGATTTGCCGCTGTGGCGCTCAATCCCGATTCCGAGGCCCCGCGCGACGCCAAAATCCTCTCCAAGCCCTTCCATTTGAAGGATTTGGTCAATGAGGTCGAAAAATTGCTGATTGCCGCCTGAACGGCGTTTTTTAGGCTCTTTTTCGGCGGAGCCGCTTGCAAGAGCCGGGCTCAGCCGATATACGCACGCGACACCTTCGTAGGGGATCCCCTGTGATGGGCGCGTAGCTCAGCGGTAGAGCACTACCTTGACATGGTAGGGGTCACAGGTTCGATCCCTGTCGCGCCCACCAATTGGTGACGGAATTTGATCGGGTTTGCCGCTTTGGCGCGCAAGTGCGATAGGACTGAAACGGTAATCGCGGCCTCCGCCGCATGAATATGGGAATAGAGCGATGAAGATCCGCAACAGCCTGAAAAGCCTCCGCGAGCGCCATCGCGACAACCAGCTGGTTCGCCGCAAGGGCCGCGTTTACATCATCAACAAGACCCAGAAGCGCTATAAGGCGCGTCAGGGCTGAGTGATGCTCCCGACGCTCAACTGAGCGTCGCATCGATCCTTATTGTTTTGAGACTGCTTCAAGCCCCGGTCACGCGGGGCTTTTTGCGTTGGGGCATTTCTTTGATGACAAGAGGGTCATGAATTTTTTGGAAGAGACGAAAATGAAGCTCGGCTACGTCATTATCTATGTAAGCGATGTAGAGGCGTCGCTGGCTTTCTTTGAGAAGGCCTTTGGATTGCCGCGACGCTTTTATCACGAAAGCGGCTATGGCGAGGTGGAAACAGGAAACACGGCACTTGGCTTTGCAAGCCATCATTTGGGTGCTGCAAATTTGCCTGCCGGCTATGTGAAAGCAGATCACTTAACCGTGCCGCTCGGGATGGAAATCGCCCTTGTAACGGAAGATGTTCAAGCCGCTTTTGACAAGGCTGTGTCATCAGGCGCAGTTGCCCTCAAAGCGCCGATGGAAAAGCCTTGGGGGCAAATTGTAGCCTATGTGCGCTGTCCCGATGGATTGCTTGTTGAATTATGTTCACCGATCCAAGCGTGATTGTCGTTTCATTCCATTTATAGGCGTCAATGGACTGGTTCATACGCCGCGTAGGGGAGAAAAAATTAGGTGTCCTATATCTCAATTACGGGTCTCAAAATGAAGAGCCCCTTTCATGCTCCGCGGTTTTGGTGGCACGCCGTTCGATCAATGGCGCAAGCTCAGCGTGATCCGAAATGCGAATTGGCAATTGCGCGCCAGATCAATGGCATTGCCCACACAATAACCGTTTGGAACAATCGGAAAGACATGTTGGCTTTTTTGACGAGTGGTTCACATCGCAAAGCCATGCGCGTGTTTTCAAAAATCGGAACGGGTTATGGCTTTGGCATCGAGTCTGATATCGTCCCATCTTGGGAAGAGGCCCATCAGCTCTGGCTTGCAAGGGGTGTTAGCACGCAATCCGCTGCCTCGGTAGAAATCTCATGATGCGGCGGTCGATT
>CANGPA010000019.1 GCA_947455645.1 Hyphomicrobiales bacterium | reverse complement strand
GTCACGATTATCGCGCCTATTCCGCCTCAATCAAAATGGCGCTGATCAATGGTTTGATGGCTTCAGGCTGCGTTGTGCATGATATTGGTTTGGCGATGTCGCCGATGGCCTATTTCGCGCAATTCGAATTGGACGTGCCCTGCGTTGCAATGGTCACCGCGTCGCATAATTACAATGGCTGGACCGGTGTAAAAATGGGCGCGCAACGCCCTGTCACATTCGGCCCCGATGAAATGTCGCGTTTGAAAGAGATTGTGTTGAACGGTCTTGGTCAATCACACGCAGGCGGCGCCTATCGCTATGTTGAACATTTCGCGGATCGATACATCGCGGATCTCACCACACGCGCGCCCTATAAGCGCAAGATGAAAGTGATTGCGGCGTGTGGCAACGGCACTGCCGGTGCCTTCGCGCCTGCTATTCTCAAAAAACTCGGTGTTGACGTGATCCCGCTTGATGCGGAGCCTGATTATACATTCCCGCGCTACAACCCCAATCCCGAAGATATGGAGATGCTGCATGCTATGGCGCATGCGGTGAAAGACCATCATGCCGATGTTGCCTTGGGCTTTGATGGCGATGGCGACCGTTGCGGTGTGGTTGATGATGAAGGCAACGAGATTTTTGCCGATAAAATCGGCGTCATGCTCGCGCGCGATTTGTCCTCGATACACAAGAACGCGCAATTTGTTGTCGATGTAAAATCAACCGGCCTCTTTATGACCGATCCTGTTTTGCAAGCCCAAGGCGCCAAAACCGATTATTGGAAGACCGGTCACTCTTACATCAAGCGTCGTGTCTCCGATTTGAAAGCGCTGGCGGGCTTTGAAAAATCGGGCCACTTTTTCTTCAACACACCGGTTGGGCGCGGGTATGATGATGGGCTTGTGACCGCGATTGCGGTTCTTGATATGCTCGAGCGCAATCCGGATAAGAGCATGGCCGATCTTTATCGCGCCTTGCCGAAGACATGGGGCACACCAACCATGTCACCCCATTGCGCCGATGAAGTGAAATATGGCGTTGTTGAACGTGTCACCGCCGACATTCAATCTTTTGCAAAATCGAACGCATCTTTCGCTGATCAAAACATTCGCGATGTCGTCACGGTAAATGGCGTCCGCGTCACATGCGAAGATGGCACATGGGGCCTTGTGCGCGCATCATCCAATAAGCCGGAACTCGTTGTCGTCTGCGAGAGCCCGGTCTCCGAGGCGCGTATGCGCACGATGTTTGCCGCCATCGATGCGCTTATCCGGAAAAGCCCCGACGTCGGCGCTTATAATCAGTCGATCTGATCTTTATCGAGCGCGCGTCACGGCCGCAATTCGTCGGCCGTGAGACGGAAGGCTTTGCCAAAACCGCCATTCAAAGCCGCACCAAGCGGAACAAGCCGAATAAAGATGAAATCGGGAAAATCGGCATAGAGCGCCGCCTTCGGGTGTCGCGCCAAATAGAGTGTTTTAAGCAAAATGACGTCGTCACTGTCCTTCGGCACCGGCTCCGCCCGGCACTGCACGGTCATCCGCGCATGGGCGAGCGGATCGCCTTTGCCCGGCTCGCCGACAAGCAAGGCCGCGCGCGGATCGGCGAGCAAATGCTGCGTGTGAGCGGACAGCCGCGACACAAACACAAAGGGCTTGCCCGCCCGGTCTAGGGCGAAGCTCACAAGGCTCGCCGAGGGATGCCCCTCCGCGTCAAGCGTCGCGAGCGACGCGTAGCGGGTGTCTTTTAAGAGATGATGTGCCGTCGCAAGCGCCTCTTCATTGGCGTTACGGACGGGATCGAAGGGTTTGTCGGACGGGTTGACCATGGAAAGACACAAACGGGCGGCAGGCCATTCGTCAAGCGGCGCCCTCAAATTGGGCGCTCTCTCAAGCGCGCCGCCACCTAAGCAGAAGCGCTGCCACAATTTGGCCTCGCTATGTTCTAGGATAGGGATTAAATATGTCCCGCCCCCGTATTGGAGCTTCCTATGCCGACCATTGCCCTCGTCGATGACGACCGCAACATTCTGACGTCCGTCTCGATCGCACTTGAAGCGGAAGGCTATCGCGTCCAAACCTATACGGACGGCGCGGCGGCGCTCGAAGGATTGAAGCAGACCCCTCCCGATCTCGCGATTTTCGACATCAAAATGCCGCGCATGGACGGGATGGAACTCTTGCGCCGCTTGCGGCAGAAATCCGATCTGCCGGTGATCTTCCTCACCTCGAAGGATGAGGAAATCGACGAATTATTCGGCCTGAAAATGGGTGCCGATGATTTTATCCGCAAACCCTTTTCGCAACGCCTGCTGGTCGAGCGCGTCAAAGCCGTCTTGCGGCGCGCCAACGCAAAAGATGCGCCGCAGACCAAAGAAAGCGAAGCGAAAATTCTCGAACGCGGCGCTTTGCGCATGGATACCGAACGGCATGCCTGCACGTGGAAAGGGCTTCAGGTCATTTTGACGGTCACGGAATTTCTGATCCTCCATGCGCTGGCGCAACGGCCTGGCGTCGTTAAAAGCCGCAACGCTTTGATGGATGCGGCCTATGATGATCAGGTCTATGTCGATGATCGCACCATTGACAGCCACATCAAAAGACTGCGCAAGAAATTCAAAGCCGTTGATGACGACTTCGATATGATCGAAACGCTGTACGGTGTTGGTTACCGGTTTTCCGAATGACCCCACCGCGTCCCGACGCAGAACCGGATCAAAGAGCACCCCGTCGCGAGACGGGGTTTCGCTTGCGTCGCTTTTTCCGGTTGATTGCGCTTCGGGCGTCTTCGAGTCTGGTGCGCCGCATCGTGGTGCTCAATCTGGCCGGGCTCGTCGCGCTGCTCGCGGGTTTTCTCTATCTCAATCAATTCCGCCAAGGGCTCATTGATGCCCGTGTTGAGAGTCTTTTGACGCAAGGCGAAATCATTGCAGCGGCGGTTGCGGCGTCAGCAACGGTGGAGGTGGATTCCATCGCCATCGATCCGGAAAAACTCTTGATGCTGCAAGCGGGCGAAAGCGTCACCGCGGGTGATGATTCGACCGAATTCTCGATCAATCCGGAAAATGTCGCGCCCCTCTTGCGTCGTCTTGTGACACCGACACGCACACGCGCACGCATTTATGATCAAGATGCTGAACTTTTGATCGACACGGCGGCAATGTATTCGCGCGGTGATATTTTGCGCTTCGATCTCCCTCCGCCCGAAACGGATGATCGCACGCTGATTGCCCGCACATGGGATTTGATGACGCATAGACTTGGCAATCGTGTGCAAGGCCAAAAAGAAGACCAGAACACAACGCATGGCCGCAGCATTGCCGAAGTCGCGCAAGCCTTTGAAGGCTCGCCTGCCAGCGTTGTGCGCGTGAATGGATCCGGTGAAACCATCGTCTCGGTTGCCGTTCCGGTGCAACGCTCTCATGTTGTGCGCGGTGTGCTTCTTCTATCCACGCTGGGTGGCGATATTGATACGATCATCCGCTCCGAACGTTTCTTGATCTTGCGCGTCTTTGCGGTTGCCGCCGCAACGATGATGATTGTATCGGCACTTTTTGCCGGTACGATTGCCGGACCTATTCGGCGCTTGTCATCGGCGGCTGATCGGGTGCGGCGCGGCGTGCGCGTGCGGGAGGAGATTCCCGACCTCACCAATCGCAGCGATGAAATCGGACATCTCTCGGGATCATTACGCGATATGACGCGCGCGCTTTATGACCGCATCGAAGCGATTGAAAGTTTTGCCGCTGACGTCGCGCATGAGTTGAAGAACCCTTTGACGTCGCTTCGTAGCGCCGTCGAAACGTGGCCCCTCGCCAAGACGGATGAGAGCCGCACGCGCTTGCTTGATGTCATCAAACATGATGTGCAACGGCTTGATCGACTGATCAGCGATATTTCCAACGCCTCGCGCTTGGATGCGGAACTGGCGCGGGTCGAAGCAGAGCCTGTTGATCTCTTGCATCTCGCCGAAGCCGTTGTGGCTGTTGCCAACAGCGTCCGCTCGGGTGAGTCCGTCGTCACACGTTTGATCCGCGATCCGAGCGTTGAGGATGAGCGCGGCGCACGCGTCATCGGTCATGATTCCCGTTTGGGACAGGTGCTGAACAATCTCATCGACAATGCCAAATCCTTTTCGAAAGAAGGGGGCGAAGTCCGTCTCACCATCGCGCGGCGTGGCGACCAGATTGGGATCACAGTCGATGATGATGGTCCCGGTATTCCCGCTCATGCCTTTGAGAAAATTTTCGAGCGCTTTTACACCGACCGCCCCGATCGCGGCTTTGGTGAAAATTCGGGTTTAGGGCTCTCAATTTCACGACAAATCATTGAAGCCCATCGCGGTCGGATCTGGGCTGAAAACCGCAAGACGGATCAGAGCGGCACACAAGACCTCATAAGCGGTGCCCGCTTCACGATCCTTTTGCCCTCCGCCGCATGATACCGGCCTCATGAGTCCCGCCCCGCTCACCGAAACCGTTCATGCAAGCTGCGTGGTGATCGGCGCATATGGCGTCCTGATCCGCGGGCCGTCGGGCAGCGGGAAATCGACATTGGCCCGCCGCCTATTGGAATTGGCCACACAGCGCGGGCTTTCTTGCGCTCTTGTGGGGGATGATCGGGTTATTCTGACCCGAAAAGACGAGACTCTGGTGGCTGAAGGGCATCCGGCCATCCGCGGCATGATCGAGGTCAGAGGGCTTGGGATCGGCACAACAAAAGTCGCACCTGAAGCCGTGATACGTCTTCTCGCGGATTGTAATTCTGTGCTAGGATCGCGTTTCCCCGATGCCGATGAACGCGTCGGCTCCGTGTTGGGTATCTCTCTTCGTCGGATCACTGTGACACCGGACAGCGCCGATCTTGTGCTGGTTGCCTTGGGTTTCAGTCCCGTGAAGATATTTGAGTGAGCGCCATCGTGATGAAGTTTAAGGTCCCGGTCCAATTCTCAGGTGCTTTTGCGCACCATCCGGGACAGAGCGCCCTGAAAGGCTTGGTCGCATGATCGGTATGGTGCTGGTCACTCATGGTCGGCTTGCGGTCGAGTTTTTGTCGGCGCTCGAGCATGTTGTTGGTCGCCAAGAGCAGATTCAGACCATCACAATCGGTCCTGAAGACGATATGGACTTGCGCCGCAGCGAGATTATCCAAGCCGTACGGGATGTTGATTCAGGCGACGGCGTTGTCGTTCTCACCGATATGTTTGGCGGCACCCCCTCCAATTTGGCGATTTCCGTCATGGGCACCTGCCGCACCGAAGTGGTCGCCGGCATCAATCTGCCCATGTTGATCAAGCTCGCCAGCGTCCGAGGGGAGTGTTCCTTGGAACGCGCCGTCGGCCAAGCGCAGGATGCGGGTCGCAAATATATCAACGTCGCCAGCCAGGTTCTGGCCGGCAAATAAAATCACAAATAGACTGTATTGATCCCCAAATGAGTGAAGACTGGCTCCGCCGCGACGTCGAAATCGTCAATAAAAAGGGCTTGCACGCCCGCGCGACCGCGAAATTCGTCCAATGTGCCGATAGTTTTGATGCCGAAATCACCGTGACACGCGCCGGTGAGACCGTCGGCGGCACATCGATCATGGGTATTTTGACACTGGGCGCGGGGATCGGCTCCACGATCACGCTCGCCACTCGCGGCGCTCAGGCCCACGAGGCTCTGGCGGCTTTGACCGCCTTGGTCGCCGACCGGTTCGGCGAGGACGAATAATCCCCAAAAGTATGTTAAGCAGGATGATATAAAGTTTTCTTTATATCATGATTGCTTTGCGAAGGGCCTGCTGTTATAGCGGCGCTCAACACATCACCCTTCCCTCCACACTGCTGTTAGGAACACCATGTCCACGCATTTCAACGACTATCGTATCGCCGATATCGGTCTGGCCGATTGGGGCCGCAAAGAAATCAACATTGCCGAAACCGAAATGCCAGGCCTTATGGCGACCCGCGCCGAATATGGCGCCGCGCAGCCTTTGAAGGGCGCCCGCATTGCCGGTTCGCTTCATATGACGATTCAGACGGCAGTTCTCATCGAGACATTGAAGGCGCTCGGCGCCGATGTCCGCTGGGCTTCATGCAATATCTATTCGACGCAAGATCACGCCGCCGCCGCGATTGCCGCTGCCGGCACGCCCGTCTTCGCAATCAAGGGCGAAACGCTCGAAGATTACTGGGACTACACCCACAAAATTTTCGAATGGGGCGATGGCGGAACGCCGAACATGATTCTCGATGACGGCGGCGACGCGACGCTTCTCATCCATCTCGGCATTCGCGCTGAAAATGGCGATATAGCTTTCCTCGACGGCGCAACGAATGAAGAAGAAGAAATTCTTTTTGCTTCGATCAAGAAGCGCTTGAAGAGCAATCCCGGCTGGTACACACGCAATGGCACCGCCATTAAGGGTGTGACGGAAGAAACCACCACCGGCGTGCATCGTCTTTACAACATGGCGAATGAAGGCAAATTGCTCTTCCCCGCCATCAATGTGAATGACTCGGTTACGAAATCGAAATTCGACAATCTCTATGGCTGCCGCGAGTCACTCGTTGACGGTATCCGTCGCGGCACAGACGTGATGATGGCCGGTAAAGTGGCGATGGTTGCGGGCTTCGGTGACGTGGGCAAAGGCTCTGCCGCATCGCTGCGCAACGCGGGTTGCCGCGTGATGGTGTCGGAAATCGATCCGATTTGCGCGCTGCAAGCCGCGATGGAAGGCTATGAAGTTGTGACGATGGAAGATGCCGCGCCGCGCGCTGACATTTTCGTGACCGCGACCGGCAATCTCGACGTGATCACGGTTGATCACATGCGCGATATGAAAGATCGCGCCATCGTCTGCAATATCGGCCATTTTGACTCCGAAATTCAGATTGCCGCTTTGAAGAATTTCAAATGGCACAATGTGAAGCCGCAGGTCGATGAAGTCGAATTCCCGGATGGCAAGCGCATTATCGTTCTGTCTGAAGGCCGTCTCGTGAATCTCGGCAATGCGACAGGTCATCCGTCCTTCGTGATGTCGGCATCCTTCACCAACCAGACGCTCGCGCAAATCGAACTCTGGACGAAGCCCGGCCAGTATGAGCGTAAGGTCTATACGCTGCCGAAGCATCTCGATGAGAAGGTCGCAGCGCTTCATCTTGCCAAGATCGGCGTGAAACTGACCACGCTCAACAAAAAGCAGGCGGATTATCTCACGCTTTCGCCGAATGGCCCGTTCAAGCCGGATCATTACCGCTACTGAGCGATACGTTCCGTCGCTGTTGACCTTTTAAAAAGGCCCGGATCATCCGGGCCTTTTTTCTTTGACGCATCCGTGCGGCGCCCCCTTCCGCACAGAGTCACCTCGATTGTATTGTGCAAGTGATTCGGGTGCTCAAAAGAGAGTGTCCGGTCTTAAACCGATCGTCAGGATAGACACTTCATGGACGCACAAAGTGCATGGACACGCCTGATTGGCTTGGTCGGAAATCCCGGCCTTTCCGATGCGGGACTTGTTGCGCTCGGCGCGGGTACGGGTCTGCTGATCGGTGTTCTTGGATTTTTGCGCTTGCGCGACCGGAGCAACGATCAAACTCAGCGCACTCTGCTCGAACGCGATCTCTCCGCTATGCGCCTCGAACGCGACCGGTTGGTCAGCCTGCTGATGGCCGACTCACAACTGATCATGACTTGGACGGATGCCCATAAAGATCCGGCAATAACCGGCGACCCTTCCCGATTTACAGAAGCCTTGGGCGGCGCCAATCCGCTTGCCTTCGGCCAATGGCTCGCGCCCAAGCGTGCGCAAGCCATGGATGAAGCCGTTACGGCTCTTCGCAAAGACGGAACACCGTTCCAGCTCGTGCTACAAACCAAAACCGGCCGCCATATCGACGTTGATGGGCGGCCGATTACCGGACGCGCGGTGCTGCGGCTCAAAGATGTGAGCGGGCAAAGACAGGATTTTCTCGATCTCGCGCGCGATCATGAAAATCTCAAAGTCGAAGCGCTCGGCTTGCGCGCGATGCTGAACACGCTGGCCCATCCGATCTGGTTGCGCGACCGCAATGGCCGCCTCACTTGGGTCAATGAGCCTTATGCTTTTGCGGTGGAAGCCGAGAGCAGCAGCGACGCGGTCGCACGCCAGATCGAACTCGTGGATCAGCAATTCCGCAAAGAGGCAGCGGACGCGCTTGAACGCGGCGATGTGCATCAAGCCCGCGCGCCGCTGATCGTTGCCGGCGAACGACGCATGTTTGATCTCGTTGAAACACCGCTTGCAGCCGGTTCGATTGGCTATGCCGCCGATATTTCCGATCTTGAAGCGATCCGCAGCGATCTTGAACAGCAAATGGTCAATCATGTGCGCACGCTTGATCAATTGCCGACAGCGGTTGCGATTTTCAATGAAAAGCAACGCTTGATCTTCTGCAATCTCGCTTATCGGACTTTATGGCATCTTACAGAAGACTTCACGAAGGCGGGGCCGACCGACAGCGAAATTCTGGATCGTTTGCGGGATGCGCGGCGTTTGCCCGAGCAAGCCGATTACAAAGGCTGGAAAACTGCGCTTCATGAAAGCTATCGCCGTCTCGAAACGCAGGAATACTCTTGGTATTTGCCCGGCGGTCGTACGTTACGCGTTGTCGTCAATCCCAATCCGCAAGGCGGCGTAACCTATCTCTTCGAAGATGTCACGGCGCAATTCCATCTCCAATCGAGCTTCAACGCGCTGACGCGCGTTCAAAGTGAAACGCTTGATTCTTTGAAGGAAGGCGTTGCGGTGTTTGGTACCGACGGACGGTTGAAACTCAACAATCCGGCATTTGAAACAATCTGGTCGCTTGATCCGAAGCGCTTGGCGGATCACCCGCATATTGATCAGATCATTTTGGATGCGCATCATCTTTATGCCGATGTCGATGATTGGTCGGCCATTAAAGGTATGATCGCCGGCGTGAGCGATGCACGCGAGTCACGCACCTTCCGCATGGAACGTTATGATAGCTCCATCATTGATTGTGCGCTCGCCCCTCTACCCGACGGCGCGACGCTCGTAACCTTTATTGATGTATCAGCGAGCGTGAATGTCGAACGGGCGTTGACGGAAAAGAATGAGGCGCTTGAACTCGCCGCACGCTTGCGTGAAAATTTCGTGCATCATGTGTCCTATCAATTGCGCTCACCGCTCACCAATGTCATCGGCTTCACCGAACTTCTGGCGAGCGGCGCGGCGGGGCCTTTAACTGCCAAGCAAGCTGATTATGCCGATCACGTGATGCAATCATCCAATGCGTTGATGGCCATCATTGATGATATTCTTGATCTCGCCTCCTTTGATCGCGGCGACATCACACTTGAGCTGACTCCGACCGATATTGGTGCAACCATCGAAACCGCAACCATCGGCCTCAATGATCAAATTAACGAATTGGGTTTGACGATTGATCTTGACATTGAACCTGATCTCGGCCCGCTCACGCTTGACAGCAAGCGCACGCGTCAAATTCTTTTTAATCTTCTCTCCAATGCGATTGGATTTTCAACAGCTGGTCAAACCATTGGCGTTGCGGTCAAACGCAAGGACAGAGGCATTAGCCTTGCTGTGCGGGATGAGGGGCGCGGTATTCCACCAGATATGCTCGCGCGCGTATTTGATCGGTTTGAATCCCAAAGCGGTGGCACGCGCCATCGCGGTGCGGGGCTTGGCCTTTCGATTGTTCGGTCACTTGTGACATTGCATGGCGGTGATGTGACGATTCAATCCGAACCGGGCCAGGGTACAATCGTGACTTGCACCTTCCCACATGCATGCCAACCGGTCGATGCAACTGTTGCGGCATGACGAACCCTCACAATGACGAACCCGCACACGCAGCCTTCAACCGGCACCGGTGACATGCGCTGGTCATTTGATCTTGCAAGCGAAAACGAAACCGGCGTGCTCGCTCAAGCACTCGCAAAAATTTTAGCGCCCGGCGATCTCGTTACCTTGTCAGGCGATCTTGGATCAGGAAAAACAAGCCTTGCGCGGGCGCTACTGCGCGCCTTGATGGATGATGCCCATCTTGAAGTGCCAAGTCCCACATTCACACTCATCCAGACTTATGACTCCGCGCGCTTTCCCATTGTTCATGCCGATCTTTATCGCCTGAAAGATCCCGATGAACTTGAAGAGCTCGGTTTTGATGAACTCACATCAAACGCCTTGACGCTTGTGGAATGGGCAAGCCAAGCACCAACGCTGCTCACACGGCCTCATATCGATGTCTTACTCGCCTTGCGGCCGGGCACTGAGGGTATCGGCCGTCATGTGGTGATCACGACGAGCGGCAAATATATTGATCAAATCAAAACGACCCTTTACCAGATCAGTTTTCTTGCCGAATTCGGATGGCTCTCCGCCACGCGGGAGGCGATTGCCGGCGATGCATCGGGCCGTCATTTTGAACGACTTTCAACACCTGATGAGACCGCGATTCTAATGGTGGCGCCAAAGCCGCAAGCGGGTCCGGTGTTACGCCATGGACGCAACTATCGATCACTTGCCAAATTATCGGATTCACTCGAGTCATTTATCGCGATGGCCGAGGGTTTGCGAGCCCATGCGATCAGTGCACCGCGCATCATCGGTGCACGCAGTGCGACCGGCTTGTTGCTCGTCGAAGATTTTGGATCGATAGGCATTGCCGATGAGAGCGGTCCGGTTGAAGAGCGTTATCGTGAAGCCGCCGCTTTGCTTGCGCGGCTTCATGATCTGCCTTTGTCGCAATGGGTCACATCCGATCGCGCGCAAGCCTATCGCCTTCCCGCCTATGATCTCGAGCCGCTTCTCATCGAAGTTGAACTTTTTCTCGATTGGTATGTACCTGCCTTTTCAAACGCACCTCTCTCCTCCATCGCACGCGCTGATTTTTTGGCGCTTTGGCAACGCATACTTGAACCGTGTCTCTTTGAAAAACAAAGCTGGACTTTGCGCGATTACCATTCACCCAATCTCTTTTGGTTGCCGGAGCGCGAGGGCGATCAACGCATCGGTGTGATTGATATTCAGGATGCGGTTTATGGTCATCCGGCCTATGATGTGGGCGCGCTCTTGCAAGATGCGCGCGTGTTCATCAGCGAAGAGCTCGAACTGTCTCTCTTCGAACATTATATCATGCGGCGCCTGGCGTTTGATCCTCATTTTGATGTGGCGCGTTTTGTGTCAGCCTATGCCATTTATGCCGCACAGCGTGTGACAAAAATCCTTGGCATTTTTGTGCGGCTCGACCGCCGCGACGGCAAGCCCGATTATCTGCGCCTCTTGCCGCAATTGCGCGCCTATCTCAAGCGTAATCTGGCGCATCCCGCCTTAGTCGATCTTGCTCACTGGTTCAAAGCCCATGCGCCCTATGCGCTCGATGAGCAAGGCGACGCAGCATGAACACCCAAATCACGCGGGCGATGATTTTGGCCGCAGGCCTTGGCACACGAATGCGGCCGCTCACCCTCACACGCCCCAAACCCTTGATCGAAGTGGCGGGTCAATCGCTGCTCGCGCATAATCTTTCTTTGTTGCGCAAGGCCAACATCAAAACAGCAATTGTCAACGCGCATTACTTCGCCGATCAAATCCGTGACTTTGTGGCCAAGATTGATCAACCACAGATTATTCTATCCGACGAAACTGAATCGCTGCTTGATTCCGGTGGCGGCATTAAAAAAGCGTTGCCGCATTTGGGCCGTGACTCGTTTTTTGTTTTGAATGCCGATTCATTCTGGATTGATGGGCCGCGGAGCAATCTCACGCGCCTTGCAGAGGCATGGAAGCCCGACCTAATGGATGGTCTTTTGCTGATGGCATCGGGCCATCAAGTGACGGGCTATGAGGGTTTGGGTGATTTTATCATGGATGCGGATGGCCGCCTGACCCGCCGACCCGAGCGGCACGTCGCGCCTTTTGTCTATGCGGGCGTCGGTCTCATCAAACCCTCGCTCTTTGACAACACACCTGACGGGCCCTTCTCCTTAAATCTTCTCTTTAATCGGGCGATTGCGACCGGCCGTCTGTTCGGCTTGCGACTCGATGGTGAATGGCTTCATGTTGGAACTCCGGAGTCTATTCTTGCGGCTGAAGACCGGATCGCAAAAAGCATGAGTTAGGTTGAGATCATCCATGCCGGATCGCTCCCCGCGCGTTTATACGATTTCTGCCGGCAGCCCCTTTCTCGCCACGCTGGCGCAAGCGCTGTTGCAGGGTCGCATTCTACCGCATTGGCCTTCAAAGGATGATCCCGCAGCCCTTTCGGACGCGACGCTCTATCTGCCCACAAGACGATCCGCCCGGGCGCTCAGCGATTTTCTGGCAACCGAAGCGCAAGGCAAAACGCGGCTTTTGCCGCGTATCATTCCCCTCGCCGGATTGGATGATGTCGAAGACAGATTGATTTTTGAACGCGGCTTTGATCGGCTGCGTGAAGATGTCTCTTTATTGCCCGATATTGATCCGACGCAGCGGCGGCTGATCCTTACACGGCTGGTCTTGTCATGGTCGGCGCGCATCAGCGCGACACTCAAAGACAATGCGCCCTCAACGCTCTTTCCCCATGCGCTTGAAGAGGGCCTGAAATCGGATGCGGATGGGTTTGTGGTTGCAGCCTCGCCGCAGGATGCGCTTGAGCTTGCCGATGCGCTGGGCCATTTGATTGATACGCTCGCGATCCATGGCAAGACATGGGAAGATGTTCATCGTCTTGTTCCCAGCGAGAGTGATGATTACTGGCGCATCTCGCGCGACTTTCTTGAAATTGCCGCGCGTGCGTGGCCTGAATTCAAATCCGCGCAAGGCGTGATGGATTTGGCGGAACGCCATCATGATTTGATCAAGGCGGAAGCGCGGCGTTTGACCGAAACCAAACCAAACCAGCCGATCATTGCGGCAGGCTCAACCGGATCCATGCCGGCGACCGCGCTGCTTCTCTCCGCGATTGCGCGTTTGCCAATGGGTGCGGTTGTTCTTCCTGATCTTGATCTGACGCTGGATGCGTCGACATTCGCCTTGCTTATCGACGGTGAGGGGAAAATTCGCGAACCCTCGCATCCGCAAGCGCAGCTTGCACATCTTTTGAATGTCATCGGCATTGAACGCGCCGCTATAGAAGACCTTGGAATTGCGCAACCCGACCTTGTGGCGCGTGGTCGTCTTTTATCGGAGGCCATGCGGCCGGCAGACGCCACTGATTTATGGCGCACGCGCGCAACACGCGTTTCAGATGAAGATATGCACATGGCGCTTCAATCCGTGAGCGTGATTGAAGCGGATCATGAACGCGAAGAAGCATTGGCCATTGCGCTTGCCATGCGTGAGACACTCGAAACGCCCGCGCGAACCGCCGCTTTGATTACACCGGATCGCAGTCTTGCAGAACGTGTCTCCGCCGATTTGAAACGCTGGTCGATTCATGTGGAGGATTCTGCCGGTAAACGTTTGAAACATACGGAGGCCGGCATTCTGGCGCAGCGCTTGGCAACCGCTTTGGCGCATGATTTTGAGCCCTTGGCGCTGATTGCTTTGCTCGATCATCCGCTGGCCCGGTTCGGGCTTGATGCCGCTCATCGTGAGCGTGGTCGCGTGACGCTTGATGTGGCGGTTCTGCGCAAGCCCTTAATGCAACAAGGGCTTGAGGGTCTTCACGCCGCCCTTGCAAGTGAACGCAATGCCAAACCAAACCGTCACACACCGCAACCGCGCGCGCGGCTGACTGCTCATGACTTTGCAGCGGCGGAACAAATCCTTGATGCGCTGAGTGCCTTGCGTGATCGTTTTGAGCCGATCAACCGCGATCTTTTGAACACGCTCACCTGTTTGGGTGATGCGTTATACGCGCTTGCAGCATCGCCCGAGACTCCCCACGCTTTCGAGGATGCCGAAGGCGCGCCTGAACTCGGTGATCTGTTGCTGTCGCTGAAGGGGGCAAACGATGTTGTGCTTGAAGGAGGTCTCAACACGCCTCCCGCGTTTCTTGATCGCCTGATGGCCGGAACGACGCTGGAGCATCGTTCAAAATCAATACAAGCAAACCATCCGCGCCTTCATATTTACGGATTACTCGAAGCGCGCCTTTTGCCCAGTGATTGTGTGATTCTGGCAGGGCTTGATGAAGGCATCTGGCCGCCAGAAACGCGAACCGATCCGTTTTTAACACGGCCCGCGCGCGATGAATTGGGCCTCCCCTCACCCGAGCGGCGCATCGGCCAAACCGCGCATGATTTTGTGTCCGCTCTTGGCACGCGTGACGTCATCATCTCGCGCGCTTTGAAGCGCGGTGGACAACCCACAGTGCCGTCACGCTTTTTGCAAAGGCTCCGCGCTTTATCAGGCGACACGCGTTTTGATGCATTGCGCATGCGGGGCGCGCATTGGGTTGATCTCGCCCGCCGCATGGATGATGTACCGCCAGCACCGTCGCTCAAACAACCGCGCCCTGTTCCGCCAAAAGAATTCTTGCCGCAACGACTCTCAATCACCGAGATCGAAACCTTGCGGCGCGATCCCTATTCGATCTTCGCGAAACATGTGTTGAGGCTTGATCCACTCGATCCGATTGGTCGTGTCATCGGTCCGTCCGAATTGGGAACCCTCACCCATAATGCCATCGGCAATTTCGCAAAGGCCTGGCCGCTTGGTTTGCCCGCAGATGCGCTTGAACACCTTCTTCATGAAGGGCGTGAAGCCTTCGCCGCATTTGAACACCGCGCCGATTTTCAAACCTTTTGGTGGCCGCGCTTCAAACGCATCGCGACATGGCTCATCGCATGGGAGCAGCAACGACGTCTCACGATAAACGCACCAATTGCCGCCGAAACCTATGGGCGGTTCGACATCACTTTGCCTTCTGGCGGAACAATCTTGCTTACAGGCCAAGCCGACCGTATCGAAACGCTCAATGATGGTACGCTGGCGATTATCGATTTCAAAACCGGCCGCCCTCCAAGCCTCAAACAAGTGCAGACCGGCATTTCACCGCAATTGACCATTGAGGCGGCTTTGGCGCTTGAAGGCGCGTTCACTGATGTGCCGGCTTTGCCTACAAGTGCTTTGCTCTATGTGAAACTGGGCGGCAAAAAGAACGGCAAAGAGCATCACATAACGCCCAAAGATAATACAATGCCGATGGCCGATTTTGTGGCCTCGCACAAACACGAACTTATAGGCTTGCTCGATGCGCATTGGAATCACGCGCGGCCTTTTGCATCACGCCCCCTTGTCGAATTTGCCAATCAATACGCGCAATATGATCATCTCGCACGGGTGAAAGAGTGGTCTGTCGGCGGGGATGAGGGAGAGGGAGAGGGTGAGGAATGAGCATCACCGATCCGCGCAACGAGACCGAAGCCAAGCAAAGACGGGCGTCTGATCCGCAAGCCTCCGCTTTTGTTGCGGCCAATGCAGGCTCTGGCAAAACCTATGTGCTCGTCAAACGGATTTTGAGATTGTTGGTCAACGGGGTTGATCCTTCAAAAATTCTTGCACTCACTTACACAACCGCTGCGGCTGCCAATATGTCGAACCGCGTCTTTCGCGATCTTGCGCGATGGGTCAATCTCAATGACGAAGAGCTTGCACGCGAACTCACAGAACTTGATGGCACAACGCCCTCGGCTTCACGCATCAACGCCGCACGGCGATTGTTTGCCCGTGCGGTTGAAACACCGGGCGGTTTGAAAATTCAAACCATTCACGCGTTCTGCGAACGGGTTCTGCATATTTTTCCCTTCGAGGCCAATGTGCCTGCAGGCTTCGTGGTGCTTGATGACAAAGCGCAGAAGGATCGGCTTGCCGCCGCACGCCTTCGCATTATCGGCGGTACGTCGACATCCGATCCGGCATTGGCCTTAGCACTCACCGATGTCATCGACATCACGGACGAAAAAGGATTTGAACAAATCCTTGATACGGCTTTGCCTCACCGCCACGATTTACAGAACATCATCAAACAAAAAGGCAGCATTGCCGCGCTCACAAAAGAGATTCGCGCAGCACTCGGTCTTGCGCCGGATGAAACACTTGAAGACGTCAACACCGCCCTTTATGCGGAGCGCCTCTCAACGCCAATCACCCAAGATATGATTGGCGCCCTGCGTGCCCATGGCATCAAAACGGATTTGAAACTGGCCGAAAGACTAGCGCAATCCCTGCACTTGCCGCGCGGCGAAACGTGGGAAGCTCTTTATCTCGATCTGTTTTTAACCAAAGATTTCGAACCGCGTGTTGCCGCCAAGGCCATTACCAATTCCGTCAATAATGCGCGTCCGGATATTCGTGTCCAATTTGTTGAAGAGCAGCAACGGATTCTGCCTCTGCTTGATCGACGCAAAGCGCATGAGGCGGTGGAACGCACGGAGTCGCTCCTTCTCGTAACTCATGCGGTCGCACGTCTTTATGAAGCGGAGAAGACCCAAGCCGGCGCGCTTGATTTTGACGATCTAATCGCGCGCACACGGGCATTGCTTGAGCGCACATCGGCGCGCTGGGTTCTTTATAAACTTGATCGCGGCATTGATCATCTTCTCGTCGATGAAGCGCAAGACACAAGCCCGGCCCAATGGGACATTCTCAAAGCCTTGACCGATGAATTTCATAGCGGCGAAGGCGCGCGACCCCAAAATCGCTCCGTCTTTGCGGTGGGTGATCCCAAGCAATCCATTTATAGTTTTCAAGGGGCGGAGCCCGACGCATTTTTTGAAAGCCGCGCGCATTTTCAAAAACGTGTTCAAGCCGATGGTCGCTCGGCCTTCTATCCCGAAGAACTCACCGTATCCTTCCGCTCAGCGCCGGATGTCTTGAAAGCGGTTGATGCGATTTTTTCGGAGCCGCATCGGTTTCGTGGTCTCGAGCGCGAGGCGCGGCCAACCATTCACGAAAGCCAACGCCGCAATGCACCGGGCCGTGTTGAACTATGGCCTCTTATTGAACCGATTGAGGTGACACGCACGGAAAGCTGGACCGCGCCGCTTGATGAGCCGGGTGCCGCCTCCCCGCCTGTGCGGCTTGCGCGCGCGGTGGCCCAACACATCAAAGGCCTCGTCGCACCGCATTCAGCCGAGCGTCTCGTCGATGACGACGGCAAACCACGGCGCATCAAGCCCGGCGATATTCTCATCCTCGTGCGAAGTCGCAGCGTGTTTTTTGAAACCGTTATTCGTGCGTTAAAAGAAGAGCATTTGCCGGTTGCCGGTGCCGATCGTCTCCTCTTGCAAGGCCATATCGCCGCCATGGATCTTATGGTTTTGGGCGAAGCCATGCTCACGCCGGATGATGATTTAGCCCTCGCCACACTTCTCAAATCGCCGCTCATCGGTCTTGATGATGACGCGTTGATCCGACTTGCGCCTGAGCGCGCGGGATCTTTGGCCGATGCACTTGATCAGATCAAAAATGATCGCGCGCTCGAAGAGGCGCGGGACAAGATTGCGCGTCTGCGGGAGGCGGCGCATCAGCTTCATCCCTTCGCCTTCTATGCCTTTGTGCTGGGGCCCTTTGGTGGTCGGCGTGCGATGCGCGCGCGGTTCGGCCCGGAAGCCGAAGATGCTATGGATGAATTCTTGCGCTTGGCGCTTGATCACGAACAAAAGCAAGCGCCGTCCTTGCGCGTATTTTTAGCAGAGTTCCGCGCGAGCACATTGGCAATCAAACGCGATATGGATGCAGAGCGCGATGAAATTCGAGTCATGACGGTGCATGGCGCAAAAGGGCTCGAAGCGCCGATTATCTATTTGCCAGACACAGCCGGAGCGGCGGTGGATGCGCGTCGCCTCGATCCGATTTTTGATCTCGGGCGCGGAACGGATGCGTTTATTCCGGTATGGTCACCCTCAAAAGCCACCGACTCTGAGCGCCTCGCCACCGCACGTCGTGAAGCGATCATGCGTGAAGAAGACGAGCATCGACGCTTGCTCTATGTCGCACTCACCCGCCCGCGCGACCGCCTCTACATTGCCGGCACAACCGTCAAAGGCAAACGACGCGACGGCAATTGGTACGACATGATCGCAGAAGGTCTGAACCCGCATCTTGTCGATGTCACCGATGAGACAGCCCCCGCTGGCGCAAGGCGGCTTGCCAGCGGCGAGATGCCGAAGGGTGACACAACACGAAACACCGCACTGAGCGCGCCTGCCCCGCTGCCCTCATGGCTCTTCCAAGATGCCACGCCGGAACGACCCTCACAGCCGCCGCTGCGTCCCTCCAATGCGCTTGACGCTGCCGAGCGGCCGGACCGTCCGGAAACGCTGAGCGCCAATCAGGAGGCACGGCGGCGGGGCATTCTGATCCATGCGCTGCTTGAACGTCTGCCACGGATCGAAACCGCATCCAGAGCCGATGTCGCCCTGACATGGCTTGCCGCCAAAGCGGGGGATTTGCCTTCGGCGGACCGCGAAGCCATCGCGAAAGACGCCATGGCTCTGATGGAGTTGCCTGCACTCGGTCCGCTTTTTGGGCCTGAAGCGCGCGCCGAAGTGCCGATTTCCGGCACGCTGACGGGAAACGATGGCACGGCACGGCGGGTCTCGGGGCAGATTGATCGTCTCGCGATCACGGCGGACGCTGTTTTCATCGCGGATTTCAAAACAACCGCGCGGCCGGCCACCCGTCTTGAAGAGATTGACGAAAAAACACTCACCCAGCTTGCGGTCTATCAGGCGCTTCTGGCTGCGCTCGATCCGAGCAAGCCCATCAAAACATTGGTGATTTACACTGCCACCCAAGCCATTTTTGAAATTCCCCCGGCTCGCCTTGCCGAATCCCTTGTGCAAATTGGCAAACGTCCTTCCCTTGACGGGGCGGGGGCACGTTCATAGGTTCCGCCTCAGATCGCGCGCGATTCTGCGTGCCGCTTTATGACCCCGACGAGGATCCCCATGACCGCGAAAGTGACCGACCAGAGCTTCGAAGCTGATGTGCTGAAATCAACCGAGCCGGTTGTGGTCGATTTCTGGGCGGAATGGTGCGGCCCTTGCCGGATGATCGCGCCTGCGCTTGAAGAAATTTCAAATGAAATGGCGGGCAAGGTGAAAATCGTCAAACTCAATGTCGACGAGAATCCGGCCGTTGCGGCGCAATTCGGCATTCGCTCGATCCCGACTTTGATGATTTTCAAAGGCGGCGAATTGGCGGCGCAGAAAGTCGGCGCTGCGTCAAAGGGCGATCTGTCGAAATGGATTGCGGCCGCCGTTTGATCGTTTCGTTTCGCGTCAGCGAAAGAAGATCAAGGTTGCCAGAAGAAAGACCGGCACGAGCACCGTGCCGGACCACAGCATATAGCCGAAAAATCCCGGCATCTTCACGCCGCTTGAGCGGGCAATCGCATAGACCATAAAATTGGGCGCATTACCGATATAGGAGTTTGCGCCCATAAACACCGCACCGGCGGAAATGGCGGCGAGCGTCAGCGCGCCGTCCGTCATCAGCTTCTGCGCATTGCCCCCGGCAAGCTCGAAGAAAACCAGATAAGTCGGCGCGTTATCGAGAAACGATGACAAGCCACCCGTGAGCCAGAAATAAGCCGCTGTGTTCGGTGTGCCATCGGCATATGTGACGAGCGCGACAAGCGGCGCAAAGGCGCCCGCTGTTCCCGCCTTTAACATCGCCAGAACCGGAATCATTGTCACAAAAATTCCGGCAAAGAGCTTTGCCACTTCAAGCATCGGCGCCCAGGAAAAACCATTGTCTTGACGATCCTGCGAACGCGTCAATACGAGCGATAAAATCACGACGGTCATCATGATCGCGTCACGCAAGAGATCTTGCCCTTCAAGCGCGATGCCAAGAACCGCAAACATCACACCCGGTTTCCACAACGCGCTCATCAGAACGGCCGCAATAACAAGGCCAATCAGGGCAACATTAACAAGGCCCGAAATACTGATGGGAGAATCAGGCGTCGGATCGCGCGTCACGCCTTCTTTCTTGTAAAGCCACAGATCAAGCACAAAAAACAGCGCGAGAACCAATCCACCCACAAAGAGGGTTTCAAACGCGATGTTGCGCGTCGTCCAGAAAAAATCGACACCTTTCAAAAAGCCTAAAAATAAAGGTGGATCACCCAGCGGGGTTAGTGACCCGCCAATATTTGAAACCAGAAAAATAAAAAAGATCACAACATGCGCATTGTGCCGGCGATTGTCATTGGCGCGGATCACAGGCCGGATCATCACCATGGATGCGCCAGTTGTGCCAATGAAACTCGCAAGCACCGCGCCAATCACAAGCAGCGCCGCATTCGTGGCGGGCGCGCCATGGATGTTCCCGCGCACCACAATGCCTCCCGCCGGTACGAACAACGCCATGAGCAAAAGAATGAACGGCATATAATCAAGCGCGATCGTATGAAAGAGCGCCTGCGCTGAGCCTTGCAACCCGACCACACTCACCAAAGGCAGTACCAGCAACAGCGCCCAGAAGGCTGCGATTTTTCCTTGATGATGTTCCCAGGCATGCGGCGCAAGAAGCGGTCCCAAAGCGATGGACAGCAACATCCCCGCAAAAGGCAACGCCCAGACCATGCCCAAGGCGCTTCCCTCAAGACCGTCTGATGCAAAAACCGGTGACGATGCACCACACACACTCAACACACTCAACAGCGTGAAACGGATCAGACGTGCGTGCATCACGATGAGAAATCCTTGGTTGCGTTAAGTTAGATTAAATTACGCAGTACCAAATGAACGGGCCGCACGAATATCCGCAAAGCGCGCCGCAAGCGGGAACCCATAACCGAGCGGATCATCCGCCTCGATGATGAACTCACCTTGACCAGCGTAGAAACTCTGCCCGCCGATTTCAACCGTGACCGATTGCGGCATCGGGCCGGCTGTCGGCCCCACCACACACCCTGTGAAGGCCTCACCCGATATGCCGCGAAACACGCGCGTGACACCAGGCTTGATCAACCCTTTTGCGGCATCAAGCGCCATGCGCGCGGTCACGCCGGACCCTGTCGGACAACGATCAATCTGCCGCTCCGCGAAAATACAGAGATTGTAAGACTCGTCCTGCGGCGCGGCATCATCGGTGAGAATCGTACCATAAAGAAAACCGAGATCCGCAGCTTCGGGATGAGACAGCGTCATTGTGGCTCGGACCTGATCGGTCAAGGCCGCTGCCGCATCAAGCAAACGCTCAACCGGAGTCTCAAAAAAATCCAGTCCAAAACGCGATGACGGCAAGAGGCAATAAAACGCGCCGCCATAGGAGATATCGGTGGTGATTGAACCATAGCCAGGCACATCGACCACGCGATCAAACGCAACCGGAAAAGCCGGTACGCTTTCAAACTGCACATGGGTGACAGAACCTTGCTCAATGGTGCACGCAAGACGCAGCAAACCGCAGGGCGCTTCAATCGCAAAGCGCGTCACCGGTTCGATTTTTTCAACAAGACCTTGATCAATCACATAACGGCCAATCGCAATCGTCGCGTGACCACACATTGTCGAATAGCCTTCATGATGCGTGAACAACACACCCAACACCGCTTCGGGATGTGAAGGTTTGACGGGAATAACACCATACATGCCCGCATGACCGCGCGGCTCGAAATTCATCGCGCGACGCAACGCGTCATGATGATCTTTTGCCCTGCGGCGTTTGTCGAGAATCGATCCGCCACCCAAATCAGGATAGCCGCTGGTGACAATGCGGACCGGTTCGCCCGCCGTATGCATGTCGATATATCCCAAGCGCGTCGTCATCGCCTATATCCTCTAAAGCATGCAGCGATCTGAACGGAGTCAAATCGAAAGATGATCCTCAATCGGGCGGTGTTCCATTGGCACTGAGAATGTCACCGGCAAGATAAAGCGATCCGGTGATCAGAATGCGCACGGGTTGTTGCGCCGTCTCGGTAAAGATCGCGTGCAAAGCCTGCGTCACGTCAGATGCAATCGCCGCACGCAAACCGGCCTCTTCAGCAAGAGCTGCAACCTCTTCCGGCGTGCGGGCCATTTTTTGAGACGGAATGGGAATTGCCTTCACGCTTTCCGCGAGTGGGGCAAAGGCTTGCAAAAACAACCGCGCATCTTTGGTGGCCAACATGCCGACAATGAGATGCAGCGGCTTGGGACTGCGCTGATGAAGGCGCCGCATCGTCTCCGCAACCACCTGGCCGCCTTCGGGATTATGTCCGCCATCAAGCCAAAGTTCCGCGCCCTGCGGCAACAAAGCGGCGAGCGTGCCACGCGTCAGATTTTGCATCCGTGCGGGCCACTGAACCGTCTCCATGCCGCGCGCATAAGCATCCATCGGCAGGTCAAATCCCGCGGCGCGCAAAGCGGCAATCGCGGTTCCGGCATTTCCGATTTGATGCACACCCATCAAACGCGGCAGCGGCAAATCAAGAAGCCCCGCTTCATCGCGATAGACAAGGCGGCCCTCTTCTTCGCTTGAATCAAAATGCTGGCCCGCTGCAAAAAGCGGCGCGCCCACGCGTTGTGCTTTGCGTTCAATCACAGCTTCCGCTGCAGAGAAAGTTTGTCGGGCGATAATGGCTGGTGTGCCACGTTTTAGAATCCCGGCTTTGGCCGCCGCAATCTCTTCAATCGTTGCACCAAGATATTCGGCATGATCAATCGAGACCGGCGTGATGATCGTCGCTTTCGCTTCCGCAATCACATTGGTCGCATCAAATTCGCCACCAAGACCCACTTCAAGCAACAGCACATCGGCCGGATGTTCTGCGAACAATAAGAAGGCGGCGGCGGTTGTCATTTCAAACACGGTGATCGGCGCGCCTTTATTGGCCGCTTCACACCGTTCAAACGCGTCCATCAAAGCAGATTCGGAAACAAGCTGGCCAAATCCTTTTTGACCAAGCCGAATGCGTTCGTGAAACCGCACCAGATGCGGCGATGTGTAGACGTGAACGGAAAGTCCCGCCGCCTCGAGAATCGCACGCATGAAAGCGGTGGTCGATCCTTTGCCATTCGTGCCTGCCACGTGGATCACAGGCGGCAGACGCAAATGCGGATCCCCGAGCGCTTTGAGCAAGACTTCAAGACGCCCCAATGAAAGATCAATGAGCTTGGGATGGAGCGCCATGAAGCGCTCCATATAGAGCTCGGATGTGAGGACGGGGCCTGTCGCGTTTGTCACGAGAGGTGAACTCAGCGTGCCGCTGTCACCATGATCTCGACCGTGTATTCGGGCGCGGCGAGTTTGGCTTCAACCGTGGCACGTGCTGGCGTGCATCCGGGCGCAACCCATGCATCCCATTCCGCATTCATTTCAGAAAATTTTGAAATATCGGCAAGCCAGATATTCGTCGTGATCAATTTTGTCTTGTCAGTGCCCGCTTGCGCGAGAAGCGCGTCGATCTGGCCAAGAATGTCTTTGGTCTGTTCGCCGACGCTCTTGCCTTTCGCGGTATTGGCCACTTGGCCAGCGAGATAAACGATGTTGCCGTGAATGACAGCTTGGCTCATGCGGGGGCCAACGCCGATGCGCGTGATGGTCATGGATCCTGTTCCTTCCCTCTTGAAATCAAACCGAGGGTCAATACCCACGGATCATGCCTGCCCTAGCCTTGATCCTTATCCGGTGCAACCCGGCGGGTGTTGCCCGTGACAGATTGGCGCGATAGGAGATGAGGGAACAGAATGAGGAAAGCTTCCGACCATGGCGATGAACAGCGATTATCTGATCGAACGACGCAAACTCGGACGGCGCGTCAGCTTCTGGCGCTGGGCCACGGGTCTGCTTTTAATCGCGGTGATTGCAGGCTTGGGTGTTTATGCAGCGGGTGGACCTGAACTCGAACATCGCGGGGCGCATATCGCCAAACTCAAAATTGCCGGCATCATCACGGGCGATGACGAGACGCTCAAACTCATCGACGAAATTGGCGAGAGCAATGCAAAGGCCGTCTTGGTTGAAATCGAAAGTCCGGGTGGAACGGTCACCGGCTCCGAAGCGCTTTACGATGCGCTGCGCAAGCTCTCCGCGAAAAAGCCAACCGTTGCGCTGGTCAATGGCATGGCCGCATCGGGCGGTTATATCGCTGCTCTCGGCACGGATCGCATCTTTGCCCGTGAAACCTCGGTCGTCGGTTCAATCGGCGTGCTGTTTCAATATCCCGATATTGTCGGCCTCTTGGATCGCATCGGCGTAAAAGTCGAAAGCATCAAATCATCGCCGCTTAAAGCCGCCCCAAGTCCGATTGAGAGCGCCACGCCGGAGTCACGCGCGGCAATCGCCGCTCTCGTTCAGGAAAATTATGATTGGTTCAAGCGGCTTGTCCGCGAGCGGCGCGGTCTTGATGATGCGGGTCTAGCGACGGTGTCCGATGGCCGAGTCTTTACCGGCAAGCAGGGCGTCACGCTCGGCCTCGTCGATGCGGTCGGTGCGGAAGATCAAGCGCGCGCCTGGCTCGAGCAAAACAAAAACTTGCCGCGCACCCTTCCCGTGCGGGATTGGCGCCGGCATGGATTTGCCGAAAAATGGGGCCTTTCGGGGCTTGCGCGCGTCGCAGGCCTTGACCGGATCGCTGATTTCGTCGATCTCGTCGCAAAATCACCCGAAGCAGGGATGCTTGACGGTGTCTTGGTCCTCTGGCACCCTCAGTTGCCTTAATTTAGTCACGTTTCGGCCGGCCGAGCCCGTTTATCGAAAAGAAAAGATCCAGAAGAAAAGACCAATGATCAAATCTGAACTCGTCCAAAAAATCGCCGAACAATATCCAGAACTCTATCAGCGCGATGCTGAAAACGTCGTCAACGCGATCCTTGATGAGATCATCTCGGCTTTGGCACGCGGTGACCGGGTTGAAATTCGCGGCTTCGGCGCGTTCGCCGTCAAGAAGCGCGACGCGCGCGTCGGGCGGAACCCGCGCACGGGTGCGAAAGTTTCTGTCTCTGAAAAGGTCGTGCCTGTATTCAAGGCCGGCAAGGAAATGCGCATCCGCCTGAATATGGATGGCACCGGCGCTTAACGCTGCCTGAGGAGGGGCCTCGTGAAGACGCTCCTGAAACTTATCATTACTGTGCCTTTGGCAGTCGTACTGATTGCCTTTGCGTTAGCCAATCGTGGTCTGATCACGATTGCGCTCGATCCGCTGGGTCTGATCGACCCGCCACTCAGTTTCACGTTGCCGCTGTTTTTGCCGATCTTTCTGGCTCTGATCCTGGGTGTGTTCTTAGGCGGTGTGGCCATGTGGTTTTCGGAATCACGACACCGGCGCGCGGCGCGTATTCATTTGCGCGATCTCGAACGGGAAAAACGGCGCAATGAAGAACTCCAACGCGAACGCGCTTTGCCGCCCTTACCGCCATCAACCCTGATCGGTTGATTGCCCTTTGTCTTCGATCGGAACATTAACATGAAAATTATTTCGGCCGAAACGCTCGATGCGGCGCTCGATCCCAAAAGCCTTGCCGATGCCCTGCGGGATGCGTTTCGTGCGGATATTGAAGTGCCGGTACGGCATCATCACGAGATTGCGCGGCCCGATGCGGACGCCACGCTGTTGCTCATGCCGGCATGGACCGGGCGCGACAATTCGGAGTCTTTTGTTGGCACCAAAATTGTGACCGTCTATCCCGCCAATGGCGCAAAATCATTGCCGGCGGTGATGGGCACCTATCTGCTGATCAAAGGCGATACGGGCGCGCCGCTAGTGGCGATGGATGGCGCAAGGCTCACCGTCTGGCGCACCGCTGCCGCATCCGCGCTGGCCGCCCGCTATCTCGTAAAACCCGCAGCCGCGCGCATGGTCATGATCGGTGCCGGAGCCTTGGCGCCATTTCTTATTCGCGCCCATTGCGCGGAAAGCCCGATCAGCGATGTCGCGCTTTGGAATCATCGCCCCGAACGCGCCGAACACGTCGCCGCAGACCTTCGCGCCGAAGGGTTTCCCGTTCGTGCGGTCACCGATCTTGAAACCGCGGTGAGAGAGGCCGATCTCGTCTCATCCGCTACACTTTCGAGCACGCCGCTCATTCATGGGGCGTGGTTGAAACCCGGCGTGCATCTTGATTGTGTGGGCGCCTTCAAACCCTCGATGCGCGAAACCGATGACGCGGTGATTACCCGCGCCAGCCTTTTTTGCGATACGCGTGCGGGTGCGCTCAAAGAAGGCGGTGATTACGCGCAACCGCTGGCTGCGGGTTTGATCACGCAAGAAACCATCAAAGCGGATCTCTTTGATCTGGCGCGCGGCACGCATCGCGGCCGCGCCAGTGCCGATGAAATCACAATGTTCAAATCAGTGGGCACCGCGATTGAAGATTTAGCCGCCGCGATTGCAGTGTGGAAGCGGGTTTCATGACCATTCTTCTCCGATTTATTGGACAGGCGCGGCCCGGTCGTGCGACAGACAGGCTATGTCTTTGATCGTCAAAATCTGTGGTCTTAAAACCCCCGAAACGCTCGAGGCGGCGATGAATGCCGGAGCGGATTGGGTGGGTTTCGTGTTTTTCCCGAAATCCCCGCGCCATGTGACATGGGAGCTCGCCCATGAGCTCAGCCGGATTGCCGGAACCCGCGTCAAAAAAGTGGCCCTGTCAGTGGATGCTGATGATAATGCGCTTGAGGCCATAGAAAAGGCGCTCAGCCCCGATCTCCACCAGCTCCACGGCCATGAGGCGCCCGAGCGCGTTGCCGCGATTAAGGCGCGCTTTGGCCGCCCGGTCATCAAAGCGGTCGGGATTGCGGAAGCGGCTGATCTCGAAGCCGCCCGCGCTTACGAGACTGCGGCAGATTGGCTCCTTCTCGACGCCAAACCGCCAAAAAACGCTGATCTTCCAGGCGGGAACGGCCTCACCTTCGATTGGCGACTGCTCGCGGGGCTTGACCTCGAAAAGCCCTTCATGGTCTCAGGAGGGCTAGACCCCTCGAATGTGGAACAGGCCATCACCATTTCCCGTCCGGCGGGGGTCGATATATCATCGGGCGTTGAAACAGCACCCGGAATAAAGGATCCCGCAAAGATCCGGGCTTTCATCGAGGCCGCGCGTGCGGCGTCGCGTTAGGGGTTGAGGAACAGACAATGACCATTCAGCAGACGCCCAATTCGTTCCGGACTGGCCCGGATGAAACCGGCCATTTCGGCATGTTTGGCGGCCGCTTCGTCGCCGAAACGCTGATGCCTCTGATCCTCGATCTCGAGAAAGCCTATGCCGACGCGAAAGCTGATCCGGCTTATGAAGCAGAACTCAAAAGTTTTCACACGCATTATATCGGCCGCCCGAGCCCGCTCTATTTCGCCGAGCGTTTAACGGAGCATGTTGGCGGCGCGAAAATCTATCTGAAGCGCGACGAGCTGAACCACACGGGCGCTCACAAGATCAACAATGTGCTTGGCCAAATTTTGCTCGCCCGTCGCATGGGCAAGACGCGGATCATCGCTGAAACCGGCGCAGGACAACATGGTGTTGCGACCGCAACAGCCTGCGCGCGCTTCGGTTTGAAATGCGTCGTCTATATGGGCGAAGTCGATGTCGAGCGGCAAAAGCCGAATGTCTTCCGCATGAAAATGCTTGGCGCGGAAATCGTGCCCGTCGTCTCCGGTTCAAAGACACTCAAAGACGCGATGAATGAAGCGCTGCGTGATTGGGTCACGAATGTGCATGACACATTCTATTGCATCGGCACATCCGCTGGTCCGCATCCCTATCCGATGATGGTCAGAGATTTCCAATCAATCATCGGAAAAGAGGCGCGCGAACAAATGCTTGAGCGCGAAGGCCGTTTGCCTGACTCTCTTGTGGCCTGCATTGGCGGCGGCTCGAATGCGATTGGGTTATTCCATCCGTTTCTTGATGACAAATCGGTCGAAATTTACGGCGTTGAAGCAGCCGGTCACGGTGTTGCTTCCGGCATGCATGCGGCATCCTTGAATGGTGGCAAGCCCGGCGTGTTGCATGGCAATCGCACTTATTTGTTGATGGATGGCGACGGCCAAATTGCCGAAGCGCATTCGATTTC
>CANGPA010000018.1 GCA_947455645.1 Hyphomicrobiales bacterium | reverse complement strand
CGTCCTTCGACTCGCATCGCTACCGCGATGCGGCTCAGGATGAGGACATTATCTTTTTTGCCTACCCGCCATTCGCTATTCGCCATTCGCTATAACCTCCTGCCGATTGCCGATTGCCCGGCGCTGCGCTTTCGCTTCGCGCGTTCGGTTCTCAAAACGATTCACTGGATCGTTTTGTCGCGCTTCGCGCGAACGCCCCTCACCCTACACCCTACATCCTCTTCGATCCGCAATTGACTTGAGCACCGCTCCCGGACGAAAGAACAAAACCGAGGGCTGGAGCTCACCGCTTCTGAGGGGTCGCCCCAAACAGAGAATGAGACCGATCATGCGAATCCTCGCCATTGATACAGCGCTTGGCCTTTGTTCTGCTGCCGTGATGGACGTCACAGCCGCGCGGATCATCGCGCGCGAAAGCCTGCCGATGGAGCGGGGGCATGCCGAGGCCTTGATGCCGCTCGTCGAGCGGGTCATGGCGCAAGTGGAGGGCGGGTTTTCGTCGCTTGATCGCGTGGTCACAACCGTCGGTCCGGGCAGTTTCACCGGTTTGCGGGTTGGCCTGTCAGCAGCGCGCGCGATCGGTCTTGCGGCCGATATCCCGGTGGTGGGCGTCACCACTTTGTCCGCTTTCGCCGGTCCCTATCTTGATCATGAATCAACTCATGCGTTTGCCAGCGTCATCGACGCGCGGCACGCCCATGTCTATATGCAGATTGTGCGGGGCGATGGCCGGTTTTTATCGACACCCCGCATTATCCCGCTCGCGGACGCGGCATCCGCGATTGCTTTTGCCAAAGCACGGATCATCGGTTCGGCCGCCTCGCTTTTGGTCGAAGCGGTCAAAGCGCGTGGTTTTGAGCCCGAACCGGTCACTGATGAGATCGGCCCCGATATTGAATGGGTGGCGCGCTTGGGTGCTTTTGCCAATCCGGAAGACGCGCGCCCCATCCCCCTTTATCTCCGTCCGCCCGATGCGACCCCGCAGACCAATGGGCGGGTGGCTTTGCGGTAGTGGCGGCATCATGGCCCTGTTCGCCCGTCTCAAGCAGAAAATTGCTGCAGTTTTGCTGCGCAAAAAAACCTCGCCTTTTGTGCGTCCGGCTCAGCAAAATGACGCGCCGCTTTTGTCGGCTCTTTATGCCGAGGGCGGGTTTTCATCGTCTTGGACCATCGCAGAATTTGAGGCGCTTCTGGCCGATCGTGCCGTCATCGCCGATGTTTTGTGTGATCCCGCACGTCCGGCGCGCCTTTATGGGTTCAGCCTGAGCCGTTCGGCAGCGGATGAAGCCGAAATTCTCACCATTGTTCTGTCGAAGTCGGTCAGAGGGCGCGGATGGGGTCGGGTTTTGCTTCATCAGCATGCGACGCGTTTGGCCGCCTTCGGCATTGCAACGCTCTATCTCGAGGTTGAGGAAGACAATCGCCCCGCGCGCGCGCTTTATGAGGGCATGGGCTTTGAAACGCTTGGCAAGCGGCCGGGCTATTACAAAAAGCGCGATGGCTCGACGGCCCATGCGCTCGTCATGCGTTGCCGACTGGATCGCCTGTGAGGACGCATCACATCTTGGGCCGCGTGCGGATCGGCCTGTTTTTGGTCGTGATCGTGCCTGTGACGCTCGCGCTCATTCCCGTGCAATGGCTCGCTTTGCGCGTGCAGGCACCTTATGCGGCACGATTGCCGATGCTCTACCACCGTTTCGCGGCGCGGCTCATGGGTCTGCGGGTTCGCGTGTCGGGTGTGCCCTTGAATGCAGGACCGCGCCTGTTTTTGTGCAATCACAGCTCTTGGCTCGACATCATCGCGCTTGGCAGCGTGATGCCCTTGTCATTTGTGGCCCGTGCCGATGTCGCCGATTGGCCGATTTTCGGCCTGTTTGCCAAGCTGCAGCGGACCGTTTTTGTTGATCGCACCCGGAAAATGGCAACCAAACAGGCGCGCGACGCGTTGGCGGGTCGCTTGCAGCACAAAGAGGCCATTGTCCTGTTTGCCGAGGGCACCACAAGCGACGGCAATCGGGTTTTGTCCTTCCGCTCGGCGCTGATCGGCGCGGTTTCCGGCTCGCTTGAAGAGCCCGATACCGCCCTTCAGCCGGTTGCCATGGCCTATCGGCGGCGTTCCGGTCTGCCGCTCATGCGTCATGAGCGTCCCGCCATCGCCTGGTATGGCGATATGGAGTTGATCCCGCATTTTGGCGGCGTGCTCAAAGGTGGGCCGATCGAGGTCGAGATTTGCTTCGGCCCCCCTTTGACGGCGGAGCATAAAGCGGATCGCAAAGCGGCAACACACTATGCCGAGCGGCAAATCCGTGTGGCCGTCGCCACGCTCTTGCGCGGACGGGATCGTCCCGACTGGCAATGAGACGCGTGAATTTTGATTCTCTTGTGCCGCGACTCCGATTATAGAGGGATATGGTGCAGCGCGGGATCAACCGGCCCGCCGCGCAATGCGGAGACAAAACGACCCGAATGTTGACCGAAGAGACAGCCAAGCACGCCGAAAAGCGGGTTTATGTGAAATCCTATGGCTGTCAGATGAATGTCTATGACGCGGAGCGCATGACCGACATTCTCGACAAGGAAGGCTATCGCCCGACCGAGCGGGTCGAGGATGCCGATCTTGTCATCCTCAACACCTGCCATATTCGCGAGAAAGCGGCCGAGAAAGTCTATTCCGAACTAGGCCGCATCCGCGAGCTCAAAGCCGAGCGGCTTGCCGCCGGGCTTTCAACGCGCGTCGTGGTGGCGGGCTGTGTCGCGCAGGCCGAGGGTAAGGAAATTTTGAGACGTGCGCCGGCGGTTGATGTCGTGGTCGGCCCGCAGTCCTATCAAAATCTGCCTGCTTTGCTTGCGCGCGCTGAAAAATCCCGCGTGATCGACACGGAATTCCCGGTCGATGACAAATTCGACGCGTTACCCGCACCCACCCAAGCGCGCATCCAGTCGCGCGGGGTTTCCGCTTTCGTCACGGTGCAGGAAGGCTGCGATAAATTCTGCACCTTCTGCGTCGTGCCCTATACGCGCGGTGCGGAGGTTTCGCGTCCAGTGGCGGCGGTTTTGGCGGAAGTCGAACGCCTCGCGCAAAGCGGCGTCCGCGAAGTCACGCTTTTGGGCCAGAATGTTAATGCCTATCACGGGCTTGATGCGTCCGGGGCAACGGTCAATCTCGCTGGGCTAATAGTCGCGATCGCGTCCGTTCCGGGCATCGCCCGTATCCGCTACACCACCAGCCATCCGCTCGATATGGACCCGTCGCTGGCCGAGGCGCATCGCACGATCCCCGCGCTGATGCCCTATCTTCATCTGCCGGTGCAATCCGGGTCGGATCGCATTCTGGCGGCGATGAACCGCAATCACACGGTCGCCGACTATCTGCGCGCGCTCGATCACATCCGCAGCCTGCGGCCCGACACGGTCTTTACCTCGGATTTCATCGTCGGTTTTCCGGGCGAGACCGATGAGGATTTCGCCGCCACACTGCGGCTCGTCGAGACCGTTGTTTATGCGAGTGCCTATTCGTTCAAATACAGTCCCCGACCCGGCACGCCGGCGGCTGACCTACCCGATCAAGTGCCTGAATCGGTGAAAGATGAGCGGTTGCAGGCGCTTCAGGCCGTAATCACCCGCCAGCAGCGTGCCTTTCAAGAGAGCCAGATCGGCCAAATCGTCGATGTGCTGGTTGAAAAGCCGGGCCGCCGTCCCGGTCAAATGGCCGGCAAGACGCCCCATCTTCTTGCTACCGCTTTTGACGCGCCGGCCGATTTGATCGGCCAAATCGTCTCGGTCGAGATCACCGCGGCTTTGACCAACAGCCTGATCGGCCGGCTGCATCAGCCGGTGCGGAAATCCGCATGAGCGCCACCGGCTCTCTCTTTCGCCCCTCTATCATTCTGTCACATGAATCGCGTCGACTAGCCCTTTCACCCCCAAAGCACAGGAGATCCGCGTGAGAACAGACGACACAGCAGCCCGTTTCCTCAAAGAGCCGCGCAAAGCGGGATTGGTTGAATCGGCGGATGTCAGACTGTCTTTTGCGGATAATCGCGTTGCGGGCCTCGTTTTCGGCCATTTTGATCAAAATCTTGCCCATCTTGAGCGCCGTCTGGGCATTCAGGCCGTGGCCAATGGCAATCAGGTGACGCTCAAAGGCGCGCCCGAGCAGACCGAACATGCCCGTTTTGTCCTCGAAAAGCTCAATGAGCGCATCCGCACGGGGCTCATTATCCAGAAAGGCGATATTGACGGCGCTATTGAAGAGGCATTCGCGCAAGGCACGCTGTTTCCGGGCGCGGCCTCGGTTTCGCCCGAACGTCTGGCCTTTGATGAGATCATCACCCGCCGCAAACGGGTCAAAGCCCGCAATGCCGCGCAGCATCTCTATTTGAAGGCCTTGAAGGAGCATGAGCTCGTTTTTGCCGAGGGTCCGGCCGGTACAGGCAAAACCTGGCTCGCCGTCGGCTATGCGGTGCAGCTGATCGAACAGGGTCAGGTTGAGCGGTTGATCCTGTCACGTCCGGCGGTCGAGGCCGGCGAGCGGCTTGGCTTCCTGCCCGGCGACATGCGCGAAAAAGTCGATCCCTATCTGCGCCCGATTTATGATGCGCTCTATGATTTTATGGAGGCGCGCCATGTCGAGCGCGGCCTGCAGACCGGCATGATCGAAATTGCCCCGCTCGCCTTCATGCGCGGCCGCACGCTCACCAATGCGGTCGTCTTGCTGGATGAAGCGCAAAACACCACATCCATGCAGATGAAAATGGTTCTTACCCGTTTGGGCGAAGGGTCGCGGATGATTGTGACCGGCGACCCCTCTCAGATCGATCTGCCCTCGGGGCAGAAATCGGGTCTCAATGAGGCCGTCCGCATCCTTGCGGGCGTCGAGGGCGTTTCGCGTGTCCGCTTCGGCGAGGCCGATGTTGTGCGGCACGATCTCGTGCGCCGCATCGTGTCGGCCTATGATCGTGACACAGCCGCGCCCGTCGAGCCGCCGCGCAGTTAAGTTTCACACACGCACAACCCGCTAAAGATCATGACCACCCCTCCTGTGCTACCCACACTCTGTCCCGATATCGAACGCGAGAGTCCCTTATGGGATTGCCTGCCCGATGCGGAGGCGCTTGCCGAACGCGCGCTCGACATCGCCGCAGAGAAATCCGGCATTGCTTTTCTGGATGGCGCCGAATTGTCGATCCTGCTTTCCGATGATGACCATATCCGGGCCGTCAATCAGGAATGGCGCGGCATAGACAAGCCCACCAATGTCTTGTCCTTTCCGGCGGTGACCCCTGAAAAAATCGCCCGCGCGCCTTTTCTTGGCGATATCATTCTCGCGCAAGAAACCGTTGCGCGCGAGGCGCTGGCGGATGGGAAAGCCTTAGCGGATCATTTCACCCATCTTGTCATTCACGGCTATCTTCATTTGCTCGGCTTTGATCACATCAATGATCAAGACGCTGAAAAAATGGAAGCGCTGGAGACGGCGATCCTCGCTGAACTCGATATTCCCGATCCTTATGCGGAGAGTGCGGCTGAAAGGCCTACCCATTAAATCATGACCAGTGATCGATTACCGAACAAGTCTGATGAAACAACGCAAACCGCCCAAAGCGGTGGTGATACGCCTTCGGGTTTATTTGATCGTCTCTTGACGCTCATTGGCCTTCGTCACGCGCCTTCAATCCGCGAAGACATTGAGGATGCGCTGGCTGAGCCCGATCTCGCTGCCGAATTTTCACAGCGTGAGCGTGATATGCTCAAAAACGTGTTGGGTCTGCGCGTCAAGCGCGTTGAGGATGTTATGGTTCCGCGCGCTGATATTGTGGCAGTGGCCGCCGAAACATCTTTGGGTGATCTCTTACGCATTTTCCGCACAGCGGGTCATTCGCGTCTGCCTGTCTATGGTGAAACGCTTGATGATCCGCGCGGCATGGTTCATTTGCGCGACTTTGTCGATTTCATCGCAACGCGCGCCGAATATGGTGTGGGCACACGGCGTCGCAAACCCACAACCGATATGCCCGATCTTGGTCGGCTCGATTTATCCATTCCGCTTTCAGCCGCAAAAATTTTAAGACCGGTTCTCTTTGTTCCGCCATCGATGCAAGCGCTCGATCTTCTGGTGAAAATGCAATCCACCCGCACCCATATGGCGCTTGTCATTGATGAATATGGTGGCACGGACGGCTTGGTCTCGATTGAAGATCTTGTCGAGATCGTCGTTGGTGAAATTGAAGATGAACATGATCTTGAAGACACATCCATGATTGTCAAAGGCAGCGACGGGTCTTTTGTCGTCGATGCACGTGCCAGCCTGTCAGATGTCGGTGTCGTTCTCGGTCTTGATTTGTCTCAAACCGATGATGCGGAAGAAATCGAAACCATTGGCGGCCTTGTCGGTCTGCTTGCCGGCCGCGTGCCGGTTCGTGGTGAGATCATCACCGGCGCTGATGGATTGGAGTTCGAAATTCTTGATGCCGATCCGCGGCGCGTCAAACGCATTCGCATTCAAAAGCGTGAGATTGAAGCAGCCCAACCCAAACGGACACGCCGCCGCAAATCGGATGATGAGGGTGAGCCCGCGGCCCAACCTCCCTCATCATCCTCTGAGTCAGGCGGATCGTGAGTTCAGCCCGTTTTTTTCAAACCATCACATCATCATCGCGCGCTTATTATGGCTTCGCCTTTCTAAGTGGCGTATGTGGTGCAGGAGCGTTGGCGCCGTTTGATTTTGCGCCGGCATTTTTTGTGCCCATGGGCGCAGCGATCCTTGTGCTCGATCGCGCATCCCATTGGTCGATGGCATTGAAGGCCGGATGGTGGCTCGGCTTTGGTTATTTTCTTGCGGGTCTATGGTGGCTTGGTGCGGCCTTTTTGGTTGAGCCGCAATTCATATGGGCCATGCCGTTTGCGGTTCTTGGTCTTCCTGCTTTACTCGCTTTGTTTTTTGCCGGTGGCTTCGGTCTTGCTTATCTCTTGTGGCGTCCGGGTCTTATGCGGCTTGTGTGTCTTGCTCTGGCCTTGGCGTGGTCGGAGGCCTTGCGCGGCGTCGTGTTTACCGGCTTTCCCTGGAACAGCCTCGGTATGAGTCTCGGGAGTTCTTTGCTACTCGCGCAAAGCGCATCGCTTTTCGGAGTGAACGGACTCAACTTTATTGCCGTTGTGCTTTTTGCAGCGCCGACCTTGTGGTTCACCGAGCAAAAACGCAGCACGCAAATTGCAGCCCTTTGTGTCAGTGTCTTTGGGTTTGTAAGTCTTGCGGCCTTTGGTGCTTATCGCTTGTCACAACCCGCACCGCCATCCGTGCCCGATATTCATTTGCGCATCATGCAACCGTCCATTGCGCAAGATGAAAAATTTAGCCCCGAGCAATCACGCTCTATTCTCAGTCTGTATCTCAGTCTCAGCACCAAAGGATCATATCCGTTGGCGGAGGGTATGAAGGGCATCACGCATTTGATTTGGCCGGAGACGGCCTTTCCTTTTTTGCTGGATCATTCGCCTGAAGCGCGCCGCGAGATCGCTACCATTTTGAAGAATGACGCCCTTCTTCTAACAGGCGCGGTGCGTGCTGAAGATAAGCCTGATCGATCCGGACGATATTATTTCAACGCGATTCAAGTGCTTGATCAAAACGGTCAGATCACGGGGTCTGCGGATAAGGTTCATCTTGTTCCCTTTGGAGAATATCTGCCTTTGGGAGATATTCTTGACGTGATCGGTGTGCGCGATTTCATTGCCGCACCGGGTGGCTTTACAGCGGGCAAAGAGCGCTTTGCTATCGATGTTCCGCATTGGCCGATCACGCTTCCCTTGATCTGTTATGAAGCCATTTTTTCATCCGAACTTCAGCTATCGGATCAAGCGCGACCGGGCGTTTTGTTGAACGTCACCAATGATGCGTGGTTTGGCCAAACCGCCGGGCCATGGCAGCATTTTTCGCAAGCCCGCTTGCGGGCAATAGAGCAGGGTGTTCCGATGATCCGCGCTGCCAATAGTGGCATTTCCGCCATTCTTGATCCGTATGGGCGGGACATTACCCGGCTTGGCTTGGGCGAGCGCGGTGTCATTGACGGCGATCTCCCCGAAGCCCTTCCGCCAACGCTTTATTTTCGATTGTCCGCAACGCCCTTTTCGACTCTCTGGCTTTTTAGCGGTTTGATCGTCCTCTTGTTTACGCTAGGTCAATTAATACCTAGACGAGTATAAGCTGTCTGTGCAACCTGTGATCGCTAGATAGGATGTAATTTATTCTGTTTACTCGCCATGGTTGATTTGCGGTGTCGCCGATTCTTGAGCGATTGCATTGAAATCATTGTCGGATCTGCCGTTAGGTCACTCGAATCATCGATTGATGGGCATGAAGTGGCGGCAGGTCTTTACGTGGGGTGGTTGACTTTTTGTTCGTGCCGAAGGGCCGAACCTGATCGGGATGAAGCATGATGAAAAAAATACCGAATCCTGTTGATCGGCATGTCGGTAGCCGCGTTCGCATGCGGCGCATCCTGATTGGGATGAGCCAGGAAAAATTGGGCGAACAATTACGCCTGACCTTTCAACAGGTTCAAAAATACGAGAAGGGCATGAACCGGATCGGCGCGAGCCGGCTGCAGGACATTTCCCGCATTCTTGGTGTTCCGGTTGAGTATTTTTTTGATGGCGCTCCGCAACTGAGCGAGAGGCCGCCGGTTGAAAACGGCTTTAATGATCAGGGTGATGCAACCTATGTCGCCGATTTTCTCGCGACCAATGAAGGCGTTCAACTCAACCGCGCCTTCCTCAAGATCAAGGATCCAAAATTGCGCCGCCGCGTGGTCGAACTTGTGACCGCCATTGCAGGCGACGAGATTGCGGCCTGATTAAACAAACAAAATCATACTTTATAAAGAACTCGTTCGTTCTTTCATCTTGACTTGCGTCAACCTGCCTGCCACGGAGGGGACGAAGATCGCTGTTCAGCGGTTGTGATTCCCGTTTCATTCTTTCCGGAGGCAAGCCATGGCCCGTTCCGATTATTTGTTTACCAGCGAGTCCGTGTCGGAAGGTCATCCCGACAAGGTTTGTGACCGTATTTCGGATGAAATTGTCGATTTGTTTTATCGGGAAGGCCCGAAGGCCGGCATCAGCGAATGGGACATTCGCGCCGCCTGCGAAACGTTGGCCACCACCAACAAGGTTGTGATTGCCGGTGAAACCCGTGGCCCCTCCACCGTCACCAAGGATTTGATTGCGCATACCGCGCGCATGGCCATTCGCGACATCGGTTATGAGCAGGACGGGTTCCATTGGGATAACGCCGATATCGAAGTGCTGTTGCACGGCCAATCGGCCGATATCGCGCAGGGCGTCGATGCGAAGCAGCCCACCAATCAGGAAGAAGGCGCGGGCGATCAGGGCATCATGTTCGGCTATGCCTGCCGCGAAACCGAAGACCTTATGCCCGCGCCCCTTTATTATGCGCATAAAATCCTGCGTCTGATTTCGGAAGCGCGTCATGCGAATACCGAAAAAGTCCTTGGCCCCGATTCAAAGAGCCAGGTCACCATTCGCTATGCCAATGGCAAGCCGGTCGGTGTGACCCAGATTGTGGTGTCGCATCAGCATTTGATTGAATCCATGTCGTCCCATCAGGTTCGTGAACTGGTCGAGCCTTATGTGCGCAAGGCGCTTCCCGAGGGCTGGATTTCCAAGGACACGGTCTGGCACATCAACCCGACCGGCAAATTCTACATTGGCGGTCCGGATGGTGACTCAGGTCTCACCGGCCGCAAGATCATCGTCGACACTTATGGTGGCGCAGCCCCCCATGGTGGCGGTGCGTTCTCTGGCAAGGATCCGACCAAGGTGGATCGGTCCGCCGCCTATGCCGCCCGCTATCTCGCCAAGAATGTCGTGGCATCGGGTGTGGCCGAACGCTGCACGATCCAGCTTTCCTATGCCATCGGCGTGGCGCGTCCTTTGTCGATCTATGCCGACTTCCATGGCACCGGTCAGGTTGATGAGGCGGCGGTCGAAAAAATCCTCGAGTCGAATGATCTGATGGATCTGCGCCCGAGCGGCATCCGCAAGCATCTCGATCTCAACAAGCCGATCTATGCCCGCACCTCGTCTTACGGCCATTTCGGTCGCAAGCCCGAGGCCGATGGCGGCTTCTCGTGGGAGAAGACGGACATCGCTGACGCGATCAAGAAGCGCCTTTGAGCGGCTCCGAACAAGAGCGCGCCGCGCGCGCGTTCTTCGGTCGGCGGAAGGGAAAACGCCTGCGCGAGACGCAGGCGGAATTAGTTCATCATCTCTTACCGCAACTGCGTGTTTCGGTAGATGAAATACTGGACTTAAAGACACTATTCCCTTCCCGTTGTACCTCATATGCACTCGAAATTGGCTTTGGAGGGGGAGAACATCTCCTCCAACAGGCCCGTTTGAACCCCGAAATCGGCTTTATCGGGTGCGAGCCCTTCGTCAATGGCATGGCCAAAATGCTCGCCGCCATTGAACAAGAAGGCATTGATAATATTAGACTTTTTGACGCCGACGCGCTTTTCCTTTTGGAAAAAATTCCGCCCCGGTCGCTCGCACGCGTGTTTTTGCTCTATCCCGACCCATGGCCCAAGCGCCGCCAGCACAAGCGCCGCTTCATCTCGGATTCGACCCTCGCTTCTATCTCGGAAGTCCTTGAAATAAATGGTGAATTTCGGTTCGCAACCGACATTGATCACTATGCCGGTTGGACCCTAGCCCATGTTTTTCGATCCAAAAATCTGGTTTGGGCCGCCGAATCCCCTGAGACTTGGCGTCACCCTTGGCCGCATTGGATCGAGACCCGTTATGAGGCAAAAGCCCGCCGGGAAGGCCGTTTTTCGTCCTATTTCACCTTTAAAAGGGTCTAAATCACCGTTCTGACCGCGATAAACCGCATAACGCGTTGTGCGGTCGGCCGGCTCAGCGCGTTAAAACTCGAAAAAGCGCTGTCATGCAGGGTTTGAGGCAGAATTCCCCCGCTTTTCGCCTTTAAAATGGCCGCAAAAGTCGGCCATTTTAAATCAAGGCCTCGGAAAATAAACAAAAGCGGGTCAAATTGGGGCGATGCATAGGCCTGCCGCAGTGTTTCACGTGGCAAATTCGCCAAATGTGCAATCGCGGCAAGGGCTTCTGCAATCCGCCCATGGTTCAGGAGCGTTATAATTTCGGTCTCATCCGGCGGTCTTGAAAAGACAAAATTGGCGCTTTTTTCGTATTTCCGCGTCGCTTCTGCCATTTCGAGAATGCTTGGATTGATCGTGACAACCGCGGCCCCGACATCCAGAGCACTTTCCAAAAGCTCGCTTTGTTCCGTTACATCGCGCATCTCGCTGCGCGCTTTTTGTCTTGCGGCCTCAAGAATTGCGCCCACATGGCGTAACGCGAGATCCGGGCGTCCCTTCAGTATTCGATAAAGGCGGTTATCCCGAACGGCCTTCTCAGCCAGAATTTTTAGGCCATAGTCAGACAACTCAAACGCTGAATTCTCAACAAGCCTCTGAATAACAATAGGATTTCCACGCTCAGCAAGGATATCTGTAACGCGGCTTGGCAAGGATTTCCGGTTTGTGACGGCTTCTAAAAAGTCGGCAGACCGGTTCTTAGCGATTGTGGCAAGGTCATCCTGATGGACGCAAGGGCTGCGTTCTAAAACAGGCCTCGCCACCCGAATTTCGCGATCCAGGGCCAGATTTTGTACGGTTTGTCGTGGTCCTCGCGTCAGATCAGCCAGCCGCTCAGCGAGTTCAACACGCGCCGCGAATTCAATTTCGAGGGCTAAACAGAGTATAACTTCATCGAAAACAGAGACATGATCGTCATTAAGATCCGGCAACTGTTCAATAAAGAGATTGGTTATCCGATTAAGCAGGACGGCACGCCGCTCTCCTCCTGTTTCGTGGAGTGCAGCTTCAATATCCGTAACAAGCGACGCGATTGGGCTCATTTAACATCTCGACGGGGTTACCCCATCCTAAGGTTCAAGGAGTGACTAAAGCGTGTACGAATTAGGCTAAAAAGGATTTACTTGAAAAATATGCAATAAGCGGGTATAGGGGGTCCGTCGTAAAGACACCTCATAACAGCTTATAAGAGCTGATCTTGTGAGAGTGGGCCCTCCCGGACCCGCTCTTTTTTGTTGTCTATCGGGCGAGTTGTAACGGACGTGACGGATAAAGAGCCAAGATTAAACGAGGAGACGGGGGTCGCGGGTGCGCTCAGCCGCCTTATCGAGCCGGTGATCGATGATCTCGGCTATCGACTTGTGCGCGTCCGCGTAACGGCAATGAACGGATGCACGGTTCAAATCATGGCCGAACGTCCGGATGGCACAATGAGTGTTGACGATTGTGAAGCCGTTAGTCGTGCTATTTCTCCGGTGCTGGATCTCGATGATCCTGTCGGTAGTGCTTATAATCTCGAAATTTCATCGCCCGGAATTGATCGTCCTTTAGTGCGTGCATCAGATTTTGAACGTTGGACGGGTCATTTGTCCAAAATCGAAATGGCGGTAACGACTTCAGGCCGGAAGCGATTTAAGGGCCTATTGAAGGGTGTGATAGACGGATCCGTTTTATTGGAGCGCTCCGATCCCCGACCGGATGAGCCCAAAGACGTTTTACTGCCTCTCGCAACCGTAGCCGAAGCGCATCTTGTTTTAACGGATGAACTCATTCGTGAATCACTACGCAGAGGGAAAGCACTCCTGCGTGGCGCTCTTGATCTAAACCAGAATGATTCGGATGAACCGTCCGATGAAAACACTTCGTCTGAATCATTAAAGCGTCCGGCACCTCGCAAACGTGCGCGGACCTGACGATATCTAAAAAAGGAGAGACCCATGGCTGTTAGCGCAAACCGGCTGGAGCTTTTACAGATCGCAGATGCTGTTGCCAGAGAAAAGCTGATCGATCGCCAGATCGTTCTTGCTTCGATGGAAGAAGCTTATGCGAAAGCCGCTCGTTCCCGATACGGCATGGAAACCAATGTTCGCGCAGAAATTGATCCGCGTACCGGTGAATTGCGCTTGTGGCGTCACCTTCAGGTTGTCGATGCGGTTGAAAATTCAGCAACTGAAATCACCTTAGACGACGCCAAGCGCTCGAATCCTGCAGCGCAAGTTGGCGACGTCATTGCTGACAAGCTGCCTCCTTTCGATCTTGGCCGTATTGCTGCGCAATCGGCTAAACAAGTGATCGTTCAGAAGGTGCGTGATGCTGAACGTGATCGGCAATATGACGAATATAAAGATCGCATTGGTGAAATCATAAATGGCGTCGTTAAGCGCGCCGAGTATGGCAATGTGATCGTTGACCTTGGCCGATCGGAAGGCATTATTCGGCGTGATGAATTAATTCCTCGTGAAGTGTTCCGGCCTGGTGATCGGGTGCGTGCTTATGTGTTTGATGTGCGCCGGGAACAACGTGGCCCGCAGATTTTTCTGTCGCGTACTCATCCTCAATTTATGGCCAAACTCTTCATGCAAGAAGTGCCGGAAATCTATGACGGTATCATTACCGTCAAAGCAGTTGCACGAGATCCGGGCTCACGCGCAAAGATTGCTGTTATCTCGCGCGATTCTTCCATTGATCCTGTCGGCGCTTGCGTTGGTATGCGCGGTTCGCGTGTTCAAGCCGTCGTTGGTGAACTTCAGGGTGAAAAAATTGATATCATTCCTTGGTCACCCGATGTTGCTACATTCATCGTGAATGCATTGCAGCCGGCGGAAGTGGCCAAGGTTGTGCTTGATGAAGAATCAGAACGGATTGAAGTGGTTGTTCCGGATGATCAGCTCTCGCTCGCAATTGGCCGTCGCGGTCAGAATGTTCGCCTTGCGTCTCAGTTAACCGGTTGGGACATTGATATTCTGACTGAGGCTGAAGAATCTGAGCGTCGCCAGAAAGAATTTTTGGAGCGGACGCAGATCTTCATGGAAGCGCTTGATGTTGACGAGGTCGTTGGTCAACTACTTGCTTCTGAAGGTTTCCGTTCCGTTGAGGAACTGACTTATGTTGATTTGTCTGAACTTGCCTCGATCGAAGGTTTTGATGATGACACAGCGGCGGAAATTCAAAATCGCGCATCGAATTATATTTCAGCCCGTGATGCAGAGCTTGATGCTCGCCGTGCAGAACTTGGCGTTTCTGATGATCTTAAGGATGTTGCGGGTTTAACGCTTCCTATGCTCGTTAAGCTTGGCGAGAACGACGTGAAGTCGGTTGAGGATCTAGCCGGTTGCGCCACGGATGATTTGCTTGGCTGGACGGAACGGAAAGGTACCGAAACTGTTCGAAATGCAGGATATCTTGAGGGTTTTGAATTGAGCCGAGAAGACGCCGAATCTCTGATCATGGATGCACGCGTTAAGGCGGGTTGGATTGAAGCGCCAATTTCAGACGGTGAAGCGGAAGCCACACCGGAAGCCTGAGGATCTGATTGAATGCATAGCCAGAGGCGTGACCAAGATGATGCAGGTTCGGAAAGGACCTGTCTTGTCACGCGTCAAGGCGATGCTCCGGCGGATCTTATCCGGTTTGTTCGGGCGCCAGATGGTTCGGTTGTTCCCGATCTTCGGCGGCGCCTCCCGGGGCGCGGGGTTTGGTTGACGCCGGATCGAGGGATCGTTGAGAAGGCAATTCGAAATCGGATGTTTGGCCGGGGGTTTAAGGCCGAGGTGGTGGTTCCCGCAACCTTGGCCGATGATTTGGATGTGCTCCTTCTTCGGCAAGCTCGTGAGGCGCTCAGCCTTGCAAATAAGGCGGGTCAGGTTGTGTCAGGCTTCGGAAAAGTCGAAGAAGCTCTGGGAAAAGGCCAGGTTCGGGCCCTTCTTCACGCAACAGACGCCGCTGAAGATGGCACTCGGAAGATCATGCAGGTCGCAAATCGACATCGATCGTCGAAAAAATCAGATCTGCCAGTCTTCAATTTGCTCGTCTCTGATGATTTGGGTTTGGCATTAGGGCGATCAAATGTGATACACGCAGCACTGCTCGGCGGATCTGCCGCTGGGGCCTGCTTGAAAAAACTGGCCTTGCTCGGGACTTACAGGGTTTCGGGATCGGGCAACGGAGGATCGGGTTCGCCGGTCCCGGATACTTTAACAAGCGGTTTGCCGCAGGACGAGACGGAATGACGGATAAGAACACACCGGGTGACAAGACCTTGCACATGGCCCAAACCAAGACGCTTAGTTTGAAGCGTCCGGTTGAACAGGGCGTTGTGCGCCAGAGCTTTTCCCATGGCCGCACGAAAGCGGTTGTGGTTGAGAAGGTCAAACGGCGCATTGTCGGCCCCGGTGAAACCCCTGCGGCTCCGGTGGAACCGGTCAAGCCTGTAACGGTTAAGGCTGCACCCGTTGCGCCACCGCCTCCTGCACCGGCACCAAAGACCTCGCCATCTTCATCCGCCTCAACGCGGCCATCGGGCGTTGTACTTCGGACTTTGACCGAGGACGAGCGTGATGCACGCGCCATGGCGTTGGTTGAGGCTCGTAAGCGGGAAGAGATTGAACGCAAGCAAGCTGAAATCGATGCAAAAGCAAGAACCGAACGCGAAGCGCGCGAAAAAGTTGAGCGTGATGCCGCCGAGGCCCGTAAGCGTGAAGAGGATGATCGTCGGCGCTTCGATGACGAAGTTCGTAAAAAATCTGAAAGCGAAGCGCGCCGTCGCTTGGGTGACGCAGGGCCTGAAAAGGCTGCCGTGGCTGCACCCGCTGAACGCGTAGGTATTACACCGCGCCGGACCACTGCCGCAGTTGAAGTAGAAGAAGACGATCGTCGTGCACCACGTCGCACCGGTACAGCTGTGCCGCGCGTTCCTGTGCCAGCCCGTCCCGAACGCACAACACGTACAGATGATCGTCGCCGTGGCCGGTTAACCGTAACCAGTGCGACGGGCGAAGGTGAAGAAGAACGCGTTCGCTCGATTGCCGCTTTCAAACGCCGTGTGCAGCGTTTGAAGGGCAACAATCAAGTTGAGCAAAAAGAAAAAATCTCACGTGAAGTGATTGTGCCTGAGGTCATCGCGATTCAGGAATTGGCCAATCGTATGGCCGAACGTGCCGTCGACGTTATTCGCTTTTTGATGAAGCAAGGACAGATGGTCAAAATCACGGATGTGATTGACGCTGATACGGCACAACTTGTTGCTGAAGAGTTGGGACATACTGTTAAACGCGTTGCTGAGTCGGATGTTGAAGAAGGTCTCTTCGATACACCAGACGTATCCGAAAATCTCAAAGCACGCCCACCCGTTGTGACCATTATGGGCCATGTCGATCACGGCAAAACATCGTTGCTCGACGCATTGCGTAAGGCGAATGTTGCAGGTGGTGAGGCTGGCGGTATTACCCAGCATATTGGTGCTTATCAGGTTACGGCGCCCAACGGTGGCTTGATCACCTTTATCGATACACCAGGTCACGCGGCCTTCACGCAAATGCGTGCGCGCGGTGCGAAGGTCACCGATATCGTTGTGTTGGTTGTCGCCGCAGATGATGGCGTCATGCCGCAGACGATTGAGGCGATCAATCACGCTAAAGCGGCCAAAGTGCCAATGATCGTTGCGATCAATAAGATCGACAAGCCAGATGCAAAGCCAGAACGCGTTCGGACTGAACTTCTGCAATATGAAGTGCAGGTCGAAAGCATGGGCGGTGATACGCTTGAAATTGAAGTATCGGCCACCAAACGTATTAATCTCGACAAACTTCTTGATGCGATTGCCCTGCAGTCTGAAGTCCTTGAATTGAAAGCAAATCCGGAGCGTGAAGCCGAAGGCACCGTGATTGAAGCAAAACTTGATCGCGGTCGCGGTCCAGTTGCGACGGTCCTTGTTCAGCGCGGCACATTGCACGCCGGTGATATTGTTGTTGCTGGTTCAGAATATGGTCGCGTGCGCGCGCTTATTTCCGATACCGGTGCAACTGTGCGCGATGCGGGGCCGTCGGTACCCGTCGAAGTCTTGGGCTTTAATGGCGCGCCGGAAGCCGGTGATCGTTTGGCTGTTGTGCCATCAGAAGCACGGGCGCGTGAAATCACCGAGTATCGTCAACGCCAGAAACGTGAACGTATGGCTGTTCGCGCCGGCGCGGCGCGCGGCTCACTCTCGGATATGATGAGTCAATTGAAGGCTTCGGGCCGCAAAGAGTTCCCGCTCCTTGTTAAGGGCGACGTTCAGGGCTCGGTTGAAGCGATTATCACATCACTGGATAAGCTCGGTACCGATGAAGTTGCTGCACGTGTGATCCACTCGGGCGTTGGCGGCATTAATGAATCGGACGTGACCCTTGCTGAAGCATCGGGCGCAGCCATCATTGGCTTTAACGTGCGTGCAAACAAAGAAGCACGCGATGCGGCTGAACGGGCGGGTACTGAAATCCGCTATTACAACATCATCTATGATCTCGTGGATGATATTAAAAAGGCGATGTCTGGTCTTCTTGCTCCAACATTGCGCGAAGAACGTTTGGGCGAAGCACGCATTCTCCAAGTCTTTGCGGTGTCGAAGGTTGGCAAGGTTGCCGGTTGTTTGGTTCAGGACGGGCGCGTCGAACGCGGCGCCCATGTTCGTTTGATCCGCGACAATGTTGTTATTCACGAAGGCAAGCTTTCAACGCTCAAGCGTTTCAAGGACGAAGTCAAAGAAGTGGGTTCGGGCCAAGAATGCGGTATGGCGTTTGAAAACTATCAAGACATGCGTGAAGGTGACATTATCGAGTGTTATCGCGTTGAAGAAATTCGGCGTTCGCTTTGATTTGATGAGCCGCCGCTATGTGTTGGCGGCTCAACTTTCCTTTCTCCCCTCTATCCGGTTCGACTCCGGAGTGGTGGCCTGAACTATGAAAAAATCATCTGAATCGCCGAAAGGCCCCTCTCAACGTCAATTGCGTGTCGGTGAACTTGTTCGCCACGCAATCGCGGGCATGGTCATGCGCGGCGATATTCAAGATGATGTGATTGCCGGCGCGCTTGTGACGGTTCCCGAAGTGCGGATGTCGCCTGATCTTAAAATTGCGACGGCCTATTTGTCAGTGCATGATCCGAAACAGGAACAGCTGGTTGTTAAAGCCTTTGCGCGTCATCATGGCATTATTCGTCGTGAAGTTGCGCATCAGGTTAATCTGAAGTTTGCTCCTGAAATTCGGTTTCGGATTGATGAGACATTGGATGCCGCTGCAAAAATCGACGCGCTTCTTGATCGTCCAGAAGTCAAGCGCGATCTCGCCAATCCACGGCGGATGATCGACGAAGACGAGGCGGAGTAATCGCCCGATGAACCAATCTCGTAAGAACCGTGCTGACGTGCATGGTTGGGTTGTTCTTGATAAGCCCGTCGGTATGACATCAACGCATGCGGTTGCCGTTGTGCGTCGTATGTTGAATGCAAAGAAGGCCGGACATGCAGGCACGCTCGATCCGCTTGCATCAGGATTGTTGCCGCTGGCTTTTGGTGAAGCGACCAAAACCGTTCCCTATGTCGTAGATGGTGAAAAGGCCTATGCCTTCACTGTCAGCTTTGGTACCGAAACGGATACGGATGATGCCGAGGGGCGCGTGGTTGCGACCAGCGATAAACGTCCGACAGAAGCCGACATTCTCGCCGCATTGCCTCAATTTACAGGTCTCGTAACGCAAATTCCGCCGCGTTATTCGGCGATCAAAGTCGATGGTGAACGCGCTTATGATCTGGCGCGAGGCGGAGAAGCCGTTGAACTTCAGCCACGCACGGTTGAGATTCACGCGCTCCGCATGGTCGACTATGATGGTCACGCAGCAAAGCTCGAGGCGGAATGCGGTAAGGGTACCTATGTCAGGGCGATCGCCCGTGATCTTGGGCGCTTGCTGGGCTGTTATGGCTTTGTATCCGCCTTACGCCGAACCCGCGTAGGTCCCTTCACAACCGCAGATTCTATTTCTTTTGCAGCTTTGGATGTGGATCCCCTTGCTGCCGCCGCCGCGCTGCGTCCCGTCGATACCGGGCTTTTGGAATTGCCATGCGTCGTCATTACGCGGGATGCCGCTCTTCGATTGAAACGGGGACAGTCGGCGATTTTGCGCGGTCGGGATGCGCCCATGGAAGGTGAAACAGCCTATGCGGTTGCTGATGGCGCCGTCGTCGCCATTGGCACGGTCGAACGCGGCGCGCTTGTACCGAGCCGCGTGTTCAATCTTTAGCACTCCCTTCCAAAAGCGCCTTTCTGCTGACCTGATTTGGAACGGATGGCTAACGCGCTGATTTTGCCTTCGTCCGGTCTCGTCATGTCAGAAGGGTTTTTCTTCTCGCTTTCTATTGAAATCCGTGTATATGTCCCGCTCAACGTGCCGGGGTTTCGCCCGGCCGTTTCCGTTTGATCGTGACCCGGCTGGACGACATCCCGGCCTTGGCCCGACTGCGGATTGGGTGCTTCGGCGCTCTAATGTCTCTTCTTTTTGAAAGGTTTGACCGATGTCGATTACGCCTGAGCGCAAGCAAGAACTCGTGACCCAGTTTGCTACCACCAAGGGTGACACGGGCTCACCAGAAGTTCAGATCGCGATCCTGACGGAGCGCATCACCAACTTGACCGGCCATTTTAAGAGCCACATGAAAGACAATCATTCGCGTCGCGGCCTCCTCAAGATGGTGTCTCAGCGTCGCTCCCTTCTCGACTATGTGAAGAGCAAGGATGAAGCGCGCTACAAGTCAATCATTGAGCGCCTCGGCATTCGCCGCTAAGGCCTACAAAAGAAATCCGGGCCGTCCGTGAGGCGGCCCGTCTTGCATGCGAAACAGGCGGCATCCGGCCATTTGTTTCGATTAAATGGATCGAACCGGCATGGGGCCGGGCGATCTCAACCCTGCCCCGGTCCGGGACTCATGGCAGGATTGCCGGATGCTGGAGCGCGCCACTGCGCGACAAAGAGACCAGCCTCTCGCCGTCTTGCACATGGTTTTCGGATCGCGGGCGATCACGAAAGACCGTTGAACAATGTTTGATGTAAAAAAAGTAGAACTGACTTGGGCTGGCCGCAAGCTGACCCTGGAGACGGGCCGCATCGCTCGTCAGGCTGACGCTGCCGTTCTCGCCACCTATGGCGAAACCACTGTCCTCGCCACCGTTGTATCCGCTAAAGACGCCAAGCCTGGCATCGATTTCTTCCCGTTGACCGTCAATTATCAGGAAAAAGCCTTCGCAGCCGGCCGCATTCCCGGTGGCTATTTCAAGCGCGAAGGCCGCCCGTCGGAAAAGGAAACGCTGGTTTCCCGTTTGATTGATCGTCCAATTCGCCCTCTCTTCGTCGAAGGCTATCGCAACGAGACACAAGTCGTTGTCACAGTTCTCGCCCACGACCTCGAGAACGATCCCGATATTGTGGCGATGGTAGCTGCTTCCGCAGCGCTGACCTTGTCAGGCGTGCCTTTTATGGGCCCCGTCGGTGCCGCACGCGTCGGCTATATCAATGGCCAGTTCCGCTTGAACCCAACGCTCGCCGAAATGGCGGACTCGGTGCTCGATCTTGTTGTTGCCGGTACAACGGACGCCGTTTTGATGGTTGAATCGGAAGCCAAAGAGCTTTCGGAAGAAATCATGCTCGGCGCTGTTATGCATGGCCACACGGGCTTCCAGCCTGTGATCGACGCGATCATCAAGCTCGCCGAAGTTGCCGCCAAAGAGCCTCGCGATTTCACGACGCCCGATCATTCGGAACTCGAAGGCAAAATCTTGAAGCTCGTCGAAGCTGAACTTCGCGATGCGTTCACAACGCCTGCCAAACAGGAACGCCAGAACAAAGTGTCGGCGGCTAAAGCCAAGGTCATGGATGCGTTTTGTGGCGAAGGCGTTGCCGAGCCACTCGCGCCCACTTTGGTTGGCGGCGTGTTCAAAGAAGTCGAAGCGAAAATCGTTCGCTGGAACATTCTGGACACCAAAAAGCGTATTGACGGCCGTGATCTTGTAACGGTTCGTCCGATCGTTGCCGAAGCCGGCATTCTGCCGCGCGCCCATGGTTCGGCGCTCTTCACGCGTGGTGAAACGCAGGCGATGGTCGTTGCCACGCTTGGCACGGCGGATGACGAGCAGTTCATCGATTCACTCGAAGGCACCTACAAGGAAACCTTCTTGCTGCACTATAATTTCCCTCCCTATTCGGTGGGTGAAACAGGCCGTATGGGTTCGCCCGGTCGCCGCGAAATCGGCCACGGCAAGCTCGCTTGGCGCGCTGTCCGTCCAATGTTGCCTGCGCATCACGAATTCCCCTACACGATCCGCTTGGTGTCCGAGATCACGGAGTCGAATGGCTCGTCTTCGATGGCAACCGTCTGTGGTTCATCGCTGGCTTTGATGGATGCGGGTGTTCCGCTGAAGAGCCCGATTGCCGGTATCGCAATGGGTCTCATTCTCGAAGGCGAACGCTACGCCGTTCTGTCCGACATCCTTGGTGATGAAGATCACCTCGGCGATATGGATTTCAAAGTTGCCGGTACATCAAACGGCGTCACTTCGTTGCAAATGGACATCAAGATCGCGGGCATTACCGAAGAGATTATGAAGGTTGCCTTGCATCAAGCAAAGGATGGCCGTCTGCATATTCTTGGCGAAATGGCGAAGGGTCTGTCCGGCGCACGCGCCGAGCTCGGCCAATATGCGCCACGTATTGAAACGATGAAGATCCCAACCGACAAGATCCGTGAAGTGATCGGCACCGGCGGTAAAGTCATTCGTGAAATCGTCGAGAAGACGGGCGCTAAGATCAATATCGAAGATGACGGTACCGTGAAGATTGCCTCGTCAGATGGCGCTTCCATTACGGCAGCGATCAACTGGATCAAGTCGATTGCGTCCGAGCCTGAAATCGGCGTGATCTATGAGGGTACTGTTGTGAAGACCGCCGAATTCGGCGCTTTCGTCAACTTCTTCGGCGCAAAAGACGGCCTCGTTCACATCTCGCAGCTTGCTGCGGCGCGCGTGAATAAGGTTACGGACGTGGTGAAAGAAGGCGACAAGGTTAAGGTCAAACTTTTGGGCTTCGACGAGCGCGGTAAGGTTCGCCTCTCGATGAAGGCCGTTGATCAAACAACCGGCGAAGATCTCGAAGCGAAAGCGGCTGCAGAAGGCGGCGAGCCAGCGGCGGAGTAAGTCTCGGCCTCGCAAATTAGAATTTGAAAAGGCGGCCTTCGGGTCGCCTTTTTTGTTCGGCTAGTCTTTTGTGAGGCAAGTCGAATTTCGAGGTCCTTGCGCCTAGTCCTGATCGTTGCTATACATGTATAGCAAATTGAGGGAAGCGGAAATGCTGGCCATCCGACTGCCGGTTGAAATCGAAGACCGCCTTGAAGCACTGGCAAAAGCCACGGGGCGCTCAAAGACTTTCTATGCCCGCCAAGCGATTCTCGAGCATCTCGACGATCTCGAAGATATCTATCTTGCGGAACAGCGCTTGATCGATATCCGCTCGGGAAAAACCCAAGCCATACCGCTTGAAGACGTCATGAAGCGCTATGGTCTGGAAGATTGAACTTGACCCTGCCGCTGACCGCGAGCTTGGCAAAATCGATCCGCAAATCGTCCGTCGCATCCTCACTTTCTTGCACAAGCGCGTCGCTGCGCTCGAAAATCCGCGCAGCATCGGCGAGGCGCTTAAAGGCTCTAAGCTCGGCGACTTTTGGAAATACCGCGTTGGCGATTGGCGCATCATTGCGTCCATAGAGGACAACGCCGTGCGCATTCTTGTTGTCCGCATAGGGAACCGAAAAGACGTCTATCGCTAATCGTGTCGATTAATAGTTGAATCAAATGCCGCATTACAACTTAAGCGCGTATCATTCTCTCCCCACTATCCTCCACCGTTCCGCGCGTCGCGCGTGAGGGCGGTTTGCGTTTTGGTGTGAGGCTGATAATCTTCCCTTAGGTCATGAAGAACCATGACTCGGGGAATTAGAACGCCCCATCGAAAGGCGGCAGTGCATCTGCCGTTACCAAACTGCCCTGACGTGGATAGACGTCGGGGTGGCGGCGTTATGTCCAGGCTGCAAGGCTAAAAGCGCTGCGGCCAACCTTTCGATGGCTGTTCTAACACCCCGACTCCTGCGCGGTCTCCGCGCCGGGGTCGTTTTCATTTGGGAGCTTTGCTCCCGCGCGTTGTGCGGGGACCATTCTCTCGAAGCGAGAAAGGGGATTTGTAATGCCACAGATCGATTTCAAAAAACCGATGACATTTTTGAACACGCTTGAACCTTTTGCGCTGGCCTTGAATTGCGCCCTGGTCGCGTTGCGCAATGAAGTGCAATTCCAAGAACGGCGCGATCAAGCGGTTATCGATGCCGCCGCGATGCTCTCATCCATGCTTGAAGACGCACATGTTGAAGTTGAGAGGCTTACGGATCAATTGGAACGCCGGTCGCTCAGCGTGTCATAATCCTTGTTTGTATTGCCACCATATTGAGCCGCGGCTCAGTGCAACACGCGTTTGGCCTGCGGCAGATCAAGCGAGAAGGCTGGAATTTTGACAGGAAATAGCTCGCCTTCCTCGGTCGTGAAAAGGTAGGATCCGGCCATAATGCCCTGCGGCGTCGTGAGTGGGCATCCGCTTGTATAGGTAAAGCTCGAACCGGGCGCGAGGCTCGGTTGCTCGCCAACCACCCCGTCGCCTTTGACTTCCTGTATCTTGCCCTCGCCGTCAGTGATCACCCAATGCCGCGAAAGAAGCGTCACGGTTTTCTCACCCTGATTTTCAATCTCAATTGTATAGGCCCAGAAATACCGCCCATTTTCCGGATTTGATTGTTCCGGAAGATAAGATGGCTTTGCCGTCACCTCAATATTTCGAGTGATTTCACGATACATTACACAATCTCTCGATTAAATTCAGTTTATGCCGAATGGTATGGCGTAAAAGAAGCGCCGGTCAATGATGCATTTACGCGATGGTTGATCAATTAAAAAACCCGCGTGGTGGTCCACGCGGGTTGATGCTTCGATGAAGAGGCGCGTTGCGAATAAGTCTTATTCGCCGTCCTTCTTCTTCTTGAGCGCTGCGCCAAGAATATCGCCGAGTGATGCACCTGCATCAGCCGAACCATATTGGGCGATGGCTTCTTTTTCTTCAGCCATTTCGAGAGCCTTGATCGAGACCGAGACCTTGCGTGCCTTACGATCGAAGATCGTAACGCGGGCATCAAACTTTTCGCCAACGGCGAAGCGTTCTGGCCGTTGTTCGGCACGGTCACGGGCCAGATCAGCACGCTTCACGAAGGTCGTGAATTCGGTGCCGACGATCTTGGCTTCAAGGCCGCCTTCCTTCACTTCGGTGACTTCGCAGGTGACAATCGCACCCTTCTTCAATTCGCCACCCGCTGAGTCAGCGGCTTCCGCGAATTTGTCAGCGCCGAGTTGCTTGATACCAAGCGAGATGCGTTCCTTCTCGACATCAACGTCAAGAACTTGCGCCTTGACCATGTCGCCCTTTTTGAAATCTTCGATGGCTTGTTCGCCAGGACGATTCCAATCGAGATCGGACAAATGCACCATGCCATCCACGTCGTTTTCAAGGCCGATAAACAGACCGAATTCGGTCTTGTTCTTGACTTCGCCTTCAACGATCGAACCAACAGGATGCTTCTCAGCGAAGGCTTCCCACGGGTTTTGCAAGGTCTGCTTGAGACCCAGTGAAATGCGGCGCTTTGAAGAGTCGACTTCCAGAATCTGCACTTCGACTTCTTGCGATGTCGAAACAATTTTGCCCGGATGCACGTTCTTCTTTGTCCATGACATTTCAGAGACGTGAATCAAGCCTTCGATGCCTGGCTCCAATTCAACAAATGCGCCGTAGTCGGTGATGTTTGTCACGCGGCCTTTGAGGCGACCATTGATCGGATATTTGGCTTCAATGCCTTCCCACGGATCAGCAAGAAGCTGCTTGATGCCGAGCGAGATGCGGTGCGTGTCATGGTTGATCTTGATGATCTTGACCTTGAGCTGCTGGCCAATTGTCACAACTTCTGACGGGTGATTGACACGACGCCATGCCATGTCGGTCACGTGCAACAGACCGTCAATGCCACCGAGATCGACGAATGCGCCATATTCGGTGATGTTCTTGACGGTACCGTCAACGGTCTGACCTTCTTCAAGATTGGCCACGAGTTCCGTGCGGGCTTCTGCGCGGGTCTCTTCGAGAACGGTACGACGCGAGACAACAATATTGCCACGACGGCGATCCATTTTGAGAATCTGGAACGGCTGCGAGATATTCATCAACGGTCCAACGTCACGGATCGGACGAATATCAACTTGGCTGCGTGGCAAGAAGGCCGTCGCACCATCAAGGTCAACCGTGTAGCCACCCTTAACGACGTTGAAGATAACGCCATTAACTTTCTCATTGGCTTCGAATGATTTTTCGAGCTTAACCCAGCTCTCTTCACGACGCGCTTTGTCGCGCGAGATGACGGCTTCACCCAACGCGTTTTCGATACGGTCGAGATAGACTTCGACTTCATCACCAATGCCGGGTGCGCCTTTACGGCCGGGGCCGGTAAATTCACGCAGAGCAACGCGGCCTTCGGTCTTCAAGCCAAGATCAACAACCGCCATATCTTTTTCGATGGCGATGATCTTGCCCTTGATTACCGAGCCTTCAAGTGAATCGCTCTTGTTGAACGATTCTTCGAGCATCGCGGCGAAATCATCGCGCGACGGATTCATGTGTGCAGATGCCATAAGGTCTCCTGAAAGGTCCCCGCATAAGGGACCGGGCGCCGGCGGGTTTTATCGTTTCATCTTCCTCGCATCGATGTTTCGTTGCATGAAACGAAACCACCGCCTCATAAGGCGGGCCGGCGCAGGACCGACCGCGAAAGACGTTTGGGATTATCCCTTCCGTGAAAGCTCAGCCTCAATCAGGCGGAGCGCCTCCCGGAAAGCGGTCTCTATATCCATTTCTGTGGTATCGAGCAAGCGCGCATCGTCTGCTTTTCGAAGCGGCGCAGCGCTCCGATTTGAATCGCGCTCATCGCGGCGGCGAATATCATCGAGAATTGACTCATAGGAAAGCGCCGGATCGGCTTTCGACAGTTCAAGCCAGCGCCGCCGCGCGCGCACTTCTGGGCTTGCGGTCACAAACAGCTTTGCAGGCGCGTCTGGGCAGATCACCGTGCCAATATCACGCCCATCGAGCACCGCCCCCGGCGCCTGCGCTGCAAACCGCCTCTGGCCTTCTAGAAGGGCCTGCCTCACGTCCGGATAGACCGAGATGACCGATGCCGCCTCGCCCGCCTCGCGGCCGCGCAGTCGCGCCTCGTCAAGCGTTGCAAAATCGAGCGCTTGCGCCACGCGGGTGGCGGCAGCCTCATCGCTGAGGTTAAGGGATTGGTCGATCAAGGCTCGCGCCACCGCGCGATATAAGAGCCCGGTATCGAGATGATTGAGCCCAAAATGCGTCGCAAGGCGCTTGGCCAGCGTCCCTTTGCCGGACGCTGCTGGCCCGTCAACCGCGATGATCATGCGCTGAACACGGCTCCAAGCGTCGTCATCAGTTTTGTAAAGGTCGGAAAGCTCGTCGCGATCATACGCTCGTCATCGACGGTCATCGGCTGGTCTGAAGCAAGGCCCATCACAAGGAAGCTCATGGCAATCCGATGATCGAGATGGGTCGCGACCGTGCCGCCGCCGCGAACCGCCCCATTCATGCCCTGAACGATCAAATCATCGCCCTCGATCGTGTAAGTCACACCGGCTTCGGCCAGACCGTCAGCAACCGCCTGCAAGCGGTCACTTTCTTTCACGCGCAATTCATTCAAGCCCCGCATCCGTGTTTCGCCCTTTGCGAATGATGCGGCTACGGCCAGGATTGGATATTCATCGATCATTGACGGCGCACGGCCCGCAGGCACGTCAACACCCGTGAGAGCCGAATGGCGGACACGGAGATCGGCCACGTCCTCGCCCCCCTCATAACGCGGGTTTTGGATGTCGATGGCCGCGCCCATATCCTTGAGCGTCGTCAAAAGGCCGGTCCGCAGCGGATTCATCATCATGCCTTCGATCAAAATATCCGAGCCGGGGACCAGAAGGGCGGCGACCAGCGGAAAAGCTGCCGAAGACGGATCCCGCGGCACAATAATTGGCCGGGGCTTCAGTTCCGGACGTCCCTCGAGTTCGATGCGGCGGCCATCATGGCCTTCGGGCGTCACACGCACGGTCGCACCAAAATAAGTGAGCATCTTCTCGGTATGGTCGCGCGTGGCTTCCGTTTCGATGACGGTGGTGCGGCCGGGGGAATTCAATCCCGCCAGAAGGATGGCCGATTTGATCTGTGCTGACGCCACGGGCGTGGCATAGGTGATGGGCAATGGATCGGCCGCACCGCGAATCGTGATCGGGCAACGACCGCCTTCAGCCTGCGAGACCACCTCGACACCCATTTCTGTCAACGGATCCAGAATGCGCCGCATCGGGCGCTTGCGCAAAGACGCATCGCCATCAAAAGTTGCGGTGATCGGGTGACCGCCCACAACGCCCATCATCAGGCGTGTTCCCGTTCCCGCATTGCCGAAGTCGAGCACGGCCTCCGGGCTTTTCAGCCCGCCGATCCCGACGCCGCGAATCCGCCAATGACCCTCTCCAAGGCGCTCGATTGTGGCGCCTAGGGCCCGGCAGGCATCGGCGGTCCGCAACACGTCATCACCCTCGAGCAATCCCTCGACCATGGTCTCGCCTAGGGCGAGTAGGCCGAAAATCATCGCCCGATGGGAAATGGATTTGTCGCCGGGAAGGTGGACGCGTCCCGCAAGGGGACGTGATTTTGAGGCGGTCAGGGGTAGGGGCGAACCCTCATGGCTCTTGGACATTTCGTATTTCTCTGGAAGAAGGGCTTGACGCGGCTTGCGGTCTAGGATGAATACCCGCGCACTATCACAGTCGGATCGGTCCGTCATCCCGTAAGGGCGCATCAGCGCTTGCGGTTCAATTCAAGATGGCATCGGATCCGTTTCTGTCCTTCGGCTCGCATTAGAAAGAGAAGAGGCTCCACCTTGGCCAAACCGGAACTCGGCACGAAGCGCCTTTGCCAGAGCTGCAGCGCAAAATTCTACGATCTTCAAAAAGATCCGATCATCTGCCCGAAATGCAGCACGGTCTTCCACCCTGCAGTCGCGGCCGTGCGACAAGAGATCGCCGCCAAGGCGGTTGATGAGGAGGAGGCGGACACCGGCGTCCTCGCCGATGGTCCCGAGCTCGTCTCGCTCGACGATGTCGAGGCTGAGGAAGCCGGCAAGGATCTTCCCATCGACGATGTCGAAATTGAAGGCGACGATCTGGATGAGGACGAAACCTTCCTCGCAGAAGAAGAGGAAGGCGATGATGACGTCGCCGATCTCATCGATGGCGACATCGAGAACGACGAAGAAGTCTAAACATCAAGGCCCCGCGCCAAGGCTTGGCTAGGCGGGGACTTGAGTTGCTGGACCGGGGCGGCTATAGACCGCGCGGTCGGAGCGTGTTGCGCTTTCGAGATGGTTCGGGTCCCCAAACTCGGCATCGACGACAGAAGTGGGGTCATAGCTCAGTTGGGAGAGCGCTTGAATGGCATTCAAGAGGTCGGCGGTTCGATTCCGCCTGGCTCCACCAATCCTTCATAATAGATACAAGGCAAGAGCGGGACACGCAGTCGACTGTGTTTCTAATGAAAACTTATGGCCGCATATAACTGCGGCTTCCCGTTGGGGCCCGTGTATTGGCCAAATTTAAAATATATATTTCTTTATAAAATGTACTATTACTTATCGATAAATAAATCAGAATACTTCTGAATATCGATATCGAAATAATTATAAATATTGGGGTAAAGAAAATGAAAAAACTATTTTTGTATTTAGTGCTTATGATTTTTGCACCACTTGAAACTGCAATTGCAGCCTGCCCAACAACGTTAAGCGGAACTTATTTGGGTAACGTGGGTATCGAATATTTTACGGCTACGGGCAGCGCTGCTACGATATTCAAAAAAGTGAATGTCCGGGTGCGATGGGTGGTCGAAAGCTCGACACAGAGCAGCACAACGACAAGCGGCTCCTTCACCTTTTATAATTATTATGGAGGATCGGGTTCAAAAACCGGAGGCAATGTAACGACAACGGGAACCTATACTTATAACAACACAACCTGTCAGGGGTCATATCCAACAAGTGACGGTGAAACGTGGATATTTTCGATTACCGACAGCGGGGCGGAAATTACGGCTATGATGCAATCTTGGACGAGCAGCTCCAATTATCCGCATGCTTCGTCCGGAACATTTCGCAAACCATGATAGACATTCCGTTATTGCCCGGCTTTTTGAGAACCTCGCTTGTAAATGTAGCCGCTTTTGAGTGGCGGCCCACAGGCGTTATCGGGGCTATGATCCACTGAATGCATGATTTTTGGAGTAGATTGAAAGAATTTTCTATTTATATCAATAATTTAGGCACTTGTTTGCCTCATCCGGCGCATTTTGTGCCCCGTAAGCCCTTTGATTATGCCAAATTTTAATCAAACTTTGGAATTCCGATTCCCTACGCGCTGTCGTCGTGCTTAAGTTGTGCGCAATCAGTCGAGGAATGTGTTGGAGTAGGAAATGCCCAGCAAAAAGAAGGCCCCGCCTCCGTCTGTGAAGGCAAAAGGCGCGTCGCTTGCGGCGAACGCCAAGTCTGCGGCGAACGCCAAGT
>CANGPA010000017.1 GCA_947455645.1 Hyphomicrobiales bacterium | reverse complement strand
GGCATATTTCCGGCTGCGCGCGGTTCTTCAATTGCGTGCGCGATACGGTGAGTGACAAGATTTTGAAAACTTATAAAGCGGGTGAACCGCGCGTTGATCTTTCACAATTCGAGAAGGGGGCTAACTGATGAGCCTTCATCTTCGTACCACACGTCCAGGCCGTGTTGATCGCTCGAAGCCGTTGACTTTTACCTTTGATGGCAAGAGCTACAAAGGGTTTCAAGGTGACACGCTCGCATCCGCATTGCTTGCGAATGGTGTTCATCTCATGGGTCGCTCGTTCAAATATCATCGCCCGCGCGGTGTTGTGACAGCGGGATCGGATGAGCCCAACGCGCTTGTAAGTGTTGGTGTTGGTGCACGGCACACGCCGAATTTGCGCGCAACGCAAGTCGAGCTTTATGACGGACTTGTTGCGAAGAGCCAGAACGCGTGGCCGTCTTTGTCATTCGATATTGGTTCGATCAACAATGTCTTGTCGCCGCTCTTTGTAGCGGGCTTCTACTATAAGACATTCATGTGGCCGAACATCGCGTGGAAGAAGCTCTATGAGCCGATCATCCGTCGCGCAGCTGGCCTTGGAACAGCGCCGACGTCACCCGATCCCGATCATTATTCAACGCGCTATGCGCATTGTGATGTTCTCGTGATTGGTGCCGGTGCCGCAGGACTTTCAGCAGCACTCGTCGCAGCCGATTCCGGCGCACGTGTAATCTTGTGTGACGAGCAAGCGGAGCTTGGCGGTTCGCTTCTTTCCGAACTTCATGCCACGATTGATGGCAAGAGTGCGATTGATTGGGTTGCGGATGCGGTTCAAACATTGAGCGCGAAATCAGGAACCGTAACACTTCTTCCGCGCACACAGGCCTTTGGTTATTTTGCGCAGAATTTTGTTGGCCTTGTCGAGCGTGTGACAGATCATCTCGCAAGTCCTGACAAGAAACTCCCGCGCGATCGCTTGTGGCAGGTGCGGGCGAAAGAGGTCGTGATTGCGGCCGGCGCGCATGAAAGGCCGCTCGTGTTCCCCGACAATGATCGTCCGGGGATCATGCTTGCTGATGCCGCGCGGATTTTTGCCAATCGTTATGGTGTTCGTCCGGGTGGCCGTGCCGTCGTCGCGACTGCGCATGACAGCGCCTATCAAGCCGCACTTGATTTGAAAGCGGCAGGTGTCACCATCGAGCGCATTGTCGATTTGCGTCACGATGCCAATGGGCCTTTGCCAAATGCGGCGCGTGCTGCCGGTATTCGTGTTGATGTCGCAACCGCGATTACAGGTTCAACGGGGTCATTGCGTGTGAAAAGCGCGCGCGTTTCAAAAATTGGAACCGACGGCGAAGAAGATATTCCCTGTGATTTGATTTTGATGTGCGGTGGCTGGACGCCGTCTGTGCATCTCTTCTCGCAATCGCGCGGTAAGCTAAAATTTGATGCGGAACGCAACGTGTTTATTCCGGGCACATCGGTGCAAGCCGAGCGTTCAGCGGGCGCGTGCAAAGGTTCGGAAACTTTGGCGGATGCTTTTGCTGATGGTTTTGCAGCGGGCAGCGACGCCGCAACCAAGGCCGGTTTCAAAGCGTCATCGCATAGCGTCACCGTCTCCGGCGTGCATGAGGCGAAAGGTGGCTTCTTGGGTGCAGTTCCGCATCCGCATGATGCCGGTCGCGTTAAAGCCTTCGTTGATTTCCAAAATGATGTCACCGCAAAAGACATCAAGCTGGCAACACGCGAAGGCATGCGGTCGATTGAACATGTGAAGCGCTACACCACAACGGGTATGGCGACTGATCAAGGCAAGCTTTCGAATATGAATGCTTTGGCGATTGCCTCGCAAGCGCTCGACAAATCAATTCCGGAAGTGGGGCTCACCACATTCCGTCAGCCTTACACGCCGATCAGTTTCGGCGCGATGGCCAATCATTCGCGCGGTGATTTGTTTGATCCCGTGCGCAAGACACCAACGCATGCCTGGGCCCAATCTCAGGGCGCGATTTTTGAAGATGTCGGTCTTTGGAAGCGCGCATGGTTCTTCCCGAAAGCCGGCGAAGACATGCACAGAGCGGTATTGCGTGAGTGCAAGACGGTGCGCGAGACGGCTGGTATCTTTGATGCATCAACACTCGGCAAGATCGAAGTTGTTGGCCCCGATGCTGCTGAATTCATGAATCTCCTTTACACCAATCCGTGGTCGAAACTCGAAGTGGGTCGTCTACGCTATGGCGTGATGCTCAATGAGGCAGGTTTCGTGATGGATGACGGCGTCGTGGGACGCATCGCGGACGATCGCTTCCATGTGACCACCACAACAGGCGGCGCGCCGCGTGTGATGAACCATATGGAAGATTATCTGCAGACCGAATTCCCGCATCTGAAACTCAACATCACCTCGACGACTGAACAATGGGCGGTCATTGCGGTGCAGGGTCCGAAGGCGCGCGACATCATCAAGCCGCTTGTCGAAGGCATTGATCTTTCAAATGAGTCGATGCCGCATATGAGTGTGAAGCAGGGCAAGATTTGTGGCGTGCCGACACGTCTTTTCCGCATGAGCTTTACAGGCGAACTCGGTTTCGAAGTGAATGTTCCGGCTGATTATGGCCAAGCGGTATGGGAAGCGATCTGGGCGGAAGCGCAGAAATATAACGCCTGCGCCTATGGCACCGAAACCATGCATGTGTTGCGTGCGGAAAAGGGCTTCATCATTGTCGGTCAAGAAACCGATGGCACGATGACGCCCGATGATGTCGGTCTTGCATGGGCGATTGGCAAAACAAAGCCTGACTTTGTCGGCAAGCGTTCGCTTACAAGGCCTGATCTCGTGAAGGCTGATCGCAAGCAGCTTGTGGGTCTTCTTCCCGTTGATCCTAAAACATTACTCGAAGAAGGCGCGCAGATTGTCGGCCAAGCGAATGTGCCGACAGGCACACCGGCGCTTGGTCATGTGACCTCGTCTTATGAGAGTGCTGTGTTGGGCCGGACATTTGCCTTGGCGGTGGTTGCCGCTGGCCGTTCACGTATTGGCGAGACACTTTATGTGCCGATGCCCGGTGGCGATATTGCGGTAAAAGTAACCGATCCTGTCTTCTATGATAAAGAAGGAGCGCGTCTCAATGGTTGAGCTCACTGTGACCCGCCGCTCGGCTTTCGAAGGTCTTCACGCGATTGGTGTGGCTGGAAAAGTCTCGGCAACGCAATCAACTTTCGCAACACGTTTCTCATTTCGTGGTGATCACCAAGCCGCAGCACTTGCGTCAAAAGCCTTCGGTGTGACATTGCCGACCACTTTGTTGAAAGCCGAAACCAATGGCACGCGCACGGCCATTTCGCTCGGGCCCGATGAATGGTTGCTGATTGCGGAAGATGGTGTTGCGCAATCGCTTGCTGATGACATTGCAAAAGCGCTTGGCATTCATTTCCATTCGCTCGTCGATATCAGCCATCGCAATACGGGCTTTGATGTATCAGGTCCGGAGGCCGCAACGATCCTTTCAACCGGCAACCCGCTTGATCTGCATATCAGCGCGTTTCCTATTGGCATGGCCACGCGCACGATTTTCTCGAAAGCGGAAATTGTTTTGTGGCGAAAGAGCGCCGATACGTTCCATATCGAACTCTGGCGCTCATTCCTGCCCTTCGTATGGGGGTTGTTGGAAGAGGCTGCACACGAGGTGTGAGTAGGCAGTAGGCAGTAGGCAGTAGGCAGTAGGCAGTAGGCAGTAGGCAGTAGGCTGACACAATTTGCCTAAGCCCTAAGCCCTAAGCCCTAAGCCCTAAGCCCTAAGCCCTCTTCCGACTTCACTTCCGTTCCAACCGTGCGAGCAGGCTCGACGTATCCCAGCGGCCACCGCCCATGCCTTGCACTTCGCCATAGAATTGATCGACAAGCGCCGTGACAGGAAGCTGCGCGCCATTGCGACGGCTCTCGGTGATGCAGATGCCCAAATCTTTGCGCATCCAATCCACCGCAAAACCAAAATCGAATTTTGATTGGTTCATCGTCTTATAGCGATTTTCCATCTGCCAGCTTTGCGCCGCACCTTTTGAAATGGTCTCGATCACAGCTTCGACATCAAGCCCTGCCTTCTTGGCAAAATTTACGCCCTCGGCGAGGCCTTGTACGAGGCCGGCAATGCAAATCTGATTGACCATTTTTGTGAGCTGGCCTGCGCCTGAAGGCCCCAGCAATTTGCACATGCGTGCGAATGACATGATCACGGGTTCAACACGCGAATAAATATCAGCATCGCCCCCGCACATCACGGTGAGTACGCCATTTTCTGCGCCCGCTTGCCCGCCTGAAACGGGGGCGTCAATGAACGCGACACCGTGTTCTTTTGCCTTTGCATAAAGTTCGCGCGCGACTTCCGCCGACGCGGTGGTGTGATCGACAAACACGGTGCCCTTGGCCATCGCTTGAAACGCGCCTTCGGGGCCGATGGTCACTTGCCGCAGATCATCATCATTGCCGACGCAGGCGAAGACGATGTCTTGCCCTTGGGCGGCTTCACGCGGCGTTTTGGCAAAGCGGCCACCATGGGCTTTCACCCATGCCTCCGCCTTCGCCGTTGTGCGGTTATAGACGGTGACGTCATGGCCTTTGGCCGCGAGATGCCGCGCCATGGGAAAGCCCATGACGCCCAAACCCAGAAATGCAACTTTTGCCATGTCGAATACTCCGATGATTTTTCCATCTACGCGTGGTGCGACGATATGGACCGTCCGCGTCGCGCGGGCAAGTCGCCTGGTGTGCACGGGTGTGATTGACCCCGCTTGGTTGCGCGCTCATAAAGCGGTCTCATCATCGACGGAGACGAAATCGTGGCGAGTGAGCAGGACATCCGCAATGCGTTGTCGGTCCTCAAAGGACCGGATGGAAAAACGCCCTTCTTGCGTTCCGGTCTTTTCGGCGGCGTTTCGATCCAAGGCGACAAGGCCTATGTCTCGCTGATTGCGGATCCCGCTCAGGTCAAAGCGCTTGAGGCATTGCGTGCCGAGGTGGAGCGCGCCGTTGTCGCCATCAATGGTATCGCGAAAGCGCTTGTGACCTTTACCGCCGAACGTCCACCCCAACAAAGCGGTGCAGCGCCAGGTCCGCGTGCGCAAGCGGCGAATGCGCGTGCGATGATTCCAGGCGTCAAACACATTGTCGCCGTTGCTTCGGGTAAAGGCGGCGTGGGCAAATCAACCGTCTCTTCGAATCTCGCGCTCGCGCTTTCAAAGATCGGACTCAAAGTCGGCATTCTTGATGCCGATATTTATGGCCCTTCACTGCCAAAAATTTTTGGCCTCACGGGTAAGCCGCAAATCGACGACAACAAAATCATGCAACCGCTTGAGGCCTATGGTCTTAAAGTCATGTCGATCGGATTTCTCGTCGAAGAAGAAACGCCGATGATCTGGCGTGGGCCGATGGTGATGTCCGCTTTGCAGCAAATGATGCGCGAAGTGAATTGGGGTACGCTTGATGTGTTGATTGTCGATATGCCGCCAGGCACAGGGGATGCGCAACTCACCATGGCGCAATCGGTTTCCTTGGCGGGCGCTGTGATCGTCTCCACACCTCAAGATTTGGCACTCATTGATGCACGGCGCGGCATTGCGATGTTCAAGCGTGTTGAAGTGCCGATCCTCGGTCTTGTTGAGAATATGAGCTATTTCCTCTGCCCTGAATGCGGCACCCGCTCTGATATTTTTGGTCACGGGGGTGCACGTCATGAAGCCGAAAGACTTGATGTTCCATTCTTAGGTGAAGTGCCTTTGCATATGGATATTCGCGCGCTCTCGGATGCCGGTACGCCGATTGTTGCGAAAGCGCCGGATGGCGCGCATGCCAAGCTCTTTATTGCCATGGCGGAAGCGTTGAAGGCACGCCTTGAAGGCGGCACGGTACGTCAGGGTCCGAAAATCGTTATCGAGTAAAAGAGTAGTTTAGAATGGCTTCTGAAACAGTTCCCTCCTCTGCTGATCTTGTGATTGTCGGCGGCGCGGTGATGGGGTCCTCCGTTGCGTTTCACATCGCAAGCGATCCGTCCTTCAAAGGCCGCGTGATCGTTATTGAAAAAGATTCAACCTATCAATTTTCTGCTTCCGCTCTGTCGGCGGCGTCCATTCGCCAGCAATTTTCAAGTGCGGTGAATATCGAGATTTCGCTCTATGGCATCTCGTTTTTGCGCCAGATTGGTGCGCATTTGTCGATTGATGGTGAAGCGCCTTCTATTGATCTGCATGAGGGTGGTTATCTTTATCTCGAAACGACACCGGGTGCGCCGGTGCTTACGGAAACACACAAACTCCAAACACAGCTCGGTGCGGATATTGTTCTCTTCGATCAAGCCGGATTGAAGACACAATTCCCGTGGCTTGAAGTGAATGATGTTGTAGCAGGTTCATGGGGCCGAACGGGCGAAGGCTGGTTTGATGGCTGGGGTTTGATGCAAGCCTTCCGCAAAAAGGCGCGTCATCTTGGTGTGACTTATATTGATGGCGAAGTCGCGGGTGTCGAACGTGATGGCGGCCATATCCAAGCGGTTAAGTTGAAAGATGGAACGCGCATTGCGTGCGGGGCTTTAGTGAACACCGCGGGTGCATCGGGAGGGCGCGCGCTTGGCTTGATGGCTGGTGTTGATCTTCCTGTTTATGGAAAAAAGCGGTGTGTGTTTTCATTTCAATGCAAAGGTGATGTGACGAACGCGCCTTTGTTGATCGATACGACCGGCACATGGTGTCGCCCTGAAGGCAAGCGCACGTCTGAGGGGCAGCAATTTATTTGTGGCGGCTCACCCGCTGCGGATGATCCCGAGTCGCATGAATTTGAAGTTGATTGGTCTTTGTTTGAAGAGATCTATTGGCCGGCACTTGCGGCGCGCATTCCCGCATTCGAACAAATCAAACCGGGTCGCGCTTGGGCGGGGCATTACGACATGTGTGACCTTGATCACAATGCGATCATTGGTCGTGCGGTTGGTTACGATAATCTTTATCTCGCCAATGGATTTTCAGGCCATGGTTTGCAGCAGAGCCCTGCAATTGGCCGTGGGCTTTCTGAGCTTATCATTCATGGTGCGTATAGAACACTCGACCTCTCAGCGCTTGGTCACGCGCGTGTGATCGAGAACAAGCCTTTGCTTGAAGCCAATGTGATTTGATGAACTCAATACAATTAAAATAACCTCATGGTGAGCCGGAAGCGCAAAGCGCTTCCGTGTCGAACCACGCTTGACGATAACCGGTCCTTCGACACGCCGCTTCGCGGCTGCTCAGGATGAGGATCTAAATAGCTTCGCGGCTGTTCAGGATGAGGATTAAATTACCTATAGCTCTAAATCCTTGAGCCTTGGTGGGTTAGAGCCCTTCTGTTTGCATGTGAACGCAGCCGCCCGCACGGCAAAAGACAACCATTTGCCAATCGCGCTTTGTGTCCACGCGACAGGCGTTGCGCCCAGTGCGCCATCGCGGTCCATCGCGAAGAGCAAGGATGACATGAGACTATCACCTGCACCAACCGTATCACCCACTGTGATTGCGGGTGCTGGAACAATGAGATGATCTTTTGCTGTGAAGGCTTCAGCACCCTTGCCGCCGCGAGTGAGCACAACAAGACGCGGGCCAAGTGAGAGCCAATTCAAAATCGCTTCATGTGGCGGGTGATCCGGATAAAGCCATTCGAGATCTTCCTCACTCGCTTTCACAATATCAGCAAGTGCCACGCGCGCTTCAACATCCGCACGTGTCTTGTCACGATCGGGTGTGATCATCGGGCGGATATTGGGATCATAACTTGTTGTGCGCTTGCCGCGTGCGGCCGCAAACGCATCGAGCACGCTTTGCGCCATCGGCCCGAGTATCGCAGCGATTGATCCGGCGTGAATATGATTTAGATCATCAGACCAAGGCAGTGGCAACGGCGCAGGCTCATCAAAAGCGGTACCACTTAACGTAAAAATATAACGTGGCCCGCTTTCCTTTGTGCCTTCTTCAACAAGTGCGGTGGGGCTTGGCTTGTTGACGATTGCCACACATGACAGATCAACACTGTCGGCTTCGATCGCCGTTTTGAATCTTTGACCATCAGCATCGGTGGAGAGCGATGTCGCAATTCCGACGCGCGCGCCCAAGCGCCCTAAACCAATCGCGACATTATAGGGTGATCCGCCGAGCACCGCCTCGCGCCCGTTTGGTCCGGGCACGAGGTCGATGAGTGTTTCACCGATGACAAGAAGCTTCATCGCCATCGATCAGCCTGCGAATGTGTAAGCCGTCTTGACGGTGGTGTAGAATTCTTTCGCATAGGCACCTTGTTCGCGCGGGCCGTAACTCGAGCCTTTGCGACCGCCGAAGGGCACATGATAATCAACGCCAGCCGTTGGCAGATTGACCATCACCATGCCCGCTTCGGAATTGCGTTTGAAATGCGTTGCGTATTTGAGGCTTGATGTGCAGATGCCGGCAGAGAGGCCGAATTCCGTATCGTTGGAAATTGCCAAAGCGTCATCATAGTTTTTCGCGCGAATGACCACGCCCACGGGGCCGAAGATTTCTTCACGTGCAACGCGCATTGTATTGGTAACATTGGTGAAGAGGGCAGGCTGCATATAGAAGCCCGGCGTTTCGCGGTTCAACAATTCGCCGCCCCAATGAAGCGTCGCGCCTTCGTTCTTGCCGATATCCACATAGGACAAATCTTGATCGAGCTGGCTCTGATCCACAACAGGACCAATATGCGTGCCTGCCTTCAAAGCGTTATCAACCACAAGACCTTGCATGCGCTCTGTGAGTGCTTTGACGAAAGCATCGTGAATGCCTTCGGTGACGATCAAACGTGATGACGCTGTGCAACGCTGTCCAGTTGAGAAGAAAGCGCCATTGACGGCGCATTCAACAGCCGTCTTCAAATCCGCATCATCAAGGACCACGAGCGGATTCTTGCCGCCCATCTCAAGCTGGATTTTTTTCATCGGCGTTGAAGCAACCGCAGATGTCGCAACTTTACGGCCTGTGCCGACCGACCCTGTGAAAGTGATCGCGCTGACATCTTTATGATCAAGAATGGTTTGCCCCACTTCGGAGCCGCGCCCCATGACCAAATTCAAAACACCCTTCGGCAATCCCGCGCGGTGAAGAATATCAACAAGCGCCCAAGCGGAGCCCGGCACGAGATCGGCAGGCTTGAACACAATCGTGTTCCCATGAGTGAGCGCGGGCGCGATTTTCCATGCCGGAATCGCAATCGGGAAATTCCAAGGCGTGATCATGCCCACAACGCCAACCGCTTCGCGCGTGACATCAACGCCAACACCCGGGCGCACGCTCGGGACCACTTCACCCGTCAAGCGCAGCGCTTCACCGGCAAAGAATGCGAAGATCTGACCCGCGCGTGCGGCTTCGCCAATACCTTCAGGAAGTGTTTTGCCTTCTTCACGCGAGAGCAATTTACCGAGCTCGTCTTTGCGCGCTAAAATTTCGTCCGATGCTTTTTTCAAAATCTCGTAACGCTCTTGCGGCGTGGTGCGCGACCAAGCGGGGAAGGCGGCTTTCGCCGCGGCAATCGCGTCTTCGGCTTGCGCCTTTGAAGCGCGCGCATATTCACCCACAACATCATTCGTGTCCGATGGGTTGATGTTTTTCGAAATGCTTGCGCCTGCGACCCATTCGCCCGCGATGAGATTTTTGAACTGTTCGGTCATGACTCGTAGGTCCTTTGGACAGAGTGAAAAGAATTTGGCGGTTCGATAGCAGATTTTATGCAGCTGAACAGCTAGATCAGCCCGCGCTTGGCGAGATTGCGCATGAGATGGGAAGCGCCGAAGGTCCAGGGCGGGCAATCATAGGCCGATTTCATCCGGTTGATGATGGCGCCTAATTTTGGCGAGGAAACCGTGACGATGTCGCCGATTTTATGGGTAAAGCCCTTGCCCGGGGCGTCGCGATCCTTGATGGGCGCATACATTGTGCCGGTATAGAGCACCGCGCCGTCCGGATATTGGTGATGCTTGCCGATCATTTGATTGGACAGATCTTGCAGATCGCGGCTGATCTTTGTCAGCGAGGAGGAGCCTTCGAGAGAGAACCCGTCCGGCCCGTCGACACGCACGGTGACCACCGCCTGACGGAGATCATCAAGCGAGAAGCTCTGATCAAAGAACCGGATGAAGGGTCCCGTGACAGCCGAGGCGTTGTTGTCTTTCGCCTTGCCGAGCAATAGCGCCGAGCGGCCTTCGACATCGCGCAAATTAACGTCATTGCCGAGCATGCCGCCGACGATCTTGCCCGTTGAGGCCACAACCAGCACGACTTCCGGTTCGGGATTGTTCCATGTCGACATCGGATGCAAACCCGCATCCGCGCCTGTACCGACCGCCGCCATCGAGGGCGCCTTGGTGAAAATCTCGGCATCGGGGCCGATACCCACCTCGAGATATTGGCTCCACGCATTTTGCGCGATGAGCATGTCTTTGAGCTGCATTGCTTCTGGCGAGCCGGGTTTGAGCTTTGAGAGGTCATCGCCGATCAGCGCTGTGATTTCCGTGCGCAGCTTGGCGGCGGCCTGATAATCGCCGCGCGCTTTCTCCTCGATCACGCGTTCGAGCATCGAGACGGCAAAGGTCACGCCCGCCGCTTTGATGGCCTGAAGGTCATTGGGGGCGATGAGCCAAGGCATAGTCGGATCGCGGTGATCAGGCGCGGTGTTGGCAAGCAAGGCTTCGAGCGTGCCGAGATGTTCGCCATGGGCCGTGCGCAGGGCTGCGGCGGGGTCCGGCGTTTCGCACAGATCCCGCATGGTGGGGTAATGCGCGGAGATATCGATCACACCTTCAGGACGGATAGCGACCACCGAGGGGCCGTCCATATTGGGCCGCCAGACGCGTCCGGCGAGTGCGCCGACATAGCCATCCTCCGGCAAGGTGGTGGTGGCTGAAAGTGTAATGGCGGTCATGACCGAAAGCTCCCCCGTCTCTATATCATTTTCGGAGGAACCATTGCGGTGTTTCGACCGTGATGCAAGCGGGGAGCAGCCTTATTCCCGCAAGGGCCTTATGCAGAAGCGTCGGTCCGGACTCCTTGCGAAATCTTCGTCATTCGCGCACGATGCGGTCAGGCCCGCACCAAACAAGATCAATCCGGCCGTAGTCCTTCGGAGACCCTCATGAACGCCCCTGTTGCCAATCCGCCCCGTTCCGTGCGCTTGAACGCCGCCGACAATGTTGCTGTCGCGGTCGATCCGATTGAGCCGGGCGCGGTCATTCATGGCGCGACCGCCAAAGTGCGTATTCCGCGCGGTCATAAAATGGCGCTCTCGGCGCTGGCGGATGGTCAACCGATCATAAAATTCGGGCAGATCATCGGCTTTGCCCAAGGCGCCATTCAACCGGGCGATTGGGTGCATGAACATAATGTCGTTATGCACGCGTTCGAGCGTGATTATCGTTTTGCGGAAGACGCCAAAAAAGAAGAGATTTTACCGCCCCATCTGCAAGCGACGTTCGAAGGTTTCCGTCGTGCCAATGGCGAAGTGGGCACCCGCAATTACATTGCGATTCTCACATCTGTGAACTGCTCGGCTTCTGTTGCGCGCTTTATTGCGGAAGATCTCAATCGCTCCGGATTGCTTGCGCAATATCCGCATATCGACGGCATTATTCCGCTTGTGCAAGGCGGAGGCTGCGCCATCGATGTGAAGGGCGAAGGCTATGATGTGTTGAAGCGCACGCAATGGGGTTATGCGACCAATCCGAATGTTGCCGGTGTTTTAATGGTAGGTTTGGGCTGCGAAGGATTCCAGATCGGGCGTTGGAAAGAAGCCTATAACATTGTTGAAAGCGACACCTTCCGCACCATGACGATTCAGGAAACAGGCGGCACGAAAAAAACCGTTGCCGCCGGTGTCGATGCCGTCAAAACCATGTTGCCGATTGCCAATAAAGCGCGACGCGAAACGGTTCCGGCGTCAGAGTTAATGCTCGCTTTGCAATGCGGCGGATCGGATGGTTATTCCGGTATCACGGCTAATCCCGCCCTTGGCGCGGCGGTTGATGAGCTTGTCCGTCATGGTGGTACCGCCATTCTTTCGGAAACCCCTGAAATTTATGGTGCAGAACATTTGCTGACGCGTCGCGCATCCAACCGCGCGGTCGGTGAGAAGCTCGTTGAACGCATCAAATGGTGGGAAGATTATACGTCGCGAAACAAGATGGAGATGAACAATAATCCATCACCGGGCAACAAGCTCGGCGGTCTCACAACCATTCTTGAAAAGTCATTGGGTGCAGCCGCAAAGGGCGGCACGACAACCATGACCGGTGTTTATGAATATGCCGAAAAGGTTGATACCAAAGGCTTTGTGTTCATGGATACGCCGGGTTACGATCCGGTATCGGCCACGGGTCAAGTTGCGGGTGGCGCGAATATTTTGTGTTTCACGACAGGTCGCGGGTCTGCCTATGGCTGCAAGCCAACGCCGTCGATCAAGCTCGCCACCAATAGTGAAATCTATCGCAAGATGACGGATGATATGGACATCAATTGCGGTGATATTCTGGATGGCGTTTCGATTGAAGAGAAGGGCAAAGAAATCTTTGCTAAAATTCTCGAAGTCGCCTCTGGCACGCGTTCAAAATCGGAAGAGCTTGGCTATGGCGATGCCGAATTCGTGCCATGGACCATCGGCGCAACGATGTGAGATTTTGTTTTCGTCTTCTCGCATTTTGTTTCGATTAACCGGTGCCCACTTAATCGCAAAATGCTTTGTTTTTTGACGCATTTTGTTTCGATTAACCGGTGGCCACTTAATCGCAAAATGCTTTATCCCATCAATCCGGCGGTGATGTTGATCATCAAGGCCAGGATTGCAGAATTGAAGGCGAAGGCGGTTACGCAATGAATAAGCGTGACGCGTCGCATTTCAGGAGAGACGGTTGATACATCAGCCGTCTGTGCCGCACAGGCGATAACAAAAGAATAATAAAGAAAGTCACGATAATCCGGCTCGCGATTTCCCGGAAATAAAAGCCCACCATGCTCCCCCTTTGCATCGCTATGATAAAAGAGATTGGCGTAATGCAATGCAAAGATCATATGCGTGAAGGCCCATGATAAAGCGACGGTTCCTGCGGTGAGCGCGAAGGTCAATGCAAAAGGTTGACCCGCTGATTTGCTTGCACCGAGTTCGGCAATGATCGCGCCAAAACTGATGACGGTGCCGGCAAGCGTTACGATCAAAATGATCCAGTCCCCTTCGTCATAATAGGAAGACTGATGCCGACAGGCTTGAACGCTTGCACGCACCATTAAGCGGCCGGTCGTGAGAATGTAAAACAGGGTGAGTCCATCCCATCCCAGAATCAAGCGCATCAAAAGACTGAATTTGTCAGGCAACAACAAGCCGATCAGAGTCCCCACGATCAAGGCCACGAAGAGGCGGGCATGTCCGGTGACAAGTCGTGTCAGTCGTGCGGAAACCCACGCCATGATCAATGCCCTCGTTTGACGATGAAATGCGCGATGGCCCGTAGCATATCGGCTTCAGCGCCGAAGATTCCCAAGGCTTCAAGTGCGGTGCGTGCAAGGCGATCGCGTTCGGCCTTGGCGGCGTCGAGTCCCAAACGTTGAACCAGCGTGCCTTTGCCCCGATCAGCGTCTTTGCCGGCTTCTTTGCCAAGCGTTGCGGTATCGGCTTCGACATCGAGAATATCATCGGCGATTTGAAACGCTGCACCCACCGCGCGGCCATAGGCTTTGAGCGCATTTTGCGTTGGTGCGGATGCGCGTCCGAGAATGCCGCCAGCCTCGACCGCGAAGAGTAACAAAGCGCCCGTCTTCATGGCTTGTAATTGCCGGATGTCGCTTTCTGAAAGCGTGAGCGGCTTGCGATCGGTTTCATAACGGCCTTCGGCTTCGAGATCGAGCGCCTGCCCGCCTGCCATGCCGCCAAGACCCGCCGCGCGCGAGAGACCCAAAACGAGATCAAGGCGCACCGCGGCGTCGGGATGAATCTCCGGTCGGGCCATCACGTCGAAGGCGAGCGTCAAGAGCGAGTCTCCCGCAAGGATCGCCATGGCATCGTCATAGACTTTGTGAACGGTCGGCCGGCCGCGGCGCAAATCATCGTCATCCATTGCGGGTAGGTCGTCATGAACGAGTGAATAGCAATGGACGAGTTCAAGCGCCGCACCCGCTAACAGTGCTGCCTTGGGGTCCGCGCCACAAAGCCGTGCGCTTTCGGCCAACAAAAAGGGGCGTAACCGCTTACCACCGCCGAGCGCGCCGTGGCGCATCGCCGCCAAGAGGCGTGTGGGCCGTGTCGTTTCACCCGGGAGGGCCTCGGCCATCAGCAGGCGCTCGAGTAAGGCTTCTATTGCGACGCCGGTCTCGTGAAGCTGCTTTTGGAAGAGATCTGCCGTGCTGCTCATTGGATCTGCCCCAATCCCGTCCGGTTTCTTGATTTGGGATTGCCCGATGGGGGAGTGCGGGTCAAGCGATGGGCGATCGCCTTGCAAATTTTCGCATCAAACGCCCTCATCCTGTCTAGCCAGGGGGGCTGGTTCTCTGTATAAGCGCCGCTTCCGAATTCATTCCGGCATGGACAATCCGTGTCCTGAAGCCGATCCGACACGGAGTTTCCGATGGCCGTTCCTAAACGAAAAACTTCCCCCTCCAAGCGCGGCATGCGCCGCTCTGCCGATGCGCTCGCTGCCCCGACCTATGTCGAAGACAAGGACTCGGGCGAATTGCGTCGTCCTCATCACGTCGATCTCAAGACCGGCATGTATAAGGGACGTCAGGTTTTGAAGGCGAAGAAAGAAGCCTGAAATCAGGCGGCGCGATTGAGTGACACCGCGTCCTTCGGGGCGCGGGTTACAAAATCCGGGTCCATCACCAGAGAATAGGCAGCGGCGCCCCATTCAGGCGCCGTTTTGTTTTTGGGTGCGCCGAGAAGTCCGGCTTGGCCCGCAAGAAGCTGGACAAGAAAACGCGCATCGGGCTTCGCTGCATGTAACGCAGCGGCACGACGGCCTTTTTCTGAATAAGCCTTGCTCTGGGACATTCTGTTTTAAACCGGATGAAAGACCCCCGATCTCGGGGACCGCGGGGCAATAGCACGGCCGATTTAAAAAGTTAACAAATGGTTAACCTAATAATTAGATAGGGCCAACACTTAGCTTACGTTACGTCATCAGCCGCCAATGCGATCGAGTTTTTTCTGCATTTCGGCGAGTTCGCGTTTCAGCGCGGCAAGATCTTCGGTCTTTTCAGGCGCTTTTGCGGAAGGCCGGTCTTCGGACGTTGCGGGCTCTGCGGCCGCCTCGGTCGCGGCTTTTCCAAAAGGCGTAAACATCGCAAATGTGTCGCGGAACATTTCCATATTCTTCTGACCCAGCTCTTCCATCACGCCGAATGCATCTTTGCCAAACGCATTGGCAAACTGGTCACGGAATTTCTGCTGGTTTTCGGTCAGCATCTTGATCGAGTGCTCAAGATAGGTTGGCACGAAGGCCTGCATGCTGTCGCCATAATAGGAAATGAGTTGGCGCAGGAAATTGATCGGCAAAAGATTTTGTCCGCTTTTGCCTTCTTGATCAAAAATAATTTGGGCAAGCACGGATCGCGTAATTTCCTCGCCCGTTTTTGCATCAAACACCGCAAATTCATCACCGCGTTTGACCATTTCAGCGAGATCATCCAGCGTCACATAGGTGCTTGTCCCGGTATGATAGAGGCGGCGATTTGCATATTTCTTGATGGTGATTGGCTGGTCCTTATTGGCCATGAAACTCAACAATCCTGATCAAACCATTTCCGGGCATTTGTCCGGAATTCCTGAACTTTCCGGCGGAGTGGACAGGAAAATGACGCAGAATGCAAGCATTCCGCACGGATATAGAGGGTTCACCGCAGGGACTAAGACTAAAGCCGTCTGCTCCTGCTCTTTGTTTCGCCTTGACGGAACCGGTGCAGCGCATGATGAAGTCAATCATCATGCGCGTCTTGAAGACGCGGTCTTGTCCCGGCCCAACCGGGTTTATGCGGCGCGAAGGAGAATTCATCATGGCATCGGAAGACATTGTTGTTGTGGGCGCAGCCCGTACCCCCGTCGGATCATTCAATGGCACACTGTCGTCCATGCCGGCGCATGAGCTTGGCGCGGTTGCGATTAAGGCCGCTTTGGCGCGGGCCAAAGTGGAGGCCGGAGAGGTTGATGAAGTGATCCTCGGGCAAATCCTCACCGCCGGTCAGGGACAAAATCCGGCGCGTCAGGCGGCGATGAAGGCCGGTATTCCGCAGGAAGCCACGGCCTGGGGCTTGAACCAATTGTGCGGCTCGGGTTTGCGCGCGGTCGCCATCGGTCTGCAGCAGATTACCAATGGAGACGCCAAGATCATCGTGGCCGGTGGTCAGGAATCCATGTCGCAATCCCAGCACGTCGCGCATCTCAGGAACGGCACGAAAATGGGCGATATGAAATTTCTCGATTCCATGTTGCGCGACGGTTTGCTCGATGCGTTCCAAGGCTATCACATGGGCACAACCGCCGAAAACATCGCCACCAAATGGCAGATCAGCCGCGACGAGCAGGATAATTTCGCCGTCGGTTCGCAGAACAAAGCGGAAGCCGCGCAGAAAGCTGGCAAGTTCCGTGATGAAATTGTCTCCGTGACGATCTCGTCCAAAAAGGGCGATGTGGTTGTGAGCGAAGACGAATATATCCGTCCCGGCACCACCTTTGAGAGCCTTGCGAAATTGAAGCCGGCCTTCTCCAAAGACGGAACTGTGACGGCCGGTAACGCTTCGGGCATCAATGATGGTGCGGCGGCTCTCGTGTTGATGACGGCGAAAGAAGCCGCAAAGCGCGGCCTCACACCGCTTGCACGCATTGCCTCTTGGGCCACGGCGGGCGTTGATCCGGCGATCATGGGTTCAGGCCCGATTCCAGCGACACGCAGAGCGCTTGAAAAAGCCGGTTGGAAAATCGGCGATCTTGATCTCATCGAAGCCAATGAGGCCTTTGCCGCGCAAGCCATTGCGGTGAACAAGGATCTGGGCTGGGATTCGGATAAGGTCAATGTGAATGGCGGCGCAATTGCCATTGGTCATCCGATTGGTGCGTCCGGTGCGCGTGTGTTTGTGACGCTGTTGCATGAAATGCAGAAGCGCAATGCCAAGAAGGGTCTTGCGACTTTGTGCATCGGCGGCGGCATGGGCGTTGCGCTCACGGTTGAACGCTAATCAATATTTTTTCGGCTCAGGGGTGAGCGCCGTTGAACGGCTCCACCCCGTCTTCACGCAGGGAGGAATGAGGCATGGCACGGGTTGCATTGGTTACAGGCGGATCGCGCGGCATTGGCGCGGCGATTTCCGTCGCGCTCAAACAGGCGGGTTATACGGTTGCTGCTAATTATGCCGGCAATGACGAAGCGGCGGCTTCTTTCACCAAAGAAACGGGCATTCCAACCTATAAATGGGATGTGTCTAGTTTCGATGCGTGCGCGGCAGGCATTGCCCAAGTTGAAGCTGCCCATGGACCGATTGAAGTGCTCGTCAATAATGCCGGCATCACCCGCGATGCGATGTTTCATAAAATGACAAAGGATATGTGGGATGCGGTGATCAACACCAATCTCACCTCGCTCTTCAATATGACCCGTCCCGTTTGGGAAGGGATGCGCGCCCGCAAATTCGGCCGCGTGATCTGCATCTCCTCGGTCAATGGCCAAAAGGGTCAGATGGGACAGGTGAATTATTCGTCTTCGAAGGCGGGTGATCTGGGTTTTGTTAAAGCGCTCGCACAAGAAGGCGCGCGCGTCGGCATTACCGTCAACGCGATCTGCCCCGGCTATATCGCCACCGATATGGTGAAGGCGATTGATCCGGCTGTGATTGAAAAAAACATCCTGCCGCATATTCCGACAGGGCGTCTCGGTGAGCCGCATGAAATTGCCCGCGCCGTTGTATTTCTGGCCGCTGATGATGCCGGGTTTATCACCGGCTCGACGCTCTCGGCCAATGGCGGACAATATATGATCTGATGATCATTTATCGGTTTGGTAAAAAGGGCGCGACCACAGGGTCGCGCCCTTTTTGTTGATGGATAACGCGCTTTATTGACGGAGTGCGTTGTCACGAATTTGCCGCACGGGCCGCAGAAGTGATTCAAGCACGGTGCGCCGACCGATGAGAATATCCACTTCTGCCAACATGCCCGGTGTGATGGGTTTGTCCGGTCCGAAATTTTTTGCTTCCGCCTCAAGCCGGACGCGGAAATAAGGCGTGCCGCGCTCATCGGTTAAAGCATCGGCCGATATATCGACCACGCGTCCGGGCAGTCCACCATAAATCGAGAAATCATAGGCCGAGACTTTAACAACAGCCTTTTGTCCGGGCCAGACATCACCGCGATCACTTGGGGCGATTTTCGCTTCAACGGCGACAGCTGCATCAACCGGCACAATCTCGACCAAGGGCTCGCCCGATTTTACGACACCGCCGACGGTGGTGACGTGCAACTTGTTCACAATACCATTGATGGGTGCCAAGACGTCCGAGCGATTGCTGCGGTCCTTTAACGCCGAAATGGTTTCCTCGAGTTTTGCGATTTGCAATTCGGTATCGGAGCGGTCCTTATCGGCATCCGAACGGAAACGCGATTTGGCTTCATTGATCCGGCGATTGATTTCGCTCATCGCCGCCTCGTCGCGCGGGATTTCATGAACGAGATCAGACAGGCGTTGCTCGACCTGTTGCAAGGTCCGCTCATTATCAAGGAGATCATTGGTCGAAAATGCCCCAGCGGCATTGAGCTTGCGTAGATTGCCGACACGTTTGTCGATCAATTCGCGTTCGCGCACCGTATTCGCCCAGCGCGATTTTGCCTCGGCGAGATCAAGAGCTTTCTGCTTTAACTGGTCATCAAGAATGCCGACCTGCTCCTCGAGCGTTTGGCGGCGTCCGGCGAAGACCTCACGCTCGCGATCGACGATTTTGGGAATATCGGTTTCGAGTTCTTCAGGAAAATCGACCGTTTCGCCGCCGCTGACCTCGGCATTAAGGCGGATCATTTTGGCGCGGCGCGCTTTGATTTCGAGTTCGGCTTGCGCGAGCTCCGATCGTGAAAAGCTGTTATCGATTCGCAAAAGGGTTGAGCCGCGGGTTACGGCATCGCCCTCGCGAACAAGAATTTCCGTGACAATTCCGCCTTCAAAATGCTGCACCGTCTGGTTTTGCGATTGAGGAACAATGCGGCCTTGGCCGCGCGTGACGCGATCAATCTCCGTGGTTGCGGCCCAACCACCGATCGCTACCACGGCAAAGACCATAGCGAGCACAAATCCGTAAGCGGCACGACCGGCGATTCGGCTGGAATGGCGCGGGTAGGGAAGCGATAGCGGCGCGCCGTGAACGGATTTCTGAGGAGATGGCTTTGGAATTTCTACCATTACGTTAAGTAACCTTTATACACAACCTGTGATACATGGCTTGCGGGTGAACTTCGTTCTAATTGAGAAAAGGAGATAAAGGTTAAACAGAAAGTGAAAAATTGAATCGTTCAAAGTGTATATATCTTCATACTTGATTTGTATGACGTAACGTCAATATGTTGAAATTGTGAAGATTTATAAAACGCACACGCGTTTGGAGTTTTTCATGTCCGTTCATCCGGTCTCAGATACAGAAGAGGGCGCCCGCGACTCACGGCCATCAGCCGAGGTGGTTGCCATGGCGCGGCCGATGCGGATTCCGCCGCGGTTGCAACCTGTGGATGGTTCGGCGGGACAGACAGATGCTGCTCCTACGGCAGAGGATCTCGCCAAAGGGTTGGAAGCGGCCGAGCCACATGATGAACCGGTCTTATCAGAGGATGAGAGCATCAAGCGCATGCGGGTGGCGCCGGGCCGCGCCTTGGAATGGGTGGCCGAGGCTTGGTTTGGCGGCGGTCTCAAAGAGACGCCCAGTCATGCGGGGCCGCTCGCCCCGCAAACCGCTGAGATTGTTGCGCATAGTCTGGGCATAGCGCTGAAAGCGCATTTGCAGCCGCTGAACAAAATTCGCCGCGCGGATTTTCCATGTCTTGCGCTGGATCGCGAGGGCTATGGTTATCTTCTGTTAAGTCGAGCTGATCGCGGCCGGTTCTTATGCCGGACCGAGACGGGCGATGTCGTGCTCGGGAAAGATCAACTCGCCAAAGTCTATGCCGGAACCTTGTTCTTGCTTAAACCGCTCGATGCGGCAGCCCGCGAGCAGATTTCGGAAGAGGATGGAACCGAAAAGCCGGTCCATTCCATAGTGCGCTTTCTCGCTGTTGAAATGATCAAGCGCCGTCCCTGGACATTAACACAGCTCGCTCTTGCGGGATTGGTGAGCAACGCGCTTCTTGTGCTGCTACCTATTTTTACGATGGCTGTTTATGATCGCGTCATTCCACATCTGGCCTTTGATACGCTTTGGGCCTTGTCAATCGGAATGGGTTTGGCGCTGGCAGCTGATCTTGCGCTGCGGCATGTCAAGCTGCGCCTGATTGACTCACTGGCCGCTGATATTGGCCACGTCGCGCAAATCCGCTTTTTTCGCCATCTTGTTTATGGATCGATGATCGAATTGCCGCGCACGAGCGCGGTCGTGACGCCGGCGATCCGTGATCTCGAGGGGTATTGCCAGCTTATCCCGCTCTCTTTCCTTTCCCTCGCCATCGACCTGCCTTTTGTTATCGTCACCACGATCTTGCTCGCGAGCATTGCGGGTTCTGTCGCGCTGGTGCCGCTGGCTGGCGCCCTGATTATCGGCGCGATTTTCACCGTCGCCCATTATGCCGGACGCGCTTATCTGCAGCCCTATCTGGGCCAGATGCGGGCGCAATCGAATATGGTCACCGAGACGATTGAAGGTCTTGAAACGGTCAAAACATCAACCGCCGAAACAATGGTTCTCAATCGCTGGGAGCGTCTGGCGGATTCGAGCGCTTATGCAAGTCATAAAGCGCGTCTGTCATCCGGTATGGCGCAGCATTGGGCGAGCACGGTGAGCCAGTTGATGACCGTGGGTGCGCTTGTTCTGGGTGTTTATGAAATCAGCATTAATGCCATGACGGTTGGTGCGCTCTCCGCGTCGACCATGCTGATCGGTCGACTGATTGGGCCGATTATGCAGATGACGGCGCAGCTCCAGCGTTTGCTTCAGGCGCGTAAAACGCTTGAACCGCTCCGGATGATTTTCAACAGCGGGCTCGAACGCGCCGGTGATGGTGATGCGGCTATTGCGGCAACGCTTGAAGGCCAGTTCGATTTTGTCTCGGTCAACCATACCTATCCGGGTTCACAACTACCGAGTGTCACCGATATCACGCTCACGATTAAACCCGGCGAGCGTGTGGGAATTATCGGTCGTATCGGATGTGGCAAGAGCACTTTGTTGCGTCTAATGGTTCGCCTGCTTGAGCCTTCTGGCGGTTCTATTCGCCTCGATGGGCGTGATTTGCGACAAACCGCGCCGCGCGATTTAAGAAAGCGCTTCGCCTATGTGAGTCAAGACTCGACCTTGTTCGATGAAACGCTCACCGCCAATCTTCTTCTGGGTCATGAGCGACCCGATCCAAAGCGTATCGAGGATGCGGTTGCCATTTCCGGCGTGTCGAATTTCGCAGCGCGTAGTCCTGAGGGCTATGGCATGCGTGTCGGTCCACGCGGCGAGCGTTTGTCTGGTGGAGAGCGTCAAGCGGTCGGTCTTGCGCGCGCCTTGATTGGTGATCCCGCCGTTTTGATTCTCGATGAGCCGACGGCGGCGATGGATAACACAACCGAGCGCCATGTCATTAATGGTCTCGCGCGCTGGCTCTCCAACCGCACATTGATTGTAGCGACGCATCGTGCGGCGATGCTTGATCTCGTGGACCGCGTGATTCTGATGCACGAAGGCAAAATCATTGCCGATGGACCAAAGGATCAAGTGCTCAAAAAATTACAGGCCGGGTGAGGGAGATGGTCTCTTTGTCTTTCTCCCGACACTTGATTTTGTGTCCGTTTCAAACGATGCGGGCGCAGGTTTTTTAGGTTCAAGATTTAAAGATGCTACGCGAGGATAAATTGCATGGCGCATGCCTCTGATGATGAGGATACCAATTTCTGGCCCGGCTTCGTTGACGCTTTATCGACGATGACGATGATGCTCATCTTCTTGATGATGATCTTGAGTCTTGTGCTGGTCAGCGTTTCGCAGAATGTGACCAAATCGCAGGTGATCGCGATTGCACGCGCAGCCAAAATCGATATCTCCGGACAGCCCGCATCGATTGAAGGATTAACCGCGCAGATCATCGCGGCCTTATCGCGTTTGACGGACGCAGAAAAGCCGAAACCGCCTTTCCCGGAGAGCAAAGATCAGGCAACACCGACGCCAGTAGAAAACAGCGCGAAGACTGCCTTTTCCGAACGTCAGAATTTGTCGGCTGATCAAGGCAATCGGGTTGTTCCCAAAGGCGAGGCGGATTCTTTGCGGGTGCAAACCGTCAAGTCGCCTGTTTTAGATGGTACAATGCCACAGCTTGATCTGCCAGTTGAAGCCGATGGTGCCGCCGCCATTGCCAATCGCGACAATCTTGCGGTGACCCAAGGTAATCGTGTGTTCAAGAAAGGGGAATCAACCGATCTGAAAGCCGAGACGATGAAGCCGACAGATGGTGTTGAGCCCAAACCTTCAGCTCAAGTGCCGACTGATACGGTTGCAGGCGTGGCGATTTCCAATCAACCCAATCTGGCGGTCGATCAAGGCAATCGCGTCTTCAGCAAGGGCGAGTCGGACAAGGTTCTTTATAGTCGTGCGGTCTCGCCCAATTCGGAGCGCACCGAAAATCCCGCCTCCGTGCCTGCCGATCCCAATGCCAAAGGCTTTGTCGCCGAACAGCCTAAGCTCGGACTCAATCAAGGCAATCGAACGGTGAGCGAAGGCTTGCCGGATAATGGCCTGTCAAACGGTAAATCGAGCAGTCCGGCAGTGGCCGATAAAGTTGATGAGTCGAAAATCCCGGCCACCAATCCGCCGAACAGTTCGCAAATTGCATCGCTTGAACCGCAGTCGGGCGCGGCAACCTTTTCAGCACGCCAACCAAGTCCAGACGAGACGCGCATTGTCTCGCTTCGTCAGGCTGATCTCGATCCCTTTGGCGGCGGTGTTGATGTTCAAACCGATAAGCCGATGGTCACATTGGTCTATGAACCTCGTGCGGTTCGTCTTGATGGTAACGCTTCGCTTAAAATTCGTGAGTTTCTTGAGCGTAATAAAACCGATTTAGCCGAGCGCCGCATTCGCATCCGTGCCTTAGCTAATGTGCGCGATGGTGCGGTGACGGATGCCCGCCGGTTTGGGTATTACCGTGCGATGGCCATGCGCCAGCTGTTGGTCGAGTCTGGTTATCCCGCCAATAAAATTGTTCTCGCTATCGACGATGTCAGCGATTCCGATCGCAGCGATGTCGTTGAACTATTCGCCATTCGCCCTGAAAACTGAAAGACACGTCATGGCTCGCCAAAAAATCACCTCAGCGCATCCCGCTCGCAATTCAATCTTGATTGAAACAGCCAAATCAATCGTTGTTGTCCTGCTCATTATTGGACTAGGGACATGGCAGTTTGATTTTGCCTACAAAGCGGTTTTGTCACATCCGGAACTGAATCTTTTGATCATCTTGACCTTCGTTGGCGGATGTATCTCAGCCTTTGTGACACTCTACCGGCTTAATAATGAGGTTCATGCGCTGACAGCGATGCAGGAAGCGCAACATGATTTTGCCGAGATGGAAAAATCGGGGGATGATGGTGGCGTGACGCGTCTTGTTCGTGCCGCAGAGCCCGCAATTGTGTTGCGCGAGCCACGCCTGTTCAGCGAAGTCTATCGCCAGATTATGGGCGAATTACTCCGGACGCGCAATTTGCGTGTGTCGCTGGCGCAACGCACCGCACTGTTTGACTCGCTCAAGGAAGCGATTGCGAGTGAACGCTCTTTTACAACCTATATCACCGGCACTTTGATTTTGATGGGCCTCATCGGAACCTTTATCGGTCTGATGGAAATGGTTGCATCGGTCGGTGGAATCGTAGGCGGCTTGGCCAAAGCCGGCACGGGTTCCGATGAAGCGATCAAAAGCGTCATCCGCGATCTTGAAGCACCGCTTGTCGGTATGGCCACGGGCTTTTCGGCATCGCTGTTTGGTTTGTTTGGCTCCTTATCTCTGGGCCTCATTTCGCGCTTTGCCAATGCGGCGATGCTGGCCTTGCGCGGTGAATTTGAAGGCTGGTTGACCCGTATCAGCAATCTCGAAGGGCAGGGTGCGGGGTCGGGTGTTGCGGGTGCGGGCACAAGTGATAATGGCGTTGTTGTTCTTGCGGGGACATTGCTTGGCGCCTTCCGCACCACGCACGGCTTGATCACGCGGAGTGCCGAGGTGATGAAAAAACTCGGTGACCGCCAAGAAACCCAAACCTCTGCCCTTTCGATGCTGGTTGAGCAGGTTGAATCATTGTCCTTGCGGCAGGCTGGTATTCTTCAACAGATGAAGCGGATGGACTCGCTTGGTGACTCAATCGAGCGCTTGCGCGAGGAAGCGATTCTGCGGGACCGGGCTGCGGCCAATCGGCTTGCGGATGGTGTTGGTCGTTTGTCGCAAACGATTGAAGAATCGCGCGGTGTGGTGGTGAGCGCGGTCGGGGGCGTATCCGAGCAACATCGAACAACCGAGAAACTGGTTCGCGCTCTTGAATTGCAAGCCACGCGTGGCTTTCAGACGCTGGGCATTGAAGTGGCATCACTCGCGGCGGCGGGATCGGAGCGGGGCCGTATTGCGGCAGAGTCAACTGAGGCGTTGGAACAGCTCCTGCGCGAGTCAACCCGTCCGCTGGATGTGCGCACGATTGGCGATCAATTGTCGGCCTCTGTTGATGAACGTTTGGCAGCGGGCTTTGGTGCGGTAGCGTCCTCCTTTGATGAATCCCTGTCGCGCTTGCTCGCCGGTATTGATCGCTTGGGCGCAACACAAGCCGATCTTGCTGATCGGCTTGCAGCACTCGATCGCGGGACTGATCCAGCCGCTGAGATGCGCGCCTTTGGCGAACATATCGAACAGGGCCTCTCACAAGGCTTAAGTGAAATCGCACGCGTGCTCGACAGTATTCTCGTGGCCCAAACGACGGCCAAATCAGCGCCGGCTAACCCGCTTGGTGAAGCGCCGCCCGTTGTTGAAACGCCGGATCTGTCGGTCGTGAGCCAGGCTGTGAATGAAGCGCTTCTGGCACGTTTCCGTCGCCGCAACGGCAAGACCGATTCGTAATCGGTGCATTTGAAATCGATAAGGAGTTTTAGACATGCTTGATCGTGTTGATGCACCGGAGGCCCCGAAGCCCTCTCAGCCCCGTCAATTAAGCCAGCGTCCGTGCTGCATTGTGGCGGAGCTTCTCTTTGATGAAGAAGATATTGTGCTTGATGGCATCGTGCGCTGGATCGTGACAGATCGCGCGCTGTTTCGGGAGGCCACGCGTTACATTCTGGAACGCAAAGGCGATCGCGTGCGCTTGCGCATTTTAGGCGAGGATCATCCCGGTAAAATCATCGGCACAAGCCGCGAGGGCTATGAGATTGATTTTGAAACGCCCATTCCGGCAGATACGGTCACCGAATGGGTTGATCGCTATCTCACCGAAGACTGATCGAACGGGTCTGATTTTACGGGAAAGTGGTCGGAGCGAAAGGATTTGAACCTTCGACCCCCTCGTCCCGAACGAGGTGCGCTACCAGGCTGCGCTACGCTCCGACAATTTTTGGTGCGAGAGGGTCGCGTTATACCGGTGCGGGTCTGGCCTCGCAAGCATCTTTGAGATGTATGGTTCATCGGCACTGCAACCCAACACCCCGCCCATTTTCACGCGTTTTAGAGGAAGGCGCGTGGTCGCAGGGGCGGTGCTACGGGTTGCGTCCTTGCGGCGAGGGCTTTATGCAACGCGTGCGAGTCGCATTGGGGCGTCGCCAAGCGGTAAGGCAGTGGATTTTGATTCCACCATGCGGAGGTTCGAATCCTCCCGCCCCAGCCAAGCACTCTGTTTCCAAAGACAAGTCGAAGCCGAAAATCCGGACCCTTTCGCTTTAAGCGGCGGGGTTCACGTCCCGCGCGGTTTGGCGCGCGTGGTCGGTTTCGCGTTGGCGGGATCATCGGGCCAAAGATGTTTCGGGTAGCGCCCTTTCATCTCCGCTTTTACCGCCGCCCATGAGCCGCGCCAGAAGCCGGGCAAATCCTTGGTGATCTGGATCGGGCGATGCGCGGGGGACAGAAGATGCAGCACGAGGGGCAAGCGCCCGCGCGCCAGAGCGGGATGCGTATCGAGCCCATAGAGTTCTTGCACGCGGATGGCGAGAACCGGCCCCTCTTCTGCCTCATAATCAATCGCGTGGCGCTCTCCGGTCGGGGCGGTGAAATGGGTCGGAGCGTCAGTGTCGAGCCTTTGCCGCAAGGTCCAATCGAGACGCGATTCGAGCGCCTCGCGAAAGAGATCGCCGCCGCATTCGGCGAGGCTGGCTTTGCCCAACAAAAAAGGCGCGAGCCACTCGCCTGCGGTTTCCGCCAAGGCCGTATCGGACAGATCAGGCCAGTCCGCATCCGCACGGCGTAAAAACATCACCCGGTCGCGCCATTGCTGCGTGGCTTTGGACATTGGCCAGCGCGCCACGCCAAGCCCAGCGAGGCCTTGGGCAAGGGTTTGGGCGGCGTCCTCCGTGGCGGGCACTGGAAGCATCTGCTCAGCGAGCGTGAGCGCGTCGAGCCGTCTGATCCGTCTGGCGCGTAGGGACGCTGCCGTGCGGTCAAAACTGATCCGATCCTCGACAATGATCTGCGTGCCGAAGCCGGTCTCGATTTCCGCAAGCGAAAGAGGCGCGGCCAGCAGAATCCGCGCATCCGCCGCGCTTCCGGCAATTTCGGCAATCGCAAGGAAGGGTTCGCGCGCGAGACGATCATGCGGGTCAACCGATGCCGCCCGGCCATTCGCCATCACAAAACTGCCTTCGGCACCACGCGCCTTCGCAATCCGGTCCGGAAAGGCAAGTGCGAGCAGAGCGCCGATCGAGGGGGCATCCGATGGCGGAGCCGACGATTCGATTTTATGCGTGCGCGCGGTTGCGGCCCAGCCTTGCGCGAGCCGGCGCATGTCTTCCGCGCGTTGGGAGCGGTCACGGCGAAACGCCTCGCGTCGGCTTGTGAGATCGGCATCGGTTCCGCCAAGGCCGCGCTCGACGATGAGTGCCGCCAGATCGGCCGCTTCGCGTTCCGCGCCGAGAGCGGCGGCTTCGACCACCATGCGTGCGAGGCGGGGCGGCAAGGGCAGAGCCCGGATCGCCCGACCACGCGCCGTAATGTGTCCGGCGCCATCGAGCGCGCCGAGCGCCACGAGATTGGCGCGCGCCTCAACGAGCGCGGGTTTTGGCGGCGGATCAAGAAAAGCGAGCGTGGTGGGATCGGTGACGCCCCATTCAGCGCAATCCAGCAGCAAGCCCGACAAATCGGCCGAGAGAATTTCGGGCTGCGAGAAGGGTTCGAGCGCGCCGGTAGCCGCCTCCTCCCAGAGCCGGTAGCACACGCCCGGTTCGGTGCGTCCGGCACGGCCCCGCCGTTGATCCGCCGACGCGCGGGACACGCGACGGGTCTCAAGCCGCGTGAGACCCAGATCAGGTTCATAACGCGGCACGCGCGACAAACCTGAATCAATGACAATTCGCACGCCCTCAATCGTGAGCGAGGTTTCGGCAATCGATGTGGCGAGCACAATTTTGCGGCGCCCGTCGCGTGTCGGTGAGACGGCCTTGTCTTGGGCCGCCGCATCCATCGCCCCATACAGCGGCGCGATCTCGATGGCGGGATCAGTGATGCGCTCCGAAAGCCGTTCCGCGACGCGCTTGATCTCGCCTTGGCCGGGAAGAAATACGAGCAGCGATCCGCTTTCCTCACCGAGTGCAGCGCGCACCGCTTCGACCACATTGTCTTCAATGCGCTTTGCGGGATCACGTGGCCGATAGCGTGTGTCCACCGGATAAGCGCGGCCTTCGCTTTCGATGACAGGACATGAGCCGAGCCGCGCGGCGATTCGCGCGCCATCGAGCGTGGCTGACATCACAAGGAGGCGCAAATCGGGGCGCAGCGCGGCTTGTGATTCAAGCGCGAGTGCTAATCCCAAATCAGCATCAAGTGAGCGCTCATGAAATTCATCAAACAAAACCGCAGCAATGCCTTGCAGCGCGGGATCATCCAAAATCATGCGCGTGAATATGCCTTCGGTGACAAGTTCAATGCGGGTGCGTGCGCTGATTTTCGAACCTAATCTTACGCGATAGCCGACGCGTTCTCCTAAGGGTTCTTTGAGGCTTGCCGCCATACGCGATGCCGCGCCGCGCGCAGCGAGGCGCCGTGGTTCAAGCACCAGAATCTTTCCCTCATTGCGCCAGGGCGCTTCGAGCAAAGCGAGCGGAACGCGCGTGGTTTTACCAGCACCGGGTGGTGCAACAAGAACGGTAGAGGCGTGTTGGCTCAACGCATCCAAAAGGTCTGGCAAGACATCGTCAATGGGAAGCCGCGTATCAAAGCGCTGCATCACGCCTCAGACATTGCGCGGATCCGCAAGCGCGCGCGGCATCGGGCCGCCGGTTGCCCAATCGAGCAATTCGACCGTGTGAATGACGGCGATGGCCGAGCCGCGATCCTTCAATCCCTTGCTGATTTGCGTCATGCATCCGAGATTGCCCGTGGCCACGATTTCGGGTTTTGTCTTTTCGATGTTAGTCACTTTGCGTTCGCGCAATTGCCCCGACAATTCCGGCTGCAACATATTATAGGTTCCGGCAGAACCGCAGCAGATATGGCTTTCGGGAACATCTTTCACAACAAAGCCCGCGCTCTTCAAAAGATTTTTTGGTTCATCGCGCAGTTGCTGCCCATGCTGCATCGAGCACGCCGAATGATAGGCAATCGTTTGACCGGTTTCGAGGCGCGCTTCCGGCAAGCCAAAATGCGTCACGATTTCGGTGATGTCTTTGGCAAGTGACGAAACACGCGCGGCTTTTTCGGCCCAGTCCGGATCATTGCGGAACATGAAACCGTAATCCTTGATCGTGGTGCCACAGCCTGATGTTGTGATGGCAATCGCATCAAGCCCTTTGGTTTCAATCTCACGCGTCCAAGCGGTGATATTGGCTTTGGCAAAGGCGTGACTGTCGTCATCACGTCCCATGTGATGCACAAGCGCACCACAACAGCCTTCGCCTGCGGTGCGCACCACATCAAAGCCCATGCGATTGAGAAGGCGGATCGTTGCGTCATTGATGCCGGGATCGAGTACGGTTTGCGCACATCCGCCCAAGAGCGCAATGCGGCCGCGTTTTTGTTCGGTCGTCGCAATCACGCCGGCATGTTCATGGCGTGAGCGTGCCGGCACGCTGAGCGGTGCAAGATCGAGCATCGCACCGAGACGGGCACCGATGGATGGTAAAGCGCGCAAAAGCGGCGTAAACAGCTTGGCGATACGGGCGCCGAACAGCGCAAAGCGGAAGCGGTTCGGATAAGGCAAAATCGTCGCAAGCACCGTACGCAAAAGACGATCTGCGAAAGGCCGTTGATAAGTCGCCTCGATATGCGCGCGCGCATGATCAACGAGATGCATATAATGCACACCCGACGGGCAGGTTGTCATGCATGAAAGACACGACAAGCATCGATCAACATGTTTGACCACATCCGCAGAGGCGGGTCGCCCGCGCTCAAGCATGTCTTTGATCATATAAATGCGACCGCGCGGTGAATCGAGCTCATCACCAAGCAAGAGATAGGTTGGACAGGTCGCCGTGCAAAATCCGCAATGCACGCAGGTACGCAGAATTTTTTCCGAGGCCTGCATGGCCGGTTCGCGAAGCGCTTCAGGAAGAAATGACGTTTGCATAGGTCACATATGTCTAAAAACGGGCCATCAGCCCGGGATTGAAAATACGCTTC
>CANGPA010000016.1 GCA_947455645.1 Hyphomicrobiales bacterium | reverse complement strand
CTGATGTCGCCGGACATTATCTGCGCGAAGAACTTTTATTCGTGTTCAACGGTGGCTCGGAGTCTGATCAGTCCACGCCGACTTATACATTGACGGTGTCCCTCTCGGAATCGAGCCAGGCGGTGGCGCTCGATTCAACGGGGGGAAGAGCAGACGCGGCGTCTTTAACAATATCGGCAAAATATACGCTCACCGATTTGAAGGGCAAAAAATTGAATGAAGGAGTCGCTTCGGCATCTGCTTCGATTGATCGCCTCTCGCAGCGCTTTGCCGCAGTGCGTGCTGTGCGAGATGCACGGATTAGAGTTTCAAAAACACTCGCTGAGCAAATTGAAGCACAATTAGCGGCCTATTTCTCGAGCAATAACTGAAAGGTCGAAAGGCGATGACGGCATTGAAAGGTGCGGACATCGAACGGTTTGTTCGTAAGCCCGATCCGCGCTTTCGCGTCATTTTAGTCTATGGTCCCGATGCCGGCTTGGTTCATGAACGCAGCCGCGCCATCGCGCGGGCGCTAGTCGAAAATCCTGATGATGCATTTCAACTCAGTCGCATCGACGGCGATGATCTCGGCTCTGACACGACGCGCATTTTTGACGAAGCCAACACGCTGGGTCTCTTCGGTGGCTCGCGCGCTTTGTGGGTGCGCTATGGATCAAAGAACATCATCGCCGCGCTAGAGTCCTTATTCAAAGAATCGCCTCTCAATCCGGTTGTGATCGAAGCGGGTGATTTGGCTCCGCGCCACGCATTGCGTAGCGCGGCCGAGTCGTGTGCACATGCGGCGGCGCTGCCTTGTTATGCCGATGAACTGCGCGATCTACCGCGTCTCATTGAAGAAGTTCTGGGAGAAGCGGGACTCAAAGCCAATGAAGACGCACGCGCACTCATTGTTGCTTCTTTGGGTGCGGATCGTTTGCTCTCGCGCCGGGAGCTGGAAAAGCTCGCCCTTTATGCGCAAGGCAAATCGCTGGTGACGGCAGAAGATGTTGAGGCTGTTTTGTCGGATGCCTCGCAATTGACGAGCGATATGCTCACAGACGCTGTCTTCATTGGTGACGCAACCAATGCCGATACGCTTCTGACACGCTCCTTGCGTGAGGGCATGGATGCCGGTGTCATCATTGGCGGGTTGTTGCGTCACGCGATCTTATTGTCGCGCTCACGCCTCGCAATGGATAAAGGCCAGGCGATTGCTGATGTTGAAAAACAGGCGCGAATTTTTTTCAAACGCAGCGCAGCGTTTCGAAAGCAATTGATGTTGTGGTCGAGCGCCGCGCTCGACACAGCCATTGCAACCTTGGGTGAAGCGCAAGCCGCGGCGCGACGACAAGCATCATTGTCCGAGAGCACCGTCTCACGCGCTTGTCTCACACTGGCGCTGGCAGCGCGGCGCGCGGAAAGCCAACGCCGTTAAACCTTAAACTGACGATTAACGCAGGCGACGACAAACGGCGTCGAGCTGTTCAAGCGTCTTATAGCGGATGCGCAATTCACCGCCGCGTGCACCATGTTCAATCGACACGGCCAGACCAAGTACATCTTCAATTGCTTTTTCGAGCGCACGCGTATCGGGATCTTTGACCTTCCGTTGCGGAAGGCGATGTGGTTTGGCCTCAGCCGTATCCTCTTGCGCGATACGTTCGACATCACGCACGGTCATGCCGCGTTCGACGATTCGACGCGCCACGGATTCGGGATCTTTGACCGAAAGCAGAGCACGTCCGTGACCGGCTGACAAAGCGCCGGATGCGAGCAAGGTGCGAACTGATTCGGGCAATTTCGCGAGCCGCATCGTGTTGGCGATATGGCTGCGGCTCTTGCCGATCACTTTCGCGAGATCGGATTGAGAATAGCCATAATCGGCGGCCAGTTTTTCATAGCCGAGCGCCTCTTCGATCGGATTAAGATCGGCGCGCTGCACATTTTCGATGATGGCGATTTCGAGGGCTTCTTTATCGCCCACTTCGATCACAACGATTGGCACCTCATGCAAGGAGGCGCGTTGGGCCGCTCGCCAACGCCGCTCACCAGCGATGATTTCATACACATCATCGACGCCGGCCATTGTGCGCACGAGAATGGGTTGAATGATCCCCTTCTCGCGGATTGAATTCACGAGATCTTCGAGATCATCCTCAAGAAAGGTGCGGCGCGGATTACGCGGATTGGGGCGTAGAAATTCGGTCGGAACTTTTTTCTGGCCACGGGCACGATCCGGTGCCGCTATTGCTGGCTCACCCACATCACCAATCAAAGCGGCAAGGCCACGCCCAAGACGAGACCGGTTTTGCTCTTCGGCCATAGCCAATTCCTTCCTGTCTTAATAGGGGGGCGCCCGTGGTGCCTTTAGGCCGCCAGCAAAGCGCGTTCGCGCTGAATGACCTCAGAGGCGAGCTTCAGATAAGCCTGAGCGCCCGTTGATTTGAGATCATAAAGCAAAACAGGCTTGCCATAGGAGGGCGCTTCCGACACCCGCACATTGCGCGGGATCACCGTGTCATAAACTTTTGTGCCCATGAAGGCGCGGACATCGTCAACAACCTGGGTGCAAAGATTGTTGCGGGAATCGAACATGGTCAAAACAATGCCATGGATCGACAGACCCGGATTGAGGGATTGCCGGACCTGCTCGACCGTTTTCAAAAGCTGGCTCAACCCTTCAAGTGCAAAGAACTCGCATTGCAAGGGAACAACCACCGCGTCAGAGGCCGCCATCGCATTGATCGTGAGAAGATTAAGCGAAGGCGGGCAATCCACGAGAATATAGGTGAAAGGGTCCTCGCCTGCCAGCGTCTGCGCCACGTGAAGCGATGCGATGGCTTTTCTCAAGCGATGGGCACGATCGCGATCATTGGCAATCTCAAGTTCAAGACCGAGGAGATCCAGCGTCGAAGGCGATACAGACAGGCGCGGAACAGCCGTTGGACGGATCGCATCAGCGAGCTTGGCGTCACCCGTCATAATGTCATAGGTCGATACAGTGCGATCTTTCTGGTCAATGCCCAAACCCGTCGAGGCATTGCCCTGCGGATCGAGATCGACAATCAGCACTTTTTCTCCAATCGCCGCGAGCGCGGTTCCCAGATTGATCGCCGTGGTTGTCTTACCCACGCCACCCTTTTGGTTTGCGAGCGCCAGCACGCGGGGCTTTGGCGCCAGCACCGAAACACGATCTGTGGTGACATCACTCATGGCGGTCAGCCTTTGAAAAGAGCCCTAATCAGGCTTTGGGTGTTGCACGCTCGACGATCAGAATTCGTCCGGTCGGATCCGTCAGACTCGGCGCGATCCGTGACTCTATATTCCAATATTTAGCGGCTTCAGTCAATTCCGCATCTATATCTTGTCCCTTTAAAAACAACATCCTACACGGATTTTGGGTCAATTTTTGCTGCATGACCAAGAGGTCCGACAGCGGCGCCAAGGCCCGCGCCGTTAGGACGTCAATCACCTCGGGCAAGCGCGGTCGGGCATCCTCGACCCTCACATCATGAATGCTCACAGGCAGAGCCAAAGCACGGGCAACTTCCCGCAAAAAGGCGGCCTTACGGCCATTGCTCTCGATCAAATGGGCCTGAAATCCCGGTCGGTCCGACAGCATCACCGCCAAAACCAGTCCTGGAAAGCCCGCACCCGAACCGATATCGACAAATATGCGCGCTGTTTCGGGAACGAAAGCGGCCACTTGCGCACTATCCGCAATATGGCGGGTCCAAATGACTGGCAGCGTTTGCGGACCAATCAGATTTTTGATTTTCTGCCACCGCACCAATAAGCCGACATAGAGTTCGAGCTTCGCCCTTGTTTCACGTGAAACGGGCACGAGGCGGAGCGCCTGTTCGCGATCAAGCGCCAGCGCGGCATCAAGATCCATGGTCCGCTGTTCTTTCATCAGACTATGCGGATTGACCGCGCCCTGCCGCGGGCGTTTTGCGGGCCCGTGCCGCCAGAAGCGTTAACGCGGCCGGTGTCATTCCCTCTATACGCCCCGCCTGCCCCAAAGTCTGCGGACGCACCGTATCGAGCTTCAACCGTAATTCGGCAGACAGGCCTGAAACCGCCGCGTAATCGAGATCATTCGGCAAAGACAGGCTTTCATCCCGACGATAAGCGGCGATGTCGCGTTCTTGCCGCTCAAGATAAACGGCATAACGCGCGTCATTCTCAAGCCGATCCGCCATTCCGCTTCCGAATCGACCCAGTTCCGGCCAGATTTTGGCGAGGGCTGCGAGAGATTGATCGGGATAAGAGAGAATATCGAAGGCGCTGCGGCGAATCCCGTCCTGATTGATCTTGAGACCCTTTTGAACCGCCTCGGTCGGCGTCAAGGACAACGACTTCAGCAAGAGACGCGCCTCATCGAGGGCCGCTTGATGCGCGACATACCGTTCGGCTCGTTCACCCGACACAAGACCCCAAGCCATCCCCTTGGCCGTTAACCGCTCTTCGGCATTGTCTGACCGTAGAGAAAGCCGATATTCGGAGCGCGACGTGAACATCCGATAGGGTTCGGTCACACCTTGGGTGACGAGATCGTCGATCAACACCCCAATATAGGCTTCGGTCCGGTCAATTGTGACGCCATCGCTTCCGCTGGCGCGGCGCGCAGCATTCAATCCCGCCAATAACCCCTGTGCAGCTGCTTCCTCATATCCGGTCGTCCCGTTAATCTGGCCAGCAAGATAAAGGCCCTTAAGCGCCTTGGTCTCGAGCGTCGGCCAAAGCGATCGGGGATCAACAAAGTCATATTCGATGGCATAGCCGGGTCGAATGATGCGCGTCTTCTCAAGGCCAGGGATCGTCGCCACAAAAGCGCGCTGAACTTCTTCGGGCATCGAGCTTGATATCCCGTTCGGATAGACCGTCGGATCGTCGAGCCCTTCAGGCTCCAAAAAGATCTGATGCTTCGTTCGATCTCCGAAACGAACCACTTTATCCTCAATCGACGGGCAATAACGCGGTCCCCGCCCACCTATCTGGCCCGAATAGATCGGCGCCTCATCAATTCGGCTCCGAATCAATTGATGACCGGCCTCTGTCGTTGCCGTAATAGCGCAACGCACCTGAGGCGTTGTAATCCGGTCCGTCATAACGGAGAAAGGTTCCGGAGGATCATCCCCGTTTTGATGCTCCAAAGCGTCCCAGTCGATGGTACGCCCGTCAAGCCGCGGTGGTGTCCCCGTCTTCAAGCGCCCCAGAGCAAATCCATGGCGAGCGAGCGTATCAGACAACCCAATTGCCGGTGGCTCGCCCATTCGGCCTGCCGAAAAACGGACCGGACCGATATGGACGAGACCGTTCAGGAAGGTCCCTGTTGTTAAAACAACGGCACCAGCATTGAGGGCGCGGCCATCCTTCAAGCGCAATCCGGTAATCCGGCGTTGGTCGGCATCAAGGATCAAATCCTCCGCCATACCCTCTATAATTGTCAGATTTGGCTCTTCGGCCAAAAGCGCCTGTACCGCTAATCGATAGAGCTTCCGGTCCGCTTGCGCGCGCGGTCCGCGAACGGCAGGGCCCTTGCTCCGGTTCAAAACACGAAACTGGATACCGCCACGGTCCGCGGCCAGCGCCATGAGACCGCCAAGCGCATCGACCTCCCGAACAAGGTGACCTTTTCCAAGGCCCCCGATCGCCGGATTGCAGGACATTGTTCCGATCGTATCACGCGATACCGTCACCAATGCCGTACGCGCACCAAAGCGGGCGGCAGCAGCAGCCGCTTCCGTCCCCGCATGTCCACCACCGACAATGATGACATCGAAGGACATGTGATCAGATATGGGGTCTTGAACCACGCTCAGCTCCAAACCTGTTTCACGTGAAACATCGCAAGATCACTTACCGATAAATCTTCATTTCCCGATACAGAAACTCGAGAATAATTGGTCGAGAATATCTTCAGCGCCAATATGGCCCGTAATTCGGCCAATCGCCCGCGCCGCCAGGCGGATATCTTCCGCGATCAATTCCGCCCCACTCTCCTGTCCGGATCGGAGCGCTCTGTCAACAAAATCAACCGCCTCAAGCACCGCCTCGCGATGGCGCGCGCGGCTTAAAACCGCCGATACTGCACTGGTCTCAAACCGTTTAGCGATTTCCGCTGACAATCGCGTGATCAGAGTCTCCATCCCCTCACCCGTCTGCGCCGAGATGCTGACGGCTCCATCACTATGCCCAGAAAGGCGATCAATCTGGGTTACGATTTCAAGAATCTCCGCTTCAGCCTCCCGCAGAGGCATAGGTGGACCTATTCTTTCATCCCCAGCCGCTTCGAGCCAAAGAATGAGATCGGCTGATTCCGCCCGTTCCAAACTGCGCCGCACGCCTTCCTTCTCGATTGGATCAGCGCTTTCCCGCATTCCCGCGCTATCGATGACCGTTACCGGATAACCGCCGAGATCAAGCCTGACCTCGATCAGATCGCGCGTTGTGCCGGGGATTTCGGAAACAATTGCCACTTCCCGCCGTGCCAGAGCGTTCAACAAAGTCGATTTGCCGGCATTGGGAGGACCCGCCAGCAACACAACCGCGCCCTCACGAATCCGCTCGCCGCGATCTCCATAGGACAAAGCAACGGTCATCTGTTCATAAAGTGCCCTCAAAAGGACCTTCGCGCGCATCAACACATCCGAATCGACATCCGCCTCATCGGCAAAATCAAGCGCAGCATCAAACAGGGCCAGAACTTCAATCAAGGCTTGCCGCCATTGATCAACTTCGCGCGAGAGACCACCCATCATTTGCCGAAGCGCTTGCCGCCTTTGCGCCTCCGTCTCCGCCTCGATGAGATCCGCAAGTCCCTCGACGGATGCCAAATCCATCTGCCCGTTCTCGAAGGCGCGGCGGGCAAACTCCCCCGGTTCCGCCAATCGAAATCCGGGCAAAGCGGCTAACCGATCAAGGCATGATTTTAAGACCGCAGGTGAACCATGAATTTGAAACTCGCCAACATCCTCGCCAGTGAAGCTTTTTGGCGCGGCGAAATAGAGGCAGAGGGCCTGGTCAATTACGGCGCCATCAACCGATCGTAATAGCCGAAGAACGGCCCTGCCGGGCTCCGGAAGCGCTCCAGCGATCGTTTCGAAACCGAATCGAGCATTGGGGCCCGAAAAACGAAGGATCGAGACACCCGCCCGGCCTGGCGCCGTGGCCGGTGCATAGATCGTGTCGCTTCCGAATCGATCCGATTTAGACATGAAACCGGACTCGGTGAACGCCATGGTCGCCGCGTCCTTACGCTCGTCAGGTATTCATCGAATCGAAGAAATCGGAATTGGCTTTGGTCTGACGCAATTTATCCGCGAGGAATTCGATAGCATCAACCGTGCCCATCGGATTGAGGATACGCCGCAGTACATACATTTTCTTGAGTACGTCAGCGGGCACCAAAAGCTCTTCCTTACGTGTACCCGACCGTGTGATGTCGAGCGCCGGGAAGACGCGTTTGTCGGACACTTTGCGATCCAGAATAATTTCCGAATTGCCGGTGCCTTTGAATTCTTCGAAAATCACTTCGTCCATACGGCTGCCTGTATCGATCAGGGCCGTTGCGATGATGGTGAGTGAGCCGCCTTCTTCGATGTTACGGGCCGCGCCAAAAAACCGCTTTGGACGCTGCAACGCATTGGCATCCACGCCGCCCGTCAACACCTTGCCCGATGACGGAACAACCGTGTTGTAAGCGCGGCCAAGACGGGTGATGGAATCGAGCAAAATCACCACATCGCGGCCATGCTCAACCAGTCTTTTGGCTTTTTCTATAACCATTTCAGCGACTTGTACGTGACGCTGGGCAGGCTCATCAAAGGTCGAGGAGACCACTTCCCCCTTCACCGACCGTTTCATGTCGGTGACTTCTTCGGGCCGCTCATCGATCAGCAACACAATCAGATAACATTCCGGATGATTGGTCGTGATCGATTGCGCGATATTTTGCAGAAGAACGGTTTTACCCGTGCGCGGCGGCGCAACGATCAGGCCGCGCTGGCCCTTACCGATGGGCGATACGATATCGATCACGCGGGAGGAAAAGTCTTTCCGCGTCGGATCTTCAATCTCGAGCTTAAGCCTCTGATTGGGGTAAAGCGGTGTGAGATTGTCGAAATTGACCTTGTGGCGCGCTTTATCGGGATCTTCAAAATTGATCGTGTTGACCTTCACGAGAGCGAAATAGCGCTCGCCATCCTTGGGTCCACGGATCTGGCCTTCCACCGTATCGCCAGTGCGCAAGCCGAAGCGCCGAATTTGCGCCGGCGAAACATAAATATCGTCGGGTCCCGCGAGATAGTTTGAATCGGAGGAGCGAAGAAAACCAAAACCGTCCGGCAAAACTTCAACCACACCTTCGCCGATGATCTCGGTTTCATTGGCCGCGAGCTGTTTCAGGATTGCAAACATCAATTCCTGTTTGCGCATGGTCCCGGCATTCTCGACCGTCAGTTCTTCGGCAAAGGCCAAGAGATCGGTCGGGGATTTGCCCTTGAGATCCTGAAGTTTCATTTCGCGCATGGATGATCCTGATGATGGCGTGCGGAAAAACGCAAACGCTCACACGTAAGAGACGAAAAAGGGAAAGAAACCTGAATCAACCGGGAGACAGTCTATCAATTGGCCGGACAGGGAGACTGTCCTCATATGCAATTGAAGGTTTCCGAAAATATCAAACCAGAGCCCGATTACCTTGATTTCCGCAAAAGGGCAATAGGGTCGCGATCAGCCTTCGAACGGCTTCAAAATCACAAGCGTCACCGCAACAATCATCAAAACCGTCGGAATTTCATTGACGATACGGAAATAGCGGTGGGTGTGCGGGTTTTGATCCGTTGCAAACAGGCGCACATGCCGCGCGAGCAAGCCATGAACCCCGCTCATAATCAGCACGGCGAGCAATTTTCCGTGAAACCATCCCTGCGAGAACGCGCCCGATTCATAAGCCAGCCATAATCCCGCGATCCAAGCCACGATCATGGCGGGCGTCATAATCGCTTTCAACAAACGCCGTTCCATAATTTTGAACGTCTCGGACGTCGCAGATCCCGCAGCAACCTCCGCATGATAAACGAAAAGGCGCGGCAAATAGAGTAGTCCCGCCATCCAAGAGATCACGGCGAGAACATGTAGGCTCTTGATCCAAAGATACAGCATGGATGCCTAGCCTCGGATGCGCCGCAACAGTTGCTCGACATGGGCCACCGGTGTCTCCGGAACAATGCCATGTCCGAGATTGAAGATGTGCGGACCGCCCGATAGCGCTTCGAGAATATGGTCGGTTTGACGATTCAATGCATCCCCGCCCGCCACAACAGCCAACGGATCAAGATTGCCCTGAACGGGTTTGAGCGGCTGCAACGTCTTGGCCGCCCATTTGGGATCAACCGCCCAATCAATACCGATCGCATTGGCGCCCGTCTCTGCCGCATAACGGACATGATTTCCGCCTGAACCACGGCCAAACACAATGAATTTCGCATGGGGATGCTTGGCCCGCACACCATTGATGATCCGCGTAATCGGTTCGATCGAGTATTTACCAATGCCGTCACCGGTCAAAGCACCAGCAAAACTCTCAAAAATCTGCAAAGCATCAACGCCTGCTTCAATTTGCCGACACAAATAGGCGATTGAGGCCTCTACCAGCCGATTGATCAAACGCTCGAGAAATTCCGGGTTGCGATAGGCCAAAAGCCGACTGGGTGCCAATTCCGGCGTGCCTTTTCCGGCGATCATATAGCTTGCGACCGTCCAAGGAGCGCCACAAAAGCCCAAAAAGGTCGTTTCAGCCGGTAAAGCCGCCTTAATTTGCCGAATAGCCTGAAATACAGGCGCCAAACGGTCTAGATCCACTTCCCCGTGCAGTTCTGAGAGGTTGAGTGCCGGATCAAGCGGCTGAAGTCTTGGTCCCTCATTCTCAACGAAAGAGACCGGCAGTCCCAACGCATCAGGAACCACTAAAATATCAGAGAATAAAATGGCCGCATCAAAACCGAACCGCCGGATGGGCTGGAGCGTTACCTCGGTAGCGAGATCAGGCGAATAGCAAAATTCGATGAAATTCTTCGCCTTCGCCCTGACCTCGCGATATTCGGCGAGATAGCGTCCGGCTTGGCGCATGATCCAGATCGGAGGCTTTTCAAACCGTTCACCTTCGAGGACGGCAAGGAGTTTTTTGCGGGGGGAGGCTGAAAGAGAGGTCAATTTGAACCCTTATGAAACCCTTAAGAGAGTCTTAAGATTTTAGTTGCTGTTAGACTCTGATCAGCGCTTACGCAAAATCGTCCACAGGCCATCCAAGGCTTATCCTCAATCAGGTTCCCGGCTTGGACAGCCGACTCCAGGTCCCGATGGTGTTAAGGCACCACGAAAACCGTGCAATCGCAAGGAACTTGTGTCAAGTTTATCAGACAGAAATTCTGTCAGACTTTGATTATCCCCACAGACCCTCCTCCTGCTCCTAAATCGTCATCCCCAGCCGGATGGATTGGGGACGGTTTTAGGGTTTGGTCGTATAGGGTAGGACCGTAAGGGTATTTTCCATCCGGTTATCCCCATAGACCCGGATTGGATTCACACGACATCAACCGCTTGTTGAAGGCTTTCGTCTTTTGGATCGCAGCTATTTCCATCTCCATCTGGTCTCCGATTCCACGGGTGAAACGCTTCTGGCGGTGAGCCGCGCGGCCGCCGCGCAATATGAAGGCGTTTCCGCCATCGAGCACATCTATCCGTTGATCCGGAACGAAGCACAGCTTGATCGCGTCATCGTCGCGCTCGAAAATGCGCCGGGCATGGTGCTTTACACATTGGTTGACAAGCAGCTTGCTAAACGGCTCGAAACCGCTTGTCAGGATTATGGTTGTCCGTGTCTTTCGATTCTTGATCCGGTTCTGTCGATGTTTCAGGCCTATCTCGGCCAATCCTACACGCATCGACCCGGTGCGCAGCATATGTTGAATGCGGATTATTTTAAACGCATCGACGCGCTGAATTACACAATGATGCATGATGACGGCCAGCAAGGTCAGGATCTTGATGGTGCTGACATTATTTTGATTGGCATCAGCCGCACATCCAAAACACCCACGAGCATCTATCTCGCCAATCGCGGTTACAAGACGGCGAATGTTCCTTTGGTTCCCAATATTCCACCGCCCACACAATTAAGCGAAGTCAAAAAGCCGTTGGTCGTTGGCCTTGTCGCAAGCCCCGAGCGCATCGTCCAGATTCGTCAAAACCGGCTACTGGCGTTAAACGCAACGGAAGAAACCGCTTATGTCGATAAGGCAGCGATTGCCGAAGAAATTCTTTATTCGCGACGCCTATGCGCCCGCAATAATTGGCCGATGATAGACGTCACGCGGCGCTCGATTGAAGAAACCGCCGCAGCGATCATTGATCTTCATCGTCAGCATATTCGACCGGGTGATGATGCATGACGCGGAGCTCTTCTGTCTGGCTTGCCTCTGATCCTTTGATACTCGCTTCTAAAAGCAGCGCACGTGCTGCCTTGTTGCGCGGCGCGGGTTTTGTTTTTTCTACCCATCCAGCAAATTTGGATGAGCGCGCGTTTGAGGCAAGTCTCAAACCGGAAGAACGCGAAGCAGCTTCATTGGCTCTAAAATTGGCCTGTGAAAAAGCGCGCCTCGTCGGTGTGCTAAATCATAACGCGTGGGTTTTGGGCGCGGATCAAACCTTGGCAATTGATGATGTCTTGCTACACAAAAGCAGCACGCGCGAAGCCGCATATCGACAGATTGAAATGCTGGCGGGTCGAACACATCAACTCTTCTCGGCCATTGCCGTTGCACGCAATGATGAAGTGATTTGGTCGCATTGCGAACGGGTAGACCTCACAATGCGCGCTTTGTCATCGGATGCAATCAATGCCTATCTTGATTGCGCTTTGCCCGATTGCTTGAGCGCGGTTGGTTGTTTTCACTGGGAAGGCCTTGGTCGCCATCTCTTTCAAGCGGTCGAGGGTCGAGACGATGCGATACTCGGTTTGCCCCTTGATGCCATGATTGGATTTTTTCGGAGTGCGGGATGTCTGAAATTCTAGCCGACGGACCTCGTGCTTGTGTGACGGGCCATCCGATTGCGCATTCACGCTCGCCGATGATTCATGGCTATTGGTTAAAGACACTTGGGTTGAACGGTCACTATGGGCGCGTTGATACGCCTCCCGATGTCTTTCCTGACTTTATCCGCACAATGGCCGCGCAGGGCTATGTCGGTTGCAATGTGACATTGCCAAATAAAGAGACCGCTTTTCGCCTTGCGGATAAACCCACCGCACGTGCCCAGAAATTACAAGCGGCCAACACGCTCTGGTTTGAGAACGGACATCTTTGCGCCGACAATACGGATATTGAAGGATTCATCGCCAATCTCGATCAGCGTCAACCGGGCTGGGATCGCGCGCTTGAAAAGGCAATCGTGCTTGGCGCGGGTGGCGCCGCCGCGGCCATTATTCAGGGATTGATTGAACGGCGTGCCGCGCGGATCATTGTCATCAACCGGACACGCGAAAAAGCCGAAACGCTTTCAAGCCGTTTTGGAAAACCGGTCGAGGTCATATCTTATGATCAGATGAGTGACGCGTTTCGTGATGCTGATTTTCTGGTCAATACGACATCGCTTGGCATGAAAGGCCAACCTGATCTCGAACTTGATCTCAGCGCGCTTAACAAAAATGCATTGGTCACGGATATCGTCTATGTGCCGCTTGAAACCGGCTTATTGCGCACTGCGCGCGCGCAAGGTCTTGTGGCGGTCGATGGTCTCGGCATGCTCTTGCATCAGGCCGCGCCCGGTTTTGAACATTGGTTTGGCAAAAGGCCGACCGTGACAGAAGAACTCAGGGCTTTGGTTGAAGCCGATATTTTCGGACACCGGACATGACCTTTATTCTGGGCCTGACCGGATCAATCGGCATGGGCAAATCGACAACCGCTGCGCTTTTTCGCGAACGCGGCATCCCCGTGCATGATTCGGATGCGGTTGTTCACGCGCTTTATCGAGGCAAAGCCGCGCCGCTGATTGAAGAGGCTTTTCCAGGCACCACAAAAGAGGGTGTTGTTGATCGGTCCCTTTTGGCACAACAGGTCATCGGCAATGAGCTGGCCATGAAAAAGCTGGAACAGATTGTTCATCCGCTCGTGCGCGCGGAAGAGCAAAATTTTTTGGCGCAATGCAAAGCCCAATCCGCACCGCTGGCGATCCTCGATATTCCCCTCTTGTTTGAAACACAGGGCGAAGCGCGGTGTGATGCGGTCTTGGTCGTCTCAACCGATTATTCTGTTCAGAAAACGCGCGTGCTATCCAGACCCGGCATGACGCCGGAACGATTTGACGCCATTCTCGCGCGGCAAACACCTGATTCGGAAAAGCGGCAGCGTGCCCATTTTTTGATTGATACGGGACATGGTATTGCGGATGCTGCCCGTCAGGTTGATAGCGTGCTTAAAGCACTCGCTGGACGCACAAAAACGCATGCGGTTGGAAAGGCCTAAATCGTCGTGACACGTGAAATTATTTTCGACACGGAAACGACCGGACTTAATCCGCTCGGCGGCGACCGCATTGTTGAAATCGGTTGCGTTGAACTGATCAACACCATTCCAACCGGCGAAACCTATCACGTCTATCTCAATCCCGAGCGCGATATGCCGGAGGCCGCTTTTCGCGTGCATGGATTATCGCGCGAGTTCCTAAGCGATAAGCCACTTTTTGCGGATATTGCGGAAGAATTTTCAACCTTTATTGGGGATGCCAAACTGGTCGCGCATAATGCGTCATTTGATATGGGCTTTATCAATGCGGAATTTACGCGCGTCGGCATGGAGGTCATCGCGACAGAGCGCGTGATCGATACGCTCGTCATCGCGCGCCGCAAATTTCCTTTCGGCCCGAACAGTCTTGATGCCTTATGCCAGCGGTTGAACGTCGATAATTCGCGCCGCACCAAACACGGCGCTTTGCTTGATGCGGAAATTCTCGCTGAAGTCTATATTGAATTGCTCGGCGGCCGGCAGACCAATCTCGGTCTAGCCGTTGAACAAACCGCGCAAGAAAAAGCAGTCACAACCCAAACGCGTCGCAACAGCACACGTCCAACGGCTTTGCCGGAGCGTTTATTGCCTGCTGAGCTTGATACGCATGCGGCCTTTGTCGCAACCTTGGGTCCCGATGCGATCTGGAACGATTATATCCGCGAACAGAAAGAGCGGTAATCCCGCTCTTGATATACGTCTTTTGATATTAAGCGGTGCCAGCGGGCGGCATGTCCGCGAGACGCTGGCGATAGAGACCCGCAAAATCAATCGGATCAATGAGAAGGGGCGGGAAGCCACCGCTGCGCACGGCATCGGCAACAATTTGTCGTGCGAAAGGAAACAGAAGCCGCGGACATTCAATCATGATCACGGCTTGAAGATTTTCAGCCGGGATGTTTTGCGCCCTGAAGACACCGGCATAGTTCAATTCGAACCGGAACATCGTATCATTTTCTTCGCCAGCCTTGCCTTCCAGCAAAAGCTCGACCTCATATTCAGACTCACCGGTTTGCTTGGCGTTTACATTCACCGAAATGGCGATATTCGGTCCGTTCTGGCGCGGGACCAGAGAGGCGGGCGCATTCGGATTCTCGAATGAGAAATCTTTGACATATTGACCGAGCGCAGAGAGGCTTGGAAGGGCTTGAGCGGCGTCATCGGTCATAAACAGGGCTCTCCTCGAATGGGGCGCGTCATGTGGATCGGAAAAATACGGATCAATTTATGCCAACAGGCATAAACAAGAATTCGTTTCGATTTTGTTTATAATAAAGCTGCGCTAAGGGAAAGTCGCCTTCAGCGCCGCCGTAAATTTGACCAGAATGGAAATTTAGGTCACGGGTCAAGAGATGATTTTGAATTGATCCTGTAAGACCCCATATCAAGGTCAACAGTTTGAGTTATGCTTCGGGCAAGAAGGGTGAGAAAATCTTATGCAGGACGGTTTCGATCTGTCGGTAATCGTATTCTTGGTTTTAGCGGCTTTTGTTGCGTGGCGCCTCTATAGCGTTTTGGGGACCCGTACGGAGCGCGATCCCGATCGTACGCCCAATCGCTTCCGTCCCGTCATGCCGTCAAAGTCTGAACCGGCGGCCCTGCCGGCAGAAGCCAATCCGATTGCTGATGATGCCTCAAAAGCGGAGCCTGATCCCGCGCGCTGGCGCGGCATTGCCGAGGCTGAATCACCCTTGGCCAAATCGCTTGATGCTTTGCTCGTAGCCGAGCCTGATTTCGATGCGCGGCATTTCGTATCCGGCGCGCGTGCGGCCTATGAGTCGATCGTGCTTGCTTTTGCTGCTGGAGACAGGCCCACGCTCAAGGATTTATTGTCGCGTGATGTCTTTGAAGGTTTCGTAACCGCGATCGCCGATCGTGAGAAAAAAGGCGAAACGGTTGAGACGACCTTTGTTGGTCTCGATAAGGCCGAGATCAAAGATGTCCAGATTCGCGGTAAATCCGCGCAAATCACAATGCATTTTCTGTCAAAACTCATCACAGCGACCCGAAATGACAAGGGTGACGTGATCGAGGGCGCAACCGATAAGGTCGTTGATGTCAACGACGTCTGGACCTTTGCGCGCGAAATCGGCAGTCGCGATCCGGCCTGGAAACTGGTTGCGACCGAAGCGGCACAGTGACCGGCTCGCCAACCGCTTACGCGCTGTTGGATGCCCGGCTGGAGCGGCAGTTTTTTTCGGATCTGTCGGGTTGGCCGGATGAGGATCATGCCGCCGCTTTTGCGACGTTTTTGAAATCTGCGCAGGCGGAGACCGAGCAAAGAGCCCCTTTGCGTCCCGCTTTGCCAACGCCCCCGTCGGTTCAGCGCCTCGCACGAATGGCACTCGACTGGAAAGGGAGCCCACGGGCATTTTTTGAGCAAAATTTTGAACCCTTTTTTGTCAAACCGGATCAGGGAAGCGGATTTCTAACTGGCTATTACGAACCGGAGATTCCGGGTTCATTTGAAAAAAGCGCGGCTTTTCCCGTTCCGGTCCTCGGCCGACCGGCTGATCTTGTCACTTTTGCGCAAAATGAGATGCCGCCTGCCCCGCTTGATCCCGCTTTGTCAGCCGCACGCCGCACAAGCGCCGGTCTTGAGCCCTATTTTGATCGCGCGGCGATTGAGGATGGCGCTCTTGAAGGCAAAACCCTTGAACTTCTTTATTTGCCTGATCGCGTCGAATTGTTTTTTGCGCAAGTTCAGGGGTCAGCCCGCGTGCGTTTGCCCGATGGGCGCATCGCGCGGCTCACTTATGCCGGGCGTAACGGTCATGCCTACACGACCATTGCGCGCGTCATTCGCGACGAAGGCCATATGCCGCTCGAGGCCATCAATCTCGAAAGTCTCAAATCTTGGCTCAGAGCCAATCCGGAACACGCCCATCGGATTATGCGGCTCAACCGCTCTTATATTTTCTTTTCATTGTCTGAAGCTCTGTCCGAGGCCGAGGGTCCGGTGGGCGCGGCCTCGACCACGCTCGACGCCGGGCGGTCGATCGCCATTGATCGGCGGCAATGGTGTTATGGTCTGCCGTTTTTTATCACCGCCCGTTTGCCGGATGGGGATGGACGCGAGGCGGATTTTTCACGATTGATGATCGCGCAGGATACGGGATCGGCGATTTTGGGTGCGGCACGGGCCGATCTCTTTATCGGTTCCGGATCGGAGGCTGGCCGTCAGGCCGGGCGTATCCGTCATCGCGGCGATTTCACTGTTTTGCTGCCGAAGGAGTAGATCATGTCGGGCGGCGGGCGGCGCAAGCGGATTTTGACGGCGGATGAAACCGCGCTTTGGACGCATGTCACGCGCCATATTGAGCCCCTCTCGCAGCGCCGGATCAGCGACAGTGAAACCTCCGAACCGGCAAGCGAAGGATCGCTGAAACCCCCGACGCCAACCGAAATTGCTGCACCTCATATTGCGCAACATAAACCGCAGCAAAAATCTATTGTGCAGCGCAACAAAATACCGGAGCCGGACATCCCGCCGCTGGCGCCGCTTGAAAAACGTTTGCGGCAACGGCTCTCGCGCGGCGCGCATCCGATCGAGGCGGTCATCGATCTCCATGGCAAGCGACAGAATGAGGCCCATGAGGCGCTCAGGCGCTTTATCATCGACGCACAGCGTCAGGGCGCGGCCGTTGTTCTCGTGGTGACCGGCAAAGGCGCCTCGGGGGCGGAAGATCGGGGCCTATTTGAGGAGCGTGGCGTATTGCGTCGTACGGTACCGCATTGGCTTCGCATGCCGGATTTGCGCCCCTATGTGATCGGGTTCGAACCCGCCGCGCAGCATCATGGCGGCGCGGGCGCGCTTTATGTGCGGATACGCCGGCGGCGCGGGAGCGACGCGTCATGACCCCTTTTGGCGAAAGATTGCGTGCGCTTCGCGAAGCGCGCGGCATCAAGCTCAAGGACATGGCCGACGAGCTTGGCGTGTCGAGCACCTATTTGTCGGCACTCGAACATGGCCGCCGTTCGAAACCGAATTGGAGTTTCGTTCAGCGCGTGATCCATTATTTCAACATCATCTGGGACGAGGCAGATGAATTGCAGCGTCTCGCCGATGTGTCCGATCCGAAAATCGCGATTGAGACGGCTGGCCTCTCGCCGAAAGCCACTGAACTCGCCAATCGCCTCTCACGCGAGATCGGGCATTTAACCGAAACCGATCTGGATGTGATTTTAGCGCGCCTTGCGGAGGCGCGTCAGCGTTCAAGTTCGTAACATCTTGACGCTGGGCAGAGCGGCTGTCACGAGGGGCCACGCTTTTTGTTCAGCCTGAGTGCCCTATGACAAATTCTCCTAAGACCTCTGCCCCCGCCGATATTCTTGGGATCGGCAACGCCATTGTTGATGTGCTGGCCCGTACTGAAGATGATTTTCTGATCGCCAACCAGCTCGCCAAGGGCTCGATGCGCTTGATCGATGAGGTGGAGGCTGAGCGGCTTTATCAGGCCATGGGTCCGGCAACGGTAATCTCCGGTGGTTCAGCGGCGAACACCACCGTCGGCGTCGCCTCACTCGGCGGCAAAGCATCATTCATCGGCAAGGTGCGCCAAGACTCGCTCGGCAAAGCCTTCACGCATGACATCCGCGCGATTGGCGTCGGTTTCGACACCGCCCATGCTGAGGAAGGCCCCGCCACGGCGCGCAGCTTCATTCTCGTCACGCCTGATGGCGAGCGCACGATGAACACCTATCTTGGTGCCTGCCAAAATCTTGGTCCCGCCGATATTGATCCCCACACAGTTCAAGCAGCGGCTGTAACCTATCTTGAAGGCTATCTCTGGGATCCACCGGCCGCGAAAGCGGCCTTCCGCAAAGCAGCTGAACTCGCGCATGCGGCAGGTCGTAAAGTATCAATTACATTGTCCGACAGTTTTTGTGTTGATCGCTATCGTGATGAATTTCGCGCGCTGATTACTGATGGCACAATTGATATTTTGCTCGCCAATGAGCATGAGCTCAAAAGCCTTTATACGACATCGGATTTTGACAGCGCGGTTGCTGCTTTGCGCGCTGAAGGCCCTTTGACGGTTGTAACGCGCTCGGAGGCCGGGTCCATTGTGATCGATGGCGCATCAATCACGGAAGTGTCTGCCGAACCGATTGAGCGTCTGGTCGATACAACGGGCGCGGGTGATTTGTTCGCCGCCGGATTTTTGCTCGGCCATGTGCGCGGTTTTGATCACACGCGGGCTGCGCGTTTAGGAGCCATCGCTGCGGCTGAAATCATTCAACACATCGGCGCAAGACCGGAAGCGCGGCTCAAGGATCTTGCGAGCCAGAGCGGCCTTACAATTTCCTGAGCGCCACTTCTTCGATGCGATGCTGCGTGCCTTTGGTCAGCACAAGATCGGCGCGTGGCCGTGTCGGTAAAATATTCTCGCGCAAATTCGGCAAATTGATAGAGTGCCAAATGCCACGCGCCATGGTTTCAGCTTCCTGATCATTGAGCGCCGCATATTTGCGAAAGAAACTGCGTGGGTCACGAAATGCCGTATCGCGCAAGCGCATGAAGCGGTCGATATACCAGCGTTCAAGATCACTCTCATCCGCATCAAGATAAATCGAGAAATCGAAAAAATCAGACACGAAAGGAATTGGCTTGCCGGTTTTCTGCAACCGGTTCGGCAATAACACATTCAATCCCTCGACAATCAAAATATCGGGCCGGTCAACCGAGATGGTTTCACCCGGCACAACATCATAAACCAGATGCGAGTAAACGGGGGCTTCAACATGGCTTTTGCCCGCCTTCACATCGGCTAAAAACCGAATGAGCGCGGTGCCATCATAGCTTTCCGGAAAACCTTTGCGCTCCATCAAACCTTCGGCATCAAGCATCGCATTGGGCATCAAAAACCCGTCGGTCGTGACGAGTTCAACTTTCGGCGTGTTGGGCCAACGCGACAACAGCGCCTTCAAAACGCGCGCGGTGGTTGATTTGCCGGCGCTCACCGACCCCGCAATGCCAATCACATAAGGCACTTTGCCGTCTTCCGCCATCAAGAAGCGTTGCGTCGCTTTGAAGAGCCCTTGCGTCGCGGCAACATAAAGCGAGAGCAAGCGCGACAGCGGCAGATAAATCGCAATCACATCATCAAGCGAAATCGGATCATTGAGTGATTGCAATTTCGCGAGATCATCGGCCGTCAAGGTCATCGGTGTATCGGCACGCAATGTCGCCCACTCATCGCGCGAGAAGACGCGATAGGGCGAGAGCGCATCGCCTAACGCCAATAAATCGAGATCGGTTTCGACGGGGCTCATGTCAAACCATCATTCCGCCGCGCGCGATGCTTTTTCGGCAAGACCCGATTGCACCGTGCGCTTTTCAAGTTCGCCTAAAACCGTATCGAGCGGAACATCCGCCGCTTTGAGAACGACGAGCAGATGATAGAGCAAATCCGCGCTCTCGGACACAAGTGCCTGACGGTCTCCACTCACCGCAGCGAGTGCGGTTTCAACCGCCTCTTCGCCGAGTTTTTTTGCCGCCACTGCCATGCCGCGCGCGATCAATTTGGCTGTATAGGATTCATCCGGTGACGCAGCCGCGCGTATGGCAATCGTTTGTTCAAGATCGGAAAGCGTGAAAGTCGACATTCAGTCCATCCTCACCGGCAGCCCGGCCGTCTGCAAAGCGGTCTTGGCTTCGCGGATTGTATGGTGTCCGAAATGAAAAATCGAGGCAGCGAGCACGGCACTCGCATGACCATCGCGAATGCCCTCCACCATATGCTGCAAAGTTCCCACACCACCCGATGCGATCACGGGCACCGACACGGCATCCGCAATCGCGCGTGTGAGGGCAAGATCATACCCCACTTTGGTGCCATCGCGATCCATCGAGGTGAGCAATAATTCACCGGCCCCGCGTGCCGTCACATCGCGCGCATAGTCGATGGCATCAATGCCCGTCGGTTTGCGGCCGCCATGGGTGAAAATCTCCCATCGATCCGCTTCTCCGTCTTGTGAAACTTTTTTGGCATCAATCGCTACCACAATACATTGATTGCCAAATTTTTCGGCCGCACGATTGACAAAATCGCGATCAAACACCGCGGCTGTCATAATCGAAACCTTATCGGCACCCGCAAGCAGAAGATTGCGAATATCTTCAATCGTGCGCACACCACCACCCACCGTCAAAGGCATGAAACAGGCTTCAGCCGTGCGCCGCACCACATCCATCAACGTGCCGCGATTTTCATGGCTTGCGGTAATATCCAAAAAGCACAACTCATCTGCGCCTGCCGCATCATAGGCCATGGCGGATTGAACCGGATCACCCGCATCGATGAGATCGACAAATTGCACGCCTTTGACGACGCGCCCGTCCTTCACATCAAGACACGGAATAACGCGCACTTTAAGCATGGGCGTGATCGCTCTTGAGGCGGGTGCGAATGAGAGTCAAAGCGGCGGTCGGATCAAGCCGGCCATCATAAAGCGCGCGGCCCGAAATCGCGCCTTCAAGGATCGCGCAATCGGGTTCGGTCAACCGGTGAATGTCATCAAGCGATGCCAAGCCTCCTGATGCAATCACCGGAATGGTCAACGCCTGTGCCAGCGCAAGCGTTGACTCGATGTTGAGACCTTTGAGCAACCCGTCACGCGCAATATCGGTATAGATGATCGCCGCCACACCCGCATCTTGAAAGCGCTGTCCAAGATCAACCGCCGCCATTTCGGACAACTGCGCCCAGCCATCCACCGCCACGCGTCCGTCACGCGCATCAATGCCCACCGCAATCTGTCCGGGAAATCGCCGCGCCGCTTCGCGCACAAAGGCCGGATCACGCACCGCCGCTGTGCCGATGATCACGCGTTTGATGCCCGCGTGCAGCCAGCCTTCAACTGTCTTCATATCGCGAATGCCACCACCGAGTTGGATCGGAATATGGATGCGCGCAACAATGCTCTGAACCGCAGCGGCATTGATGGGCTTGCCCGCAAAGGCGCCATCAAGGTCAACAATATGCAGCCATTCGAATCCTTGCGTTTCGAATGTTGCGGCTTGCGCTGCAGGATCGTCATTGAACACGGTGGCTTGATCCATGTCGCCTTGGATGAGGCGCACACAGCGGCCTTCTTTGAGGTCGATGGCAGGAAACAAAATCACGGGCGCCACCTTAAAAAATTGGCAATCAGAGCGAGCCCGAGCTTTTGACTTTTCTCGGGATGAAATTGCGTTCCGGCAATCGTGTCGCGCGCCACAAAAGCGGTCACCGCGTCACCATAGTCGGTCGTCGCAACAAGATCAGCCGCATCGCGCACTCTGAGATGATAGGAATGCACGAAATAAGCATGCAGCGTTTCGGGAATATCCGCGAGCAAAGCATGGTTGCGGATGAGGTTCAGCGTATTCCATCCCATATGCGGAATTTTCAGCTCAGGATCTTTCGGTTTGATTTCGACGACATCGCCGCCGATCCAGCCGAGTCCCGTGCTCGTCTCATGTTCAAGGCCGCGATCTGCAAGAAGTTGCATGCCCACACAAATCCCGAGAAACGGCCGCCCGCGTGTTTTTACAGCTTCGGTCATCGCCTCGATCATGCCGGGCACCGCATCAAGGCCGCGTTTGCAATCAGCAAAAGCGCCAACGCCCGGCAGAACGATCCGGTCAGCCGCGCGCACCTCATCCGGGTCGGCGGTCACTTTGATGTCGGCTGCGAGCGTATGGTCTTGCGCCGCGCGCTCAAAGGCTTTTTGGGCCGAGTGCAAATTGCCCGACCCGTAATCGATGATGGCTGTTTTCATCGATGGGAATCCGGTGCCGGAAAAAGCCCGATCACGCCCCGGCTTGTCGGCGCCGGACCAGGTCCTGATTGGACGGTCCCTGAGGGCGGCGGCGTTGGACCCGCCGCAAGTGCGGCATCCGCCCAATGTGCCAGAATATGATGAAGCGCGGCATCCGTGTCGGCGGCCTGCACAACTTCGATCAGGCGATAGCCGCGCCGCTCGAGTGCTCGCCCGAGCCAGATGCGCCCTTCAAACCCGACAAGCCCCATCAAAACAAACCCTGCAAGCCCGACAAGGCCCGGGGCGATTCCCCAGCGCGAACCGGCGATTGCCAGCGCCAGATCCAGCGCAAGCACGAGCAAAAAGGCGAGCCAGACCCGATTCCACAACAGCCAAAGCAGCGGGAACAAAAAGCCCCAAAAGGAGAATCCGTCCGGCACCAATCGGGCCTGATCAACGAGGCTCGCTCTGGTGCCATCCCAAGCGCGCGGCAGATAAACCGAATAAAGCGCCATGATCTTAGGGTCCAATTTCTGTTTGGTCAGAGAACGCCCTTGGTCGAGGGCACGCGACCCGCTTCCCGCGGCTCAAGCGCAATGGCGGCGCGCAATGCCCGCGCCAAGCCCTTAAAGCAGCTTTCGGCGATGTGATGGGCGTTGAGCCCATAAAGCGTTTCTACATGTAGCGTGATGCCGGCATTGATCGCGAAGGCCTGAAACCATTCGCGCACCAGTTCCGTGTCAAAATCCCCGATCTTTTCGCGCTCGAATTCTGTCCGGAACACCAAAAAAGGACGTCCCGAGACATCAACCGCTACCCGCGAAAGCGTCTCGTCCATCGGCAGATAGGAATGGGCATAACGCGTAATGCCCTTCTTGTCGCCCAAGGCCTCGCGAAAGGCCTGGCCGAGCGCGATGCCGATATCTTCGACCGAATGGTGCTGATCGACGTCCAAATCGCCTTTGCAGGAGACGGTGACGTCAAACAGAGCGTGGCGCGCAAACAGCGTCAGCATATGGTCAAGAAAGCCGACGCCGGAGGCAATTTTAGCCTCGCCGGTTCCGTCAAGAGCGATCGAAACGGCGATATCGGTTTCGCCGGTTTTACGTTTGATGCTGGCCGAGCGCATGGCGCCTCGCTTGTGTTTGGAGCGTGATCAATTCTGAGAAGCCTCTATCTGGCAATTCGATGCCTGTCACGCCACTTATGAGGACGGTATCGGTTTTTATCCTGACTCTACGAGAACCCTTTTGATTCCCTCGAAACGAAAAGCACTCTAAAAACCGATATGAGACTGCAAAACCCCGTGAGGAATAACCCGTGATGGACGATGAAGACAAAAAATGGCGTGCAACAACCATCCTTATGGTCCGTAAAGGGGGCAAAGTCGTCATTGGCGGGGATGGTCAGGTCAGCCTCGGGCCAACGGTCATCAAGGGCAACGCCAAAAAGGTCCGTCGTCTGGGCAAAGGTGAGGTGATTGCGGGTTTTGCCGGTGCAACCGCTGATGCGTTTACCCTGTTCGAGCGTCTTGAAACCAAATTGGAACAATATCCCGGGCAGTTGATGCGCGCGGCGGTCGAGCTCGCCAAGGACTGGCGTACGGATCGCTATTTACGGCGTCTTGAGGCCATGATGCTTGTGGCGGATGCGCGGGTCAGCCTCATTCTGTCGGGAAATGGCGATGTGCTCGAGCCCGAGAATGGCGTGATGGGTATTGGCTCTGGGGGCAATTACGCTTTATCGGCCGCCCGCGCTTTGATCGATATGGATCTCGATGCCGAGGCGATTGTGCGCAAGGGTCTCGCCATCGCCGCTGATATTTGTGTTTACACCAATGGTTCGATCACCATCGAGCAGCTTGAGACTGAAGGAGCGCGTTGATGACGGATTTATCGCCGCGGGAAATCGTGTCCGAGCTTGACCGCTATATTGTCGGCCAGAAAGACGCCAAGCGCGCTGTGGCCATTGCGTTGCGCAACCGATGGCGGCGTTTGAAACTCGAAGGGCCGATGCGTGAGGAAGTCCTGCCTAAAAATATTCTGATGATCGGGCCGACCGGATGCGGAAAAACGGAAATCGCGCGTCGCCTCGCCAAACTCGCGAATGCACCCTTCCTCAAGGTTGAAGCGACCAAATTCACCGAAGTTGGTTATGTCGGTCGCGATGTCGAACAGATCATCCGTGATCTTGTTGAAGTGGGCATTGCGCTCGTCAAAGAAGCCAAGCGCAAAAGCGTGCGTGCGCGCGCAGAAATCGCAGCAGAGGATCGCGTGCTTGATGCGCTGGTTGGCCAAACCGCGAGTGCGGCCACGCGTGAATCGTTTCGCAAGCGATTGCGTGCGGGAGAGCTTTCCAAAAAAGAAATCGAAATTGATGTGCAGACATCAAATCCCTCAATGCCGATGTTTGATGTGCCGGGCATGCCGGGTGCGCAAATGGGCGCGATCAATCTCGGGGATATTTTTGGCAAATTGGGTCGGCAAACCAAAAGCCGTCGCGTTACCGTCGAGGAAGCCTATCAACCTTTGGTCACCGAGGAGAGCGATAAGCTGTTTGATCAGGATCAGATTATTGCTGAAGCCATTCGCGATGTTGAAAACAACGGCATCGTGTTTCTCGATGAAATCGATAAAATCTGCGCGCGTGAAAATCGCGGTGGCGCGGATGTTTCGCGCGAAGGCGTGCAACGCGATCTTTTGCCTTTGATTGAAGGGACAACCGTTTCAACCAAACATGGTGCGGTGAAAACCGATCATATTTTGTTTATCGCATCAGGCGCGTTTCACGTTTCAAAACCCTCTGATCTCTTGCCTGAATTGCAAGGTCGTCTGCCCATCCGCGTAGAACTTCTCTCGCTTAAGGAAGAGGATTTCCGACGCATTCTCACGGAGACGGAAGCAAGCCTCATTCGTCAATCGGTGGCTCTGCTGGAAACCGAAGGCGTCACACTCGATTTCACACCCGACTCGATTGATGCGATTGCGCGCATCGCTGTTGAAGTGAATTCAAGCATCGAGAATATCGGGGCGCGTCGCTTGCAAACCGTGATGGAACGCGTGTTGGATGACATCTCCTTCACCGCACCGGATAAATCGGGCTCTACCGTTCAGATCACCGCCAAGGATGTTGAAAAAAGCGTCGGCGATCTCGCTAAAAATGCCGATCTTGGCCGGTTCATTCTTTAAGCCTGTGAGCGTGGATCGCGCCGCATGACTATTCTTCGCGCCACGCTGTGGGTCGGCGCGGCGACCATGGCCACGCGTGTGCTTGGCTTTTTGCGCGACGTGCTTTTGGCTTCCGTCTTGGGGACAGGCCCCGTAGCCGAAGCGTTTTTTGTCGCGCTGCGTCTGCCCAATCTTGTGCGCCGTGCGATGGGCGAGGGCGGGTGGAACACAGGTTATGTGCCGCTCGCCACACGCTTGCGCGCGGCCGGTGATCGCGAGGGTTTGCGATCTTTAGCGCGGGATAGTCTGGCACTTGTCAGCTTCATTGCCTTCGCTCTCGTGGTGATCGGTGAACTATTTGCACCGCTTCTTGTGCGCTTAATGGCACCCGGTCTTGCGGATGACACGTTGATGCGTGCGGTATTTTATTTGCGCGCGGCCTTGCCATTGATTTTTGGTGTTCTGCTTTCAAGCCTCATCTCCGCCATTCTCGTGGCGCAACAGCGCTTCGCGGCGCAGGCTTTCATTCCGGTACTTGTGAATGCGAGCCTCGTCGCCGTGCTCTTGATGTTTGATGAATTGACGGGCGGTGATTTGTCCTATGGCGGCTTTCTGCTAGCGCTCACCGCAAGTCTTGCGGCGTGCGCGCAAATTCTGTTGCTCTTGCCAGCACTTTTTTCAGGCGCAGAATCACCGGTCATTAATCGCCCGCGCTTGAGTGGGAATGCCAAGCGTATGATCGCCCTCGCGGCACCGGGCTTTGTCATCCAGATTGCGGGACAAGTGGCGGTTCTTCTGGTTCTTCAGGCCGCATCCCATGTGCCTGCTGCCATCGCGCATTTGAATTATGCGGACCGCGTCGCACAATTGCCCCTCGGGTTTATCGCGTCGGGATTGGCCACCGTGGCTTTGCCGGCCTTCGCATCGGAATTGCGCAAGGGGATGGGCGCCGCGTTTCACCGCGCGATGGATCGCGCTTTTGGTCTTGCGCTTGCGCTGGCTTTACCCGCCGCCATCGCCCTTGTGATGCTCGCTGAACCGATCACCGCCGTCTTGTTTGAGCGGGGCGCGTTCACCGCGACCGACCGGATCGGCACGGCGGCGGCTCTCTCCGGCTTTGCGCTGAGCCTGCCTTTTGCCGCGCTCGCGCGGGTGCAGATGCAGGTCTATTTTGCCCGCGAGCAGACGCGCCTGCCTCTGATCGCGGCCGTACTCGGACTTGCGGCAACCATTCTGGCGCTTTGGGGCCTATCCGACCGGTTCGGCGTGTTCGGCTTTGCGGCGGCGCTTGCTTTTGGTCAAATCGTTACGGTTTTTGTGCAGCATATCGGCCTTCACCCGCTCTCCGGCTGGCAGATCAGCCGCGCTTTGATCGGCCTCAAACTCCGCGTGGTGGGGGCGAGCGGGATGATGGCGCTTAGCCTTGCGGCGCTTTTGCCTCTGTTTTCGAAGGCACTCGATCAGCACGTCCCGCTTCTCTTGCGCGTCACCGCTCTGTCTGGTCTGTGTCTTGGTGGCCTTGCCGCCTATGGCCTCGCCGCTTGGGTCTTGGGCCTTCATCGCCGCTTGCGCTGAACCCGCGCCGCGCACCTCTTGCGCTGAACCCGCGCCGCGCACCTCTTGCGCTTGTCTTGGCGGATTGCGATAAGCCCCGCGATACAAAAATCAGAGTGTGATCGCGTCCACAGGATGGCGCATGACGCTCCAAGGGGTTTGGCCATGGCGCATTTCAAAGAGCTCGTCTTTTCCGGTGTTCAACCGACGGGCAATCTTCATCTCGGCAATTATCTGGGCGCCATCGTCAAATTTGTCGATTTGCAAAAGAGCCATGACTGCATTTATTGCGTCGTTGATTTACACGCGATCACGGTCGCACAAGATCCGCTTCAGCTCACCGCCAATATCCGCGAAGTGACGGCCGCCTTCATCGCCTGCGGCATTGATCCGAAAGCGCATATCATCTTCAATCAAAGTCAGGTTCCCGAACACGCGGAACTCGCTTGGGTGTTCAATTGCGTCGCACGCCTTGGCTGGTTGAACCGCATGACGCAATTCAAGGAGAAAGCCGGCAAGGATCGCGAAAACGCGTCCGTCGGTCTTTATGCCTATCCTGCTTTGATGGCGGCGGATATTTTGGTCTATCGCGCGACCCATGTTCCGGTCGGCGAAGATCAAAAGCAACATCTCGAATTATCACGCGACATCGCGCAGAAATTCAACAATGACTTTGCCGAGTCGATTGCGCGTAACGGATTTAACGACGCGTTTTTCCCCTTACCTGAACCGCTCATTCAAGGCCCGGCCACACGCGTGATGAGTTTGCGCGACGGCACCAAGAAAATGTCGAAGTCTGATCCTTCAGATTATTCGCGCATTAATCTCACAGATGATGCCGACGCCATCGCACAAAAAGTGCGCAAGGCGAAAACGGATCCTGAACCCTTGCCATCCGAATTGGAGGGGCTCAAAGCGCGGCCCGAAGCGGATAATCTTGTCGGTATTTTTGCGGCACTCAACGGCACAAGCAAAGCCGATATTCTTCTCGAATATGGTGGCGCACAATTTTCAACCTTCAAATCCGCGCTCGTTGATCTGTCGGTTGCAAAGCTTGGCCCCATCGGCGCTGAAATGAAACGTCTTGTTGCGGATCAGGCCTATATTGATGCGGTCTTGGCTGACGGATCGGAACGCGCCGGCGCGAAAGCGCGCCAGACGATGAATGCGGTCAAAGATATTTTGGGCTTTGTGCGCCGTTGAACGCGCGGCATCACGCTTGAGGCGCGTGCCGCGTCTTCACCATGCTGTAGAGCACGCCAGCAGCGAGAATCGACGCAATCACGACGAGCGACAGAAGCGGCGGAATTTTGTCGATGCCCAAAAGATCGGCGATGAAAATCTTTGATCCGATCACAATCAAAACAATCGCCAGCGCATATTTGAGATAATGGAAGCGATGCACCATCGCAGCGAGCGCAAAATACAAAGCGCGTAAGCCTAGAATGGCGAAGATGTTCGATGTGTAAACGATGAACGGATCAGTTGTAATCGCGAAAATTGCCGGCACGGAATCAACCGCAAAGATCACATCGGCAATCTCGATCAAGATCAAAGCCAAGAATAATGGCGTCATATAGCGTACAAGCCGACCGGTTTTTGGATCGGCTTTGCGAATGAAGAAACGCTCACCATGATGCTCGTCGGTGACATTGAAGCGGCTACGGATCAGTTTCAAAAGCGGGTTGGTGTTGAGATCGGTTTCTCTGTCCGAAACCGTGAGCATCTTGATACCGGTGCCGATCAGGAAAATCGCGAAGATATAAAGAACCCAAGCAAATTCTGAGACAACCGCCGCGCCAAGCCCGATCATGATGGCGCGCAAAATAATCACGCCGAGTATGCCCCAAAACAGCACACGATGCTGATACTGTTGCGGCACAGCGAAGAAGCTGAAGATCATCGCGATCACAAACACATTGTCGATCGCGAGCGCTTTCTCAATCGCAAAGCCGGTGAAATAGGCAAGACCCGGCTCAGAGCCTAACGCCCACCACACCCACACGCCATAAAGAAGCGCGAGCGCAATATAGCCCGCGGAGAGAACGAGACTTTCTCTAATGCCGATGCTGCGATGCTTGCGATGCAACACACCAAGATCAAGGGCGAGGAGCACAATCACAAGACCAACAAAGCCAAGCCACATCCACAAGGGCTTGCCGAGCCAGATGATATCAAAATTATGTGCTAAGAGTTCCACCACGGACCCTCCTCTCCAATGGTTACGGGAGAGATCCGACATCACGAGACACGCTCGCCAGAGGGGCCCGGATCTTGATGCTTTCCTGTTTCGCCGCCGATTATGGAAAATTTATGGCACCGCCAAGGCCATCATTTCACACCGTCTCGATGTAGATAAAAAAGCGTTTCGGCTCATCGCCCCGCGCAATGGCAGAATTCCCGTGCAAGTGTTATATTATGAACTTCGATTCACCATCCGCCGGCCTTGAACCGGCTGCGAGGGCTCCATGTTTATCCAGACCGAAACCACTCCCAACCCATCAACGTTGAAATTTTTGCCCGGTCGCGCGGTGCTGTCATCCGGCACGCTCGAAATTCGGGATGCTCATGCGGCCGAGCGGTCGCCTTTGGCCCGCCGTCTTTTTGCGGTCTCCGGTGTGAGCAGTGTTTTCTTTGGTTATGATTTTGTCACCGTCACAAAATCCGAAGGCGAGTGGCCGCATCTGAAGCCCGCCATTCTCGGCGCGATCATGGAACATTATTTGGCCGGCGAGCCTTTGCTCGACGAGGCCGATGCCGCGTCCCTGCTCGCGGATGAGGACGGCGCTGACGAATTTTTTGAAGCCGCGGACAAGCCCACCGTCGATACGATCAAGGAATTGCTTGAAACGCGCATTCGTCCGGCGGTTGCGGGCGATGGCGGGGACATCGTGTTTCGCGGCTTTCGCGACGGCATCGTCTATCTCGCCATGAAGGGCTCATGCTCAGGCTGCCCCTCTTCCACCGCCACACTCAAAAATGGCGTCCAGAATTTGCTGCGCCATTTCCTGCCCGATGTGCGTGAAGTGCAGTCGATTTGATCGCGGTTTGATCGCAATCTATCCGATTGCCGAGCGCCCCTTCTGCCTCAAGAGCCCCTGCGTGAAGAGAAGCCTTTATGTCAAAGACCCCTTTGTCGGATGAAGCCTTAGCCCAACTCTTCACCGAGGCGCGCACTTATAACGCGTGGTTGCCGCTCGATGTGTCCGATGAAACCTTGATCCGTCTCGCCGATCTGATGAAAATGGGGCCAACGGCTGCCAATTCATGCCCCGCGCGGCTTATCTTTTTGAAAAGCGAGGCGGCCAAACAAAGGCTTGCGCCGCATCTCTCAGATGCCAATCGCGCCAAAACCATGACCGCGCCGGTTGTTGTCATCATCGGCTATGATCTCGAATTTTATGAAAAGCTCGGCATTTTGTTTCCGCATAATCCGGATGCGCGGTCGTGGTTTGCCGGTAATGACTCAGCCATCCAAGCGACAGCCTTTCGCAGCTCCTCGCTGCAGGGCGGCTATTTGATCCTCGCGGCCCGCGCTTTGGGCCTTGATTGCGGGCCGATGTCCGGTTTCGACAATGCCGGTGTTGATTCAACCTTCTTTCCTGATGGGAAGATCAAATCGAATTTCATCTGCGCCTTGGGTCATGGTGACAAGACACACCATTTCCACCCACGTGGCCCCCGCCTCCCCTTCGCCGATTTTGCAAAGATTTTGTAACGCGGGGCGGAAGCCGCGCTATCCATTCACCAACCTCATTTTGAGGAGCGGCGACGCTTTTTACTACTCCCTCATCTTGAGGAGCATCGCGACACGCTTTTTTATTCCTCATCCTGAGGAGCATCGCGAAGGCGATGCGTCTCGAAGGACCCCGCAAATTAAGCGCTCTGAACCACGTCCTTCGACTCGCATCGCTACCGCGATGCGGCTCAGGATGAGGACATTATCTTTTTTGCCTACCCGCCATTCGCTATTCGCCATTCGCTATAACCTCCTGCCGATTGCCGATTGCCCGGCGCTGCGCTTTCGCTTCGCGCGTTCGGT